>NZ_JACVUR010000016.1:0-107377 GCF_016516495.1 Delftia sp. S65
CCCGCCCACTCCCCCGGTGTGGCACCCGTGGTCTACGGCCAGGCCGACCGCCCCCCGCGCGGCGACTACAGCCGCGCCAGCGACGACTACACCTGCGCGCAGGACTACGACGCCTACACCGAGGCCGACCACGACACCTACCGGCGCCTGTACGAGCGCCAGTCCGCCCTGCTGCCGGGCCTGGCAAGCCAGCACTTCATCGACGCCCTGCCCTCGCTGGGCGCCAAGGACCGCATTCCGCGCTTCGAGGAAGTCAACGAGCGCCTGCGCCGCGCCACGGGCTGGGAGATCGTCGGCGTGCCCGGGCTGATTCCCGAAGTGCCCTTCTTCTCGCTGCTGGCCAACCGCAAATTCCCGGTCACGGACTGGATCCGCAAGCCCGAGGAGTTCGAGTACATCGTCGAGCCCGATGTCTTCCACGACCTCTTCGGCCATGTGCCGCTGCTGTTCAACCCCGTCATCGCGGACTACATCCAGGCCTATGGCCAAGGCGGGCTCAAGGCGGCCGAGCTGGGCGCCTGCGAGATGCTGTCGCGCCTGTACTGGTACACCATCGAATTCGGCCTGATCCGCGAGCAGGGCGGCCTGCGCGCCTATGGCGCGGGCATTCTCAGTTCATCGGGCGAACTCAACTACTCGGTGCGCAGCCCCGAGCCGCAGCGCCTGCCGCTGTCGCTGGAGCGCGCCATGCGCACGCTCTACAAGATCGACAGCTACCAGCACACCTACTTCGTGATCGACGACCTGCAGCAGCTGTTCGACCTCACGGCCGCCGATTTCGAGCCGCTGTACCGCCAGCTGCGCGATCAGCCCACCGTCGCGGCAGATGCGCTGCTGCCGGGCGAGGTCGCTCTGTAGGAATCGGCGCTGCAGGAATCTGCAGCCTCAAGCCGCTCGCGCAGCGCCAGGCAAAAGCGCCAGACGCGCTCGTCGAACACCAGCTGCACATGGGCCACATCGTCCAGGCGGTGCGCATCCTGCCCCGGCAGCGTGGCCACGGGGAATGGAAAGACGATGTTGTCGCAGCAGCTCCACCAGCAGCTGAAGGGCACGTCCGAGGGCGGCGGCCCCAGGCGCTGCAGCCAGGCGCTGTCCATGCGCATCTGCAGCGCCGGCAGGCCATGGGCGAAGCGCGCCATCCAGGTGCCACGGTGTGGGGTGGCCAGCGTCACCACATGGGCCGCCAGTTGCGGGCGCTCCTGCGCCGACAGTTGCCCCAGCCAGGCCCGCACCACCAGGCCGCCCATGCTGTGCGCCACGATCAGCGGAGCGCGCCCCGTGGCCTGGGCCATGCGGCGCGCGCAGGCATCAAGGTCGGCCACCATGGCGTCGATGGATGCGCCATGCGCCGGCTCCAACGTCATGGCCGCGCAGGCAATGCCGCGTTCCTTCAGCCGCCGCAGCCATGGCGCCCAGACCGCGCGGTTGCAGAAGAACCCGTGGACCAGCACCACGCCCACCTGGCCCATCACCCCCACTTGGCCGGTGGTGCCGCCGTCAGGCCAGCCATCGGCCTGGGCACGGGCGCGAAACGGCAGCCGCCAGCCAAACACCTGCACGGCCAACCGCCACTCGGCCAGCCAAGCTGCCGCCACCGTGCGCCATGACGGCACGGGCGCGCCCGCCTTGCGCACCACGCGGCGCATCAGCAGCATCTGCAGGCCCAGGTGCAGGCCCGGCCAGCACAGGCCCAGCAGCGCCCCCGCCAGCGCCAGCCCGGGTGAACGCGGCCACCACCATGCCAGCCAGGCCGCGGCGCCCGCCAGCGTGCCCAGCGCCACCATTTGCAGAATGCGTGCGTTCACGGCAGCCCGTCCCCAATGAAAAAAGAAGCCAACGTAGCACAGGCCCTAGGACAACCCCGTGTAGACCGCAAAGCACCCGCCTGACCAGAATCGGCCGCAGCGGTGGCCGGCCGACCGGCGCCTGCAACTTCGCTGTTCCCCTGTCTTCCCAGCAACCCAAGGTACCCTGCATGGACGCTGCGCCCTGGCTCAAGAACTATCCCGCCGATGTGCCTCACGAGGTGCATCCCGAGCAATACCGCTCGCTCACACACCTGCTGGAGGAGGCCTTCACCCAGCATGAGGACCTGCCCTTTTCGGTCTGCATGGACCGCTGGATGAGCTACCGCGAGCTGGACCAGCTGTCCACCCGCCTGGGCGCCTGGCTGCAGGGGCTGGGCCTGGAGCCCGATGCGCGCGTGGCCATCATGCTGCCCAATGTGCCGCAGTTCGCCGTGAGCATGGCGGCCGTGCTGCGCGCCGGCTACACCTGCGTCAACGTCAATCCGCTGTACACCCCGCGCGAGCTGGAGCACCAGCTCAAGGACTCGGGCGCCACGGCCATCATCATCCTGGAGAACTTCGCCCACACCCTGGCCGACGTGATCGAGCGCAGCGCCATACGTCATGTCTGCGTCACGGCCATGGGCGATCTGCTGGGCGGCATGTATGGCAGCTGGATCACCTTCGCCGTGCGCCACCTGGCCAAGATGGTGCCGGCCTACAGCCTGCCGCTGGACGGCGCGGGCGGCACGGTGCGCGAGGTCACGACCTTTTCCCAGGCGCTGGCGCGCGGCGCCCAGAAAGAGCTGCGGCCCAGCCAGGCGGGGCTGGATTCGGTGGCCTTTCTGCAGTACACGGGCGGCACCACGGGCCTGTCCAAGGGCGCCGTGCTCACCCACCGCTGCATCGTGGCCGCCACGCTGCAGGCCCATGCCTGGTTCACGCCCGCGCTGCATGGCCGCGTAAAGGCCCAGGACACGCACATCATCGCGGCGCTGCCGCTGTACCACATCTTCGCGCTCACGGTGAGCCTGTTTGCCATGCGCATGGGCGCCAGCCTGAGCCTGATCCCCAATCCGCGCGACATCCCCAAGTTCGTCAAGGTGCTGCAAAAACGGCCCTTCCACATCCTGCCGGCCGTCAACACCCTGTTCAACGCCCTGCTCAACAACGCCCAGTTCCGCGAGCTGGACTTCTCGCAACTGCGCGTCTCCCAGGCCGGGGGCATGGCCGCCAGCGAGGGCACGGCACGTCAGTGGCAGCAGGTCACGGGCAGCGTGATGATCGAAGGCTGGGGCATGAGCGAGACCTGCGCCATCGGCACCAACAACCCCGTCATCACCACCTCCTTCAGCGGCACCATCGGCCT
This sequence comes from Delftia sp. S65, assembly GCF_016516495.1. Classification (NCBI taxonomy): domain Bacteria; kingdom Pseudomonadati; phylum Pseudomonadota; class Betaproteobacteria; order Burkholderiales; family Comamonadaceae; genus Delftia; species Delftia sp. S65. Next base: position 3,157 of record NZ_JACVUR010000016.1, read on the forward strand.
GCCGCTGCCGGGCATCTCCATCGCCATCAAGGACGACGAAGGCCGCGACCTGCCCATGGGAGAGGCCGGCGAGCTGTGCATCAAGGGCCCCAACGTCATGCGCGGCTACTACAACCAGCCGGACGAAACCGCCAAGGCCTTCACGGCCGACGGCTACATGCGCACCGGCGACATCGGCGTGATGGACCAGGAGGGCTTCACCCGCATCATCGACCGCAAGAAGGACATGATGGTGGTCAGCGGCTTCAACGTCTATCCGAACGAGCTGGAGAACGTGATATCCATGTGCCCCGGCGTGCTCGAATGCGCAGCCGTGGGCGTGGCCGACGAGCGCCAGGGCGAGGCCATCAAGGTCTACGTGGTGCGCAGCGACCCGGCACTGACCGAGGACCAGGTGATGCGCTTTTGCCATGACCAGCTCACCGGCTACAAGCGCCCGCGCACGGTGGAGTTCCGCGACGAACTGCCCAAGACCAACGTAGGCAAGATCCTCAGGCGCGCCCTGCGCGATCCCGCCTGAAACCCGCACGGCCGCAGCTGTAGCCCACGCGTCAGCCGTGGCTGCCTGCGGCTGTTAGCCTCGGGCAAAAAGCCGCCCACCTCCTCATGACAACTTCCGCCCCAACCAGCGACAGCGCCGCGCTGCCCCCCGGCATGACCGTGCTGGAGCGCGGCTGGCTGTCGGCCAACAACATCGTCTTCGCCGCCGATGCCGATGCCCCTGTAGACGACCCGCAGGACGACGGCGCTGCCGTGGTCGATACCGGCTACGTCAGCCATGCCGGGCAGACCGTGCTGCTGGTCGAGCAGACGCTGGCCGGCCAACCGCTGGCACGCATCCTCAACACCCATCTGCACAGCGATCACTGCGGCGGCAATGCTGCCTTGCAGGCGCACTGGCCGCAGGCCCGGACCTACGCCGCACCGGGCCAGGCCGCCTTCGTGCGCGACTGGAACCCCGCTGCACTGAGCTACACGCCCACCGGCCAGGAATGCCCGCAATTTGCGCTGACCGGCGTGCTGCAGCCCGGCACCAGCGTGCGGCTGTCGGGGCGCGACTGGCAGATCCATGCCGCGCCCGGGCACGATCCGCACTCCATCATCCTGTTCGAGCCCGCCAGCCGCACCCTGATCTCGGCCGACGCGCTCTGGGAAAACGGCTTCGGCGTGGTCTTCCCCGAGATCGAGGGCCTGAGCGCCTTCGACGAGGTGGCCGCCACGCTCGACGTGATCGAAGGCCTGGCACCGCTCACCATCGTCCCCGGCCACGGCAGCGTTTTCACGGGCGTGGCCGCCGCGCTGGACACGGCGCGCCGCCGCCTGGACGGCTTTGTGCGCGCCCCCGAGCGCCACGCGCTCTACGCGGCCAAGGTGCTGCTCAAGTACCGACTGCTGGACTGGCAGCGCATACGCACCACCGATCTGCTGGCCTGGCTGGCCGCCACGCCCTACTTCGGCATGCTGCATGCAGGCTATTTCAGCCACGAAACCGCCGAGCACTGGAGCCGCACGCTGGTGGATGCGCTGGTGCAATCGGGCGCGGCGCAGCGCGAGGGCGAATGGATTCACAACGCCTGAACGAAACAGATCTGCGATAGACGTAAAAGAAATTAAGAATGCTCTGATAGATTTCACAAATGGCAATGACTAGCATTCGCTGATCAGCAAAAAGGCGCTCCTGACGTCCACGGGAATCGCACTGCAGGCCAAGTGCCTGCGCTGATCAGAGCGAGCCTCAGGCCTGCCACATGACGCGCTCCGCGTCCAGCCGCCCCGCCAGCCAGCATCCAATCATGCACAGCGAGGGAGGCGGGCATGGCTCACCACACCAATCACATCACCGGCCGCAAGCACTGCGCGGCTGCGACACGGCCGCATGCCGTGGGCATCGCCGCCACGCTGATGGCACTGAGCCTGCCGATGCAGATCCAGGCGCAGCCCGCCGCGCCAGCTCCGCTGGACCAGACACTCGGTGAAGTCCAGGTCCGCGACCGCCATGAGGGCGGCTACAAGGCGCAAAAGGCAGCATCCCCCAAGTTCACCCGCCCGCTGGTGGACACGCCCCAGACCCTGTCGGTGATACGCCGGGAAGTCATGGAGGAACAGGAAGCGACCACCTTGCAGGAAGCCTTGCGCAACACGCCCGGCGTGACCCTGTTGCTGGGAGAAGGCGGCAACTCCAACAGCAAGGACAACATCTTCATGCGCGGCTTCGACACCACGGGCAGCATCTTCATCGACGGCGTGCGCAACCTGGGCAGTTCGGTGCGCGACACTTTCAACATCGAGGACATCGAGATCGTCAAGGGCGCCTCGGGTTCCGAGTACGGGCGCGGCGCGCCTTCCGGCAGCATCAACATGCGCACCAAGCTGCCGATGCTGGGCGATCTGTCGCAGATACGCCTTGGCACCGGCACCGCCGACACCAACCGCGCCACCGCAGACCTGAACCGGCAGCTCGGCGACACCGCCGCCCTGCGTCTGAGCGCCATGGTCCAGAGCAGTGGTGTCGCAGGCCGCGACTTCGTGCGCGACCAGGGCATGGGCATGGCGCCATCGCTGGCCCTGGGGCTGGGCACGCCCACGCGCCTCATCGCCGACATGCAACTGCTGCAATACGACAACCGTCCCGATGGCGGCGTGCCCACCGTGGGACTTCCAGGCTTCTACAACGGCGCATTGTCCATACTGGGCATCAAAGACATACGGCCCGTGGACCCGTCCAACTTCTACGGCAGCCTGGACGACTTCAGCAAGACCGAGCTGAACCAGGCCACCGTGCGCTTCGAGCACGACCTGTCACCCGGCACCACGGTGCGCAACATCACGCGCGTGGGACGCAGCAAGATCGACCAGTTGCTCACGGGCACCTCGGGCATCGTCAGCGACGGAAGCGGCGCAAGCGCCGTGGGTCGCCCGGACCCCGCCACCTGGACTGCCTCGCGCTCGCGCCAGTTGCGCTGGCAATCCAACCAACTGCTCACCAACCAGAGCAATCTTTCATCGAGTTTCAAGACCGGCGGACTGCAGCACGCGCTGAGCGCGGGCCTGGAACTGATCTACGAGAAGCAGACCTCCAGGGGACGCACGGGCGCCGGCACTATGGCGCCCGCCAACCTCTATGCCCCCAACGTCAACGATCCAATCACGGGCCAGGACATCCGCTACACAGGCCAGATCAGCGAAGGCAACACCAGAACCGTCGCGCTGTATGCCTTCGACAGCATCGAGTTCAGTCCGCAGTGGCAGCTCAACGGCGGCCTGCGCTGGGACCGCTACCGCAGCGCCAACGACAACACCACCGCACCCAATGCCGCCACGGGTGCGCAGACCACCAGCCAACTAAGCAGCAGCGGCAGCCTGCTAAGCACAAAACTGGGGCTGGTCTTCAAGCCGGTGGACTACGGCAGCATCTACGCCGGCATCTCGACGTCGCAGCAGCCGCCGGGCGGCAGCAACTTCTCGCTCAGTGCTACGGAGGGCAACATCAACCACTCCAGCATGGACCCCTCCAAGGCCGCCAACCTGGAAGTGGGGACCAAGTGGGACATCCTGGATCGCCGCCTGCTGCTGACGGCCGCCCTGTTCCAAACCACGGTGCGCAACGACCTGGGCACCATCGACAACGTCACGGGTGCCGTGACCCAGTATGGCAAGAAGCAGGTCAAGGGGATCGAGCTGGGCGCCGTCGGCCAGATTACGCCGGCCTGGAACGTCACGGCCGGCCTGGCACGCATGAACACCAAGATTGAGCAGGGCACGTCTTCACAGACCGGCGCACACCTGAACTGGTCACCCAAGCTCAGTTTCACCAGCTGGACCACGTACCGCTTCGGCAACGGACTGACGCTGGGTGGTGGCGCACGCTACATGGCCAGGATGGCGCGCCTGGTCAGCAATTCCGCCGTGCCGGACACCACCAACATGCCCAGCACACGCGACTACTGGGTCTACGACGCCTTCATGGCCTATGAGGTCAGCAAGCACCTGCGCCTTCAACTGAACGTCTACAACCTGGCCGACAAGAAATATGTGGCCAGCCTCAACAACAACGGCGCACGCTACATGCCGGGCCCAGCACGCTCGGCCCGGCTCGTGGCCACGCTGAAGTTCTGATGCCAGCGAGGTGTTGCCGAGCGGCAACGAACAGACAAGGCGATATCAGATAGTTCTTATATTTTTATTAAGAATCACTATCATTTTCACTACAGACATAGACCTCTGTTACAGCCAGCACCGGAGCCGTCCTGCACGCCATCCGACCAGCAAGCCAGCACATTCACCGCCCACGGCGCCCTCCCGTGCGCCGGGCATTGCGCCCTCCTCCAACATGGCGAACTCCAACACGTACATCAAAAGCCGCAAACACCATGGTGCCGGCCGCCCGTCGTCGGCCGGTCTCATCGCTGCTGCCGCAGCCCTGGCCACCCTGGGCCTGCCCGCAATGGCCCAGACTTCTTCCCCTGGCACCAATGCCGCGCCCAGCCTCAAGGAAGTGACGGTCGAAGGCGCACGCAGCACCGGCTACGAGCCCACGCAGGTCTCCTCTCCCAAGTTCACCCAGCCGCTGGTGGACACCACGCAGACCATCTCCGTCATCAAGGAGCAGGTGCTGCAGGAACAAGGCGCCACCACGCTGACCGAGGCGCTGCGCAACGTGCCCGGCGCAGGCACCTTCTACGCGGGCGAGAACGGCAACACCAGCACGGGTGATGCCATCTACATGCGCGGCTTCGACACCTCCAACAGCATCTATGTGGATGGCGTGCGCGACGTGGGCTCCATCTCGCGCGACGTGTTCAACACCGAGCAGGTGGAAGTCACCAAGGGCCCGGCCAGCACCGACTACGGCCGCAGTGCCCCCACCGGTGCCATCAACATGGTCACCAAGCAGCCCAGCCTGACCGACAGCTTCGGCGCCTCGCTGGGTGCGGGCTCGGGCAGCTACAAGCGCTCCACCGTGGACTGGAACAAGAGCCTGACCGGCATGGGCGGCGCGGCCTTCCGGCTCAACGCCATGGTGCAGGACGCCGGCGTCGCCGGCCGCGACCGCGTGGCCAACGACCGCTGGGGCATCGCACCGTCGTTCGCCTTCGGACTGAACACCGACACGCGCACCTACCTGAACGTGCTGCACGTCAAGCAAAGCAATGTGCCGGACGGCGGCGTGCCCACCATCGGCCTGCCCGGCTACAGCAACACCGACGCGCGCCTGAACGCGGGCCGCCCTGTGGACCCCAGCCGCTTCTACGGCACCAGCGCCGACCACGACGACGTGACGGCCGACATGGTCACGCTGCGCGTGGAGCACGACTTCACGCCCGACACCACGCTGCGCAACACCACGCGCTGGGGTCGCACCAAGCAGGACTACCTGCTCACGGCCTTCATGACGCTGTCCGCCAACAACAGCAGCAACCCCGCCAACTGGACCGTGGCGCGCAGCCTGCCGACCTTCAAGAACCAGGTCAACGACATCGTCACCAACCAGACCAACCTGACGACCAAGCTGGCGACAGGCAGCGTGCGCCACGAGCTGAGCACCGGGGTGGAGATCACGCGCGAGAAGCAGAGCAACTACGGCACGGGCACCACAGGCGCCTGGCCCGATGCCAATCTCTATGACCCGCAGGTGCCCAGCTCCGGCCTGAACTGGTCGCGCAACGGCGCCGACAGCAAGGGCTCGACCGACACCTTCGCGCTGTACGCCTTCGACACGCTCAAGTTCAATGAGCAATGGCAGGCCAACGCAGGCCTGCGCCTGGACCGCTACAAGACGCAGTACGACGCACGCGCCGTCTGCGGAGGCCGCAGCGGCCCGGCCTGCGGCAGCAATCCTGCAGGCACCGTGCTGCCCAGCGCCGTGGGCCTGGAGGCCTCCGACACCCTGCTGAGCTGGAAGATCGGCGGCCTCTACAAGCCCGCGCCCAATGGCAGCGTGTACGTGAACTACGCCCTGTCGCAGCAGCCACCGGGCGGTGCCAACTTCACGCTGTCCACGGCCGCCAACAACGCCAACAATCCCAACATGGACCCGCAAAAGGCCAAGACCGCCGAGCTGGGAACCAAGTGGGAGCTGATGGACAAGCGCCTGCTGCTGACAGGCGCGCTGTTCCGCACCGAGATCACCAACGAGATCGTCACCAACCCTGACGGCACCGTGGGACAGACCGGCAAGAAGATCGTGCAGGGTCTGGAGCTGGGCGCCACGGGCCAGATCAGCCCGGCCTGGGGCGTGACGGCGGGCTACACCATCCAGAACACCAAGGTGGACACAGGTGCCACCGTGGCGCAGGACGGCTCCAGCGGCCTGACCTACACGCCCAAGAACGCCTTCTCGCTGTGGACCAGCTACCAGTTCCCGTTCGGCCTGACGCTGGCTGGCGGGGCGCGCTACTCGGGCGGACTCAAGCGTGGCACCGACGGCGCCGTGGGCACGCCCAACTTCACCGATGCCTACTGGGTCTTCGATGCCATGGCCAGCTACCGCATCAACAAGAACGCCGACATCCAGCTGAACTTCTACAACCTGTTCGACAAGGAATACGTGGGCGCCATCAACAAGAGCGGCTACCGCTATTTCCCGGGCACGCCGCGCTCCGTGCGCGTGTCCGCGAACTTCCGCTTCTGAGTGGATGCAAGACGGGCCGCTGCGCCGGCCTTGCCGCGCGCAGAGCGCCGACAATCCCAGTACCGCCCCGGCCCCGCCGGGGCTTTTTCCATGCGAGGAGGACCCGCACCATGATGCTGCACATTCCCGACGTGCTCACGCGCCAGCAGGTCACTGCCATCCGCACAGCCATCGACGCCGGCGACTGGGTGGATGGCCGTGCCACGGCAGGCAGCCAGGGCGCCCGGGTCAAGCGCAACCGCCAGTTGCCCGAAGACTCGCCCGTGGCACTGGAGCAGGGCCGCATCATCGAGCAGGCGCTGGCGGCCAATGCGCTGTACTTCAGTGCCGCCCTGCCCGCACGCACCATGTTGCCGCTGTTCAACCGCTATGCGGACAGTGAAACCTATGGCCTGCACGTGGACGGTGCCGCGCGGCGCCTGCCAGGCGCGCAGCAGTGGATGCGCACCGATGTGTCCGGCACCCTCTTCCTCTGCGATCCCGAGGACTACGACGGCGGCGAGCTGGTCGTGGTGGACACCTACGGCACGCACGAGGTCAAGCTGCCGGCCGGCGATCTCATCCTCTACCCCTCCACCAGCCTGCACCGCGTGGAACCGGTCACCCGGGGTGAGCGCGTGTGCTCCTTCTTCTGGGCGCAGAGCATGGTGCGCGACGACACACGCCGGGCCATGCTGTTCGAGATGGACCAGACCATCCAGCGCCTGCGCGAAAAACTGGGCGAGACCGATGAAACCCTCAGCCTCGCGGGCCAATATCACAACCTGCTGCGCATGTGGGCGGAGACCTGAGGGATCGGATCGCTTCAGGGCTTGTGCTTTTCGACGCAGCCGATCAGGTGGTTGTAGCTGTTGGACATGCACTGGTACATGGCCTTGGAGCGGCCCGTGGCGGCCTGGCAGTCGGCCACCGTGGCATGGGTGCGCGCCTCGCGAAACTTGCCAGCGGTTGCATCGAACTGCGCCTGCGTGATGTAGCCGCCCTTGACGTTCTTCTGCCCGTTCTCGACCATGGTGTCCACCTGGCTGCGGATGTTGTCCACGGCGGCGGCGCAGTTCAGCGGCACCTCCTTGGAGTCGACCTTGCTCAGGCCCTTGGCCACGCCGTCCGCCATCTCGCGCACCTGCTTGGGCAGCTTCTTCGTGCCGTCGGGGTTGCGCTCCTCGCCAAACCGGCCCGAGCCTGCGCCCGAGCTGCCATTGGGCGATACCTTGATCTGGCCGGCATCGGCCTGGTCGGTGGGCAGCTGCGATCCGTAATGCGTGCGCCCTTCCGCGTCCACCCATTTGTAGACCGGCTGCGCTGCCGCCGTGCACGCCCATGCAAGACCCAGCGCGGCCCAGGCCGCGCGGCTCCATGTTGTTGTCATTGTTGAAACCCCTGCGGTATCCGGGGCCGCGGCATGCGGCCCGCCTGTCGGTAACCAAGTGTAGCAACGCCAGATGGCGCTGCACCCCGCAGGAATGTCAAGTGCGGCTCAGGGCAGGTCCTTGCTGGGGTCGGGCGTGGCTGCATCGCGGGGGCCGATGGTGCCCAGGCGGCTCTTGAGCGACTGGGGCTGGCCCGTGATGAGCGCCGCGTAGTTGGTGGTGTTGGACAGCACCTTCTTCACGTAGTCGCGCGTCTCTGTGAAGGGCACGTTCTCGGCCCAGATGGCGGCGTCGAGCACCGGGCCGTTGCGCCAGTTGCGCGGGCGGCCGGGACCGGCGTTGTAGCCGGCCGCAGCCAGCGCCATGGAACCGTCGAAATCGTCCAGCGCCAGCTTCAGATAGGCGGTGCCGATGGTGATGTTCACCTCGCGGTCATTGATCATGGACGGGGAAAAGTCCGTCATGCCGATCTTGCGCGCCGTCCAGCGGGCCGTGGCCGGCATGACCTGCATCAGGCCCGAGGCGCCCACGCCCGAGCGGGCATCCATGATGAAGCGGCTTTCCTGGCGGATCAGGCCATAGACGTAGGCCGGGTCCAGGCCGATGGAGCGCGAGCGCGCCAGCACCGTGTCGTGGAAGGGCATGGGAAAGCGCTGGCTCCAGTCGGCAAAGCTGCGGGTGCGCTCGCTGGTGTTGATGCAGCGGTCCCAGACCTGCTGCTGGCAGGCCAGATCGGCGGCGGCCAGCAGTTCGCGGTCGCTCATGCCGCCGGCCTGGTGCAGGTTGGTGGCGTAGTTCCATTCGCGCACGCCTTCGCTGCGCAGGCCGTTCTGGATGGCGTAGAGGCCGCGCACCAGGCTGGGGTTGGCGCGGGCGGCGGCCTTTTCGGGCGCCGTGGGCGGCGCCGGCTGGGGGGGCGCCGTCACGCGCTGGCCGATGTCCTCCAGCGCCAATTGCTCGTAGAAGCTGCCGGGGCCGGCCATGTCCTCCAGCAACTGGCGCGCCTCGGAGCGTTCCTGCTCGCTCGGTCGGCCGGACAGCAGGGCGCGCGCCTTCCAGTAGGTCCATGTGTGTTCGGTGCGCTCGGGACCCATGGCGTCGATGGCGCGGCGCACCGTGCGCCAGTCGCCGGCGCGCAGCGCGGCGCGCACCTTCCAGCCCAGCAGTTCATCGCTGAGGTCGCCGTCCTTGCGCACCTTGCCGAAATAGGTCGCCGCTTCGGGCTGCAGCTTGAGCGCGGCCTGCTTGCCGATCACGCCCCAGGCCCAGTTGTTCTCCTCGGCCGTCAGCCGGGCACCCCAGCCGCCTTCCAGCTGGGTGGCCGCCGCCGCCGGGTCGCTGGAGGCCATGCGGACCAACGCCAGCAGCGCCAGCTCCTTGGGCACGGCACCGCGCACGCGCGTCTGCCCGGCCAGGTACTTGGCGGGCGAGGCAAAGACCTGCGCCACCTGGGGCAGGGCCTCGGGAGCGACGATGGCCACCGCATCGCGCGTGGCCTTCTGGCGATTGGCCTCGGCCGCCTGGCGCGCCTTGCGCCAGACTTCGGGTTCGCTGATCTGCTTGGCCGCGTACAGCTCGCCGGCGGCGTAGGTGCAGCCGTCGTCGGCGTCGCGCTGGGCCCACCACAGGTCGCGCACCTGCTGGCCCAGGTTGGCAGCAGGCTGGCCCTTGATGCTGTCGATCAGCAGGGCGTAGCAGCTGACGGAGCGGTCATCGCGCATGCGAAACGCACCATGCACCTGGTCGAACATGCCCCAGTCGCGGCGCTGCCCCAGCAGCAGCAGCCAGTCGTTGCGCAGCCGGTCTTCCTGGTAGGTGCCGGGCCAGCGCTTGAAAAACCCCAGAATCTCATCGGCACTGGCTTCATCCAGCCGGGCCTTGAGTTCCCAGTACGCGGCCCAAGGTTCGAGCACATGGCCACGCGCAGAAGGCAGCAGCTGCGTGAGCTTGGCCTTGTCGCCTTTGCGGAAGGCCTGCTGCATTTCCAGCAAGACATCGTCGCCACGGTTTTGCGCCAGCGCAGGCGTGGCTGCGGTGGTCCAGAGGGAAGCCGCCAAAAGCGGTGTCAAAATCTTCAGCCAGTGCATGGAGGAAATTATCTGATGGACAAAGCAGCCCTGCGCCGCAGCTTGATAGACCAGCGCCTCAATCTTCCCGACCGACTGCAGCGCGCCGACGCGCTGCAACAGGTCATGCGCTTTTGGCTGATCCAACGGCCCGACACCGTGATCGGCGCCTATTGGCCGATCAAGGGAGAGTTCGATCCGCTGCCCGCGCTTCACCGCTGGAAGGAAGATGGCGAGCTACAGGGTACCCCACAAAGGCGCCGAATCGGACTGCCGGTGATTGACAAGCAGCGTAAGACACTCAGCTTTCACGCCTGGTACCCGGGCTGTCCCATGGAAGAGGATGCCTACGGCATTCCCAAGCCCAAGGACACCGAAACCCTGACCCCCACCCTGCTGTTCGTGCCCTGCGTGGGCTACGCGGCCGGCGGCTACCGCCTGGGCTATGGCGGGGGGTTCTATGACCGCACCCTGGCCGAACTGCAGCCCAAGCCCTTCACCGTGGGCCTGGGCTACGGCTGCGGCTATGTGGACGAGTTCGAGCCCGAGCCGCATGACCTGCCGCTGGATGCCATCTTGAACGACCACGGAGTCGTCTGGCCGGTGTAGAACAAGCACCCCCTGAGGCGCTGCGCGCCTTCCCCCTCTCTGCCCGCTTCGCGGGGGAGGGGGACGACACCATCACTGCGGGGCGGCCCTTGCTCGGTGTCCCTCGCTTTTGGCCGCGCCGGTTTTTAGCGCTGTGCTTCTTTAGTTTGCTGTCTCGCGCTGCGCCTGCCATTGATGCCAGCCGCGGGCGCGCAGGTCGCAGGCGGGGCAGGTTCCGCAGCCGTAGCCCCAGTCGTGCAGCGTCTCGCGCGTGCCCTGGTAGCAGGTGTGGGTGTCGCGCTGGATGAGGTCCACCAGGGTGTCGCCACCCAGGTCGTGGGCCATTTGCCAGGTTTGGGCCTTGTCTATCCACATCAGGGGCGTTTCGATGCGCAGGCGCCGCTCCAGGCCCAGGTTCAGGGCGAGCTGCATGGCCTTCATGGTGTCGTCTCGGCAGTCGGGGTAGCCGGAGTAGTCGGTCTCGCAGACGCCGGTGACGATCACCGACAGACCGCGCCGGTAGGCCAGCGCGCCAGCCAGGGTCAGGAACAGCAGGTTGCGGCCGGGCACGAAGGTGTTGGGCAGGCCGTCGGCCTGCATGGCGAAGGCCACGTCCTCGGTCAGGGAGGAGCCGCCGATCTGTTGCAGCACGTCCAGCGAGAGGACATGGTCATCGCCCAGGCGCGGAGCCCATTGGGGAAAGTCCCTGGACAGCCGCTCGCGCACCTGCTGGCGCACCTGCATTTCCACGCTGTGGCGCTGGCCGTAGTCAAAACCGAGGGTCTCGACGCGCTCGTACAGCGACAGCGCCTGCGCCAGGCAGGTGGTCGAATCCTGGCCGCCGGAAAACAGGACCAGCGCAGCCGTGTGGCGCGCCGCTGGCGCCTGGGGAGAAGATCTATCGTTTTGCATGGCACGCATTAGAGCGCGCCCAGGCAGCGCCCGGCTCCTACATGGGTTTTCCTGCCATGCTTGCTAAGCTGTAGGGCCTATCGCGGAGGTTGCGGCCATGCTCACGCTCTATATCGGCAACAAGAATTATTCGTCCTGGTCCATGCGCCCCTGGGTGCTGATGCGCCAGGCCGGCATTGCTTTCGAAGAGGTCATGCTGCGCTTTGACAGCTTCGACGAGCAGTCCGCCTTCAAGCAGCGCGCCCGCGCGCTCTCGCCCTCGGGCCGCGTGCCTGTGCTCATGGATGAAGGCATGGCCATCTGGGACAGCCTGGCCATCTGCGAGTACCTGGCCGAGAAATTCCCCGAAAAGCACCTGTGGCCCACGCTGGCGCTGAACCGCGCCCGCGCGCGCAGCCTCTGCGCCGAGATGCACAGCGGCTTCGGCGCCCTGCGCTCGCTGTGCCCGATGAACATCGAGGCCCAGCTGCCCGAGGTCGGCGCGCGGCTATGGGCAGAGAACGTCGCACTGCGCGACGATGTGCAGCACCTGTCCGAGCTGTGGCAACCGCTGCTGTCCACGGCCAGCGGCCCCATGCTGTACGACCAGTTCAGCATCGTCGATGCCTTCTTCGCCCCCGTGTGCATGCGCCTGGCGACCTATGAGCTGCCCGTGGCACCGGCCATCGACGCCTATGTGCGCCGCGTGCGCGCCCTGCCGGGCGTGCAGGACTGGGTGCAGGGCGCACTGGCCGAGCATGATTTCCGGCCCTTCGAGGAGCCGTACCGCACGGCTGCAGCGGGCTGAGTGCCTCCTGTCTGCTGCCAGTCTGCCGCCTGTCTGCCGCCTGTCAGAACGGCTCGGCCAGCAGATGCACCAGGCTGTGCACGCCATCGAAGTAGTTGCCCAGGCGCATGTTCTCGTCAAAGCTGTGCTGGTTGTTGTCGGCATTGACCAGGGGCACGATGACGAAGGGAATATTCAGCGCCTGCACGGCCGCGCCCGTGGGCACGGTGCCGCCCATCATGCGGATCTGCACCGGGTCGCTGTCCCAGGCCTTGTTCATTCCCTTGCGCAGCCACTGGCCGACAGGGGCATCCAGCGGTGTGCGAACGGCAGAGCCGGAGGCTGATACACCGCCCAGCTTGAGGGTGGCCAGCTTGGGGTGGCTGGCACGCTGCTCGGCCGTGGGCGGGCCATCGACCAGATGGAAGCCCTGGGCCTCGATATGGGTGCGCAACAGCTTCTCCAGCCGCTCGGGAGGCGTTTCGGGCACGGTGCGCATGTCGATCTCGGCCACGGCCACGGAGGGCACGACGGTACGCGCCTTGCTGCCCACCTCGGCGCTTTGCAGGCCGCGCACGTTCAGCGAGGGATATTGCATGGACTCCTGGTAGTTGCGTCCCACGGTCTCGGCCTTCGCAATGCCCAGGCGCTTGCGCAGGGCGGCCTCGTCGTCGGGCACGGCCTGCATCACCTCGCGTGCCTGCGCATCGAACTCGATGCCGTCGTAGTAGCCCTGGATCAGCACCTTGCCGTCATCGCCCTTCATGCTGGCCAGCAGGCGCGCCAGGGTCTGGGCCGGATTGGCCGCGTAGTTGCCGTAGTGGCCGCTGTGCAGCTCCTGGCTGGCGCCATAGACAGTGAGCGTGGCCTGGGCAATGCCCCGGTTGCCGAACACCAGGGTGGGCCGGTTGCTGGCGTGCATGGGGCCGTCGAGCACCACCATGGCGTCTGACTTCAGCGCGCCCAGGTTCTCGCCGATCACGCGGCCCAGCGTGGGAGAGCCCTTTTCCTCTTCGGAATCCAGCAGCACCTTGATGTCCACGCCCGGCTGCTTGCCCTGGGCCTTGAGCGCATCCAGCGCCGCCAGCAGCATGACGATGGGCGCCTTGTCGTCCGAGGACGAGCGCGCAAACACGCGCCACTGCGGATCGGGCTGCTCGCCGTACAGCTGCTCCAGCGGCAGCGCGGCCCAGCGGCCGTCCGGCTGGCGCTGCTTGAGCGTGGCCTGCCAGGGGCTGGCCTGCTGCCACTCCTCGGGCTTGACGGCCTGGCCGTCAAGGTGGGCGTAGAACAGCACGGTCTTGCGCCCGGGCCCAGCCGACGGCAGCGTGGCCATGAGCATGGGCTTGTCGCCATTGACCAGTTGCCGCACCTCGAAGCCCCGCCGCTCGAAGGCCTTGGCAAACCAGGCCACGTTCTTCTGGATGTCGGCCGGCACATTGGCGTCGTTGGGCAGGGCCAGCACCTCGACCCATTCATGCAGGCTGGCACGGGCCGCCTGCCGGGTGGTGTCGGCCAGCGGTGCGGCGCTGGCTGCGGACAGCAGGCCGGCAGCCGCCAGGCCCAGGATCAGGGCGGGAAAACGCGGTCGAAAGGACCAAGCCATGGTTTGTCTCCAAATGGAAAATGGGCATGCGGCGCCCCTCGGCGCCCGGTGCAGCCCGCCATCATGTCACCGCCCAGGCCGTACCATTGCGGGATGAGCGAATTTCAGGTGTACATGGTGGGCGGCGCGGTGCGCGACCGCCTTCTGGGGCGGGCCGTGCATGACCGCGACTGGGTCGTGGTCGGCGCCACGCCCGAGCAGATGGCCGAGCGCGGCTTCATGCCCGTGGGACGGGACTTCCCCGTCTTCCTGCATCCCGAAACCCACGAGGAATACGCCCTGGCGCGCACCGAGCGCAAGAGCGGGCCGGGCTACCGCGGCTTCGTCGTCCAGGCGGCGCCCGACGTCACGCTGGAGCAGGACCTGGCCCGGCGCGACCTGACCATCAACGCCATGGCCGCCCCGCCGGACTGGGATGGCAAAGGCGCCATCGACGATCCCTACGGCGGCCAGGCCGACCTGCAGGCCCGGGTGCTGCGCCATGTGACCGATGCCTTTCGCGAAGACCCCGTGCGCATCCTGCGCGTGGCGCGCTTTGCGGCACGGTTCCACGAATTCACGGTGGCACCGGAAACCATGGCCCTGATGCAAGAGATGGTGGCCGCCGGCGAGGTGGATGCCCTGGTGCCCGAACGCGTCTGGCAGGAGATCAGCCGGGGCCTGATGGAGCGCCAGCCCTCGCGCATGTTCGAGCTGCTGCGCGAATGTGGTGCGCTGGCCGTGCTGCTGCCCGAGCTGGAGCGACTGTGGGGCGTGCCCCAGCGCGCCGAGTACCACCCCGAGGTCGATACCGGCGTGCACGCCATGATGGTGCTGGACATGGCCGCGCAGCTGGACACCCCGCTGCCCGTGCGCTATGCCTGCCTGGTGCACGACCTGGGCAAGGGCACGACACCGGCCGATGTGCTGCCGCGCCACATAGGACACGAGCACCGCAGCGCCCGCCTGGCCGAAAAGGTGGGCGAGCGGCTGCGCGTACCCACCGACTGCCGCGAACTGGGCGACGTGGTGGCGCGCGAGCACGGCAACATCCACCGCAGCGGCGAGCTCAACGGCGCCGCCATCGTGCGCCTGCTGGAGCGCTGCGACGCCATCCGCAAGCCCGCGCGCTTCGAGCAGGCCCTTGCGGCCTGTGAATGCGATGCGCGGGGGCGCCTGGGTTTCGAGGACCGGCCCTACCCCCAGCGCGCCCGCCTGCGCGATGCGCTGGCTGCCGCGCTGTCCATCTCCACCTCGGACATCGCGGCCCAGGCCGCCGCGCGCGGCAAACAGGGCAAGGCCATAGGCGAGGCCGTGCAGGCAGCCCGCGCGCAGGCCGTGGCCGATTGGCTGGCGCAGGCGGCCTGAGCGCAAAGGCCGCCACACACGGGAATCAGGCTCGCGCCACGGGCAGGACCAGTCGCAGGCACACGGGCTGCTCGCCTCCTGCTGTCAACAAGGCCACGCTGCCGCCCAGCCGCTCGGCGATGCGCCGCACCAGGTACAACCCCAGCCCGGCGCCGGGCCGGTGCTGGGCGTTGCGGCCACGGTAATACCTTTCGAACAACTGGTCCTGGTCCGCCTGGGCAATGGGCTCTGCCGGGTTCGAGACCTGGATCTCCAGACCCTCACCCTGCCTGGTCACGTCCAGGCGGACCGATTCGCCTTCGGGCGTGTGGCGGTCTGCATTGGCCAGCAGATTGCGCAGCGCGATGCGCAGCAGGCCGGCGTCAGTGATCAATTGCTGCGTGCCCCCGCCCAGGTGGCAGACGATGCGGCCGGGCGCAAAGTCCAGGCACAACCCATCCACCAGCGCATGCAGGTCGCAGGGCTGCAGGCGTGGCTCGGCATGGGGCTGGGGGTCGGCCATGCGGTCATCGGCCAGGCAGTCGTCCACCAGGGCCAGCAGGCGCTGTGCGGCTTCGCGGATGTTGCGGCTGCGTGCCAGCGTCTTGTCGGGCGGTGCCGCCAGATTGCGCGCCAGTTGCTGCGCACTGGTCAGGATGATGGCCAGCGGTGTGCGCAGTTCGTGCGAGACCATAGCGACAAAGTCGCGCTGCTCCTGGTGGACCCTGCGCTCCAGCACCAGCGCCTCGCTGAGTTCACTCTCGCGCAACTGGCGCTGCACAAGCTCGGCCTCCAGCAGCACCTGCTCCCGCTCTCGAACGCGGCGCCGGTGCTCGTATCCGCCGATGATCCAGCCGCTGAGCAGCAGCATGTGCGCCATGGTGCCCAGCGCGGACGCATGCGTGGACACCAGCGCGGTCAGCGCATTCATGGGCAGCCAGCCCAGGTTGCGCAAAAAAGAGATCAGCACGCCGGCATAGAAGATGCCGAACGCCAGCATGAAGAACCGTGCCGGGGCATGGCCGCGCCGCCACAGCCAAAGGGCGAACGCGAGAAAGCCCAGGGTCAGCGGCAGGGTCATGGCCTGCACCGGGACCATGCCCGCCGAGTAGTGCCCCGACACCACCAGCAGCATGCAGCACAGGCTGAACAGCCAAAGCAGCGGCACGATCTGGCGCACCAGCCGCGGATACAGCGACGCCAGGTCCAGCTGCCTGCAGGCCAGTTGTATGGAGATCGCCAGGGCGGCGGCAATGCCGCATCCCAGCAGGCGGTCGCTCCAGAACCCGGGCAGGCCCGTCAGCTGCTGCACCAGCCCCAGCGATACCACCTCATTGAGCACGCAGACGCTGAGATAAGCCAGGAACAGGCCGCTCAAGGGGGCCCGCGTGCCCAGCCAGAACACCAGCTGCACGCCGATCAACAGCAGGTACAGCCCGAAATACAGGCCGAACGACAGGGCCTCGCGCCGCGTGTGGTTGTCGAACGCCAGTCGCTGCCACAGATCGATGCGGGTGACGAGCGCGTTGCGCGCGCGCAGGCGCACCAGCAACTCGTAAGACCCGGCAGCAGGGGGCTCGAACTGGAATGCCGGACTGCGGTAGTCCACCGGCCAGGCGTGGCGCGGCACTTCTTCGCCGCTGCGCCCCAGCAGCTGCCAGGGGCCACCGGATCTGCGCACGTGGACCTCCACCTCGTCCAGCAGGGCATTGCCCAGCAGCAGCATCCAGCTGCCGGGCTGCTCCACCTGCAGCGGCATGCGCAGCCAGACCGCTGCCTGCGTGAAGCTGGCGTTCAGGTGACCGGGCAGCGGCTGCCATCCAGGGGCCGCGTCGGCCTGCCCGGCGTCGAGCAGGCCAGCGGCGTCATCGAGCCGCTGCCACTGACCGGCGGTCTCCAGCATGGGCACATCGGGGTTCAGCAGGAGCGCCTGGGCCTGGGTCAGCAGCGGACACAGCAGCCAGGCCAGCAGCAGGAGGGTTGCACGGTAATATCGCATCGGAGGTCCACCACAGGGCCGCCAGCGTACACCAGCCTCCCGGCCTCGCCGCTCCGCCCCCTTCCTCCCCATGCTTGATGTGATCCTGCTCGAAGACGAGCCCGTGCTGCGCCATGAACTGGGTGAATTCCTGGAGGGCCTGGGCTACGCGCCGCAATGCGTTGCCAGCCTGCAGGAGTTCGACCGCCACTTCGACGCCCGGCGCCACCGCCTGGCCATCATCGACATCGGCCTGCCCGATGGCAGCGGCCTGGCCCTGATCCAGCGCCTGCGCCAGCAGGGCCAGCAACTGGGCATCATCGTGTTCAGCGCGCACAACACCAGCGCCAACCGCATCGACGGCCTGGAAAACGGAGCCGACCATTACCTGGGCAAAGGCTGTGATCTGGACGAGCTGGAGGCCACGCTGGCCGCGCTGGTGCGCCGCCTGGGCCTGCAGCAGCGCCAGGCGCGCTGGCTGTTGCAGCTGGGTCCGAGCCGCCTGCTGCCCCCATCGGCCCCGCCGGTCGCGCTCTCCCAGCAGGACCTGCTGGTGCTGCAGTGCCTCATGGGCCAGGCAGGCACCGAGGTAAGCCGCCGAAAGATCGTGCAGGCCCTGGGCGGCGACTACCTGGTCTACGACCAGCGCCGCCTGGACACCCAGATGCGCCGGCTGCGCCGCAAGGTGGAGGAGGCCAGCGGCCAGCAACTACCCGTCAAGACGCTGCGCAACAGCGGCTATTGCTTCTACCAGCCGGGCGAAGTGCAGGCCTGAGGACGGGCCTGAAGGCGCCCGGCCTTGGGGACCCGCAGAGAAATCAGACGACCGAACGCACCCAGCGCACGATCTCGCCGGCCGGCAAAGCGCCGGAGACACGGGCGATCTCGCGCCCTTCCTTGAACACCACCATGGTCGGGATGCTGCGGATGTTGTAGGGCGCAGCGGCCTGGGGATGGGCTTCGGTATCGAGCTTGGCCAGCTGCACGCCGGGCGCCAGCGCCTGCGCCGCCTGCTCGAAGGCCGGCGCCATCATGCGGCAGGGGCCGCACCAGGGCGCCCAGAAGTCCACCACCACCGGCGCCTGGCTGCGCCCCACATGCTTGGCAAAGCTCTGCGCATCCAGCGCCACGGGCTGGCCGGTGACCAGCGGCTGGTGGCAGCTGCCGCAGTCAGGCGCGCTGCCGAGCTGGTCGGCCGCAATGCGGTTGGTGGTGTGGCAATGGGGGCAGACGAAATGCAGCTTGTCGGACATGGGCGGCCTCTTGTTCGGAAGTCATGGGGCAATGCCTGCATATACGGGCGGCGCGCCCGTGCTTCAAGCCATGCTCAGACCAGCTTGGCGATCAGGGCGGCAATCACGCTGAGCAACACGGTGCTGGCAATGGGCAGAAAAATCACGCGGCCGAACAGGCGAAAGCGGAAGTCGCCCGGCAGGCGGCCCAGGCCTATGCGCTCCAGCCAGGCGTGCAGGCCATTGAACAGCAGCAGGGCCAGGAAGATGACGAGGAGCCAGCGGATCATGGCGCCGAGTGTACGGCGGCGGCGCGTCATGGGCGGGACACATGGGCGTCCTACATTGGGAAAGTCCCGTGGCGGGAGGCTTCGGGACCATTCGCGACACGCCCCCTTCTTCCATGGCTCCATGCCGCAACAAGACAACCCCACCATGCAACACACATCCAGGCGCCTTCTTCTCGCCATCCTGCCTGCCGCTCTGCTGGCGGCCTGCGCCAGCGCTCCGGCCCCCACCACGGCAGCCGCAGCGTCGGGCGCCATCGACAACAGCGCCCTGCAGCGCAGCGATTTCCGCACCCATCAGGCCACCTATGGCCTGGTATATCGCCTGCCGGCCGATGCCACGGCCATCATGGACAGCCAGGTCACGCCCGTGGTGCACGAGCAGTTGCTGCGCCTGAAGCTGGTGGCCGAGGCCAACACCTTCAACCTGCCCCATGTCACCGTGGTGCATATCCACAGCGCCGACCCGTCCACGCCGCGCAAGATGCTGGCCGCCCTGCCGGCATTGCCGCCCGTGCTGCAGGACGTGCACCTGAAGAATTTCTACACCACCGAGGCCGCCAAGGGCGCCGGCAAGCCGTGGTGGCTGGACCTGGGCATCGTCAAGTCCGGCCCGGCCTACGAGGCCATGATGGACTTCAACACCCGCGCCACCACCGCCATGGCACCGCTGCGCGACGGCCCGCTGCCGCGCGTGACGGGGCCCGTCTATGCCCGCATGAACGATTCGGCCAAGACCATGGTGCAAAGCGTGGGCGTCAGCGGCATCAACCAGGTGCAGGCCGGCAAGGAGGTGCGCAGCCACAACCCGCACAACACCCTGGTCTACAGCGAAGCCACCTTCACGCCCGAGATCGAGCGCGCCATGGGCGAGACCGCCGCGCGCCTGAACCGCATCCTGCCCGGCGGCTTCACGACCACGTTCGAGAACCTGTCCATCGTGGAGCTGGGTTTCTCGGGCAACGTCACGCGCGAGATCTACCGCATCAACCTCAAGGACCAGACGGCCTACGAGGTGAGCAACGGCCGCAGCGTCCAGCGCTGAGACCGGGGCGGAGCTCTGGCCGGCGGCTACAGGCGGTGCGTGCGGTCGCCGCGCACAAAGCCCATGGCGTCCCAGGGCTCCACGCCCTTGGCCAGGCCGATGACCTTGAACAGCTCGCCCATCTCGTGCTCCATCATCAGCTTGGTGGCCATGGCGCGCGGGCCCTGGGCCAGGGCGTCGAGCTTGGGTCCCAGGCCGCAGTTGATGAGGAAGTGGGCCTGCGAGGTATAGCCCAGCACCTCGAAGCCCGCCTCCTGCGCGGCCACGGCCGTGCCCGTGAAGTTCACGTGGGCCGTGATGTCCTTGAGGCCGACCTCGGCCAGCGGGTCGTCGTCCACCTTGTGCAGGCGGTGGCACACCAGGGTGCCCATGTGGCGCTGCGGATGGAAGTACTCGGACTCGCCGAAGCCGTAGTCGATGAAGAAGGCAGCGCCCCGCGCCATGCGCTCGCCCAGCGTGCGGATGAAGGCCTCTCCCTGCAGATGGATCTCGGTCAGGTAGTCGTGCTCGCCCTCGATCTCCATGGGCGGGCGCAGCTGCGTGGGCCGGTCTTCCCAGCCCAGGCTGCCGTCCGGCTGCAGCACCACCCCGCGCTCGTGCCAGACACCTGCCTTGCGCACCAGCAACTGCACGGGCATGGCATCCAGCACCTCGTTGCCGATGACCACGCCTTCGAGCCGCTCGGGCAGGGCATCGGCCCAGTGCACCAGTCCTTCGTACTTCACCAGCCTGAGCTGCTGGCGCGCACGCAGCGTACCCGACAGATCGACGATGGTGTAGCGGTCCGGCCGCACGCCCAGGGCGGCCAGCTCGTCCAGCACCTGCAGTGCGAGCGCGCCCGTGCCGGCACCAAATTCCCAGACTTCGCGGGTGTGCGTGCGCTGCAGCGCCTCGGCCACCTGGGCGGCCAGCAACTGGCCGAAGACCGGAGACATCTCGGGCGCGGTCACGAAATCGCTGCCCGACGATGGCATCAGCCCGAACTTGGCGGTGTCATTGGCGTAGTAGCCCAGGCCCGGCTCGTACAGTGCCAGGGCCATGAAACGGTCGAAAGCCAGCCAGCCTCCAGAGGACGCAATCTCTTGCGCAACACGGGATTGCAGGGCGGCCGTTAAAATTGAGGGTTCTGTCGTCACGATCCGTACATTGTCCTCGAATGTCCACACCTGCCCGAACACGCACCGTTTTGGTGACCGGCGCGGCCCGCCGCCTGGGGCGCGACATCGCGCTCGCGCTTGCCAGCGCCGGCTGGCAAGTGGCCGTGCACTACCGCGACTCGCACGACGAGGCGCTGGAGACGGCCGCCGCCTGCGCTGAACTGGCCGGCGACAGCGCCGCCCTGGATGCCGATTTCTTCAACGAGGATTCGGTGCGCTCCCTGGTGCCGCGCGCCGTGGCGCACTTCGGCCACCTGGATGCCGTGGTCAACAACGCCTCGCTGTTCGAGCATGACGATGCAGGCAGCTTCAGCTACGTGGCCCTGGAAGCCCACCTGCGCAGCAACACCGGCGCGCCCATCCTGCTGGCCCAGGCGCTGCATGCCCATATCGAGGACCGCGTGGCGTCCGGCGAGGAGCATGCCAGCGGTGCCGTGATCAACATGCTGGACCAGAAGCTCTGGAACCAGAACCCCGATTTCCTCAGCTACACGCTGTCCAAGGCGGCTCTCGAGGCCGCCGGCACCATGCTGGCGCTGGCACTGGCCCCGCGCGTGCGCGTCGTCGGCGTGGCCCCGGGCCTGACGCTGACCAGCCACATGCTGAGCCAGGAGCGCTTCGAGTCGCTGCACCGCCTCAGCCCGCTGGGCCGCTCGTCCAGCGCGGCCGACGTGGCAGCCACCGTGTGCTTTGCGCTGGACAACCAGTCCATCACCGGCACCACCTTGCTGGTCGATGGCGGCCAGCACCTGCAGCGCTTCGAGCGCGACTTTTCCATGATGTAGGCGCCTGCGCGCGCCACCCCAAACACTCCACGGCTTTTCCCCATGCACTCCGCCACCGGACAACAGATCCTGACGCTCACGGGTTTGCGCTTCGACGCCAACCTGGGCATCCTCGCCCACGAAAAACAGATGCCCCAGCCCATCCAGGTCGATGCCGAGCTGAGCCTGGGCACCCAACCGCTGGCGCCGCGCGACGACGACATCCTGCATGTGCTGGACTACCGCAAGGTGCGCCAGATCATCATCGATGAATGCACGGCCGAGCATGTGAACCTGCTGGAGAGCCTGATCGGCAAGCTGGCCCAGCGCCTGATGCAGCTGCCCGGCGTGCTGGGCGTGCGCGTGAAAATCGCCAAGCTGGAAATCTTTGAAGACTGCGAAGTGGCCATTCGCATAGAAACCGGACAATGGTGAACCCCATGAATGCAGTGACCGACAACCCCTGGCTGGCCGAAGAAGCCGCCCCCGAAACCGCCGCCGCCGATGCGGATGCCCAAGCCAATACCGCGAACGGCAACCGCATCAAGATCGAGCGCGAACAGGTCAAGCTGGAAAAGCGCCTGTGCCGCGAGGTGGGCCGCGCCATCACCGACTTCAACATGATCGAGGAAGGCGACAAGATCATGGTCTGCATGTCGGGCGGCAAGGACAGCTACACGATGCTGGACGTGCTGCGCAAGCTGCAAAAGCGCGCGCCCGTGAAGTTCGAGCTGGTGGCTGTGAACCTCGACCAGAAGCAGCCCGGTTTTCCCGACCATGTGCTGCCCGAGTACTTCAAGAGCATCGGCGTGGACTACCACATCGAAACGCAGGACACCTACAGCGTGGTCAAGCGCGTCGTGCCCGAGGGCAAGACCACCTGCGGCCTGTGCTCGCGCCTGCGCCGCGCCATCCTGTACAAGGTGGCCGACGAGCTGGGCTGCACCAAGGTGGCCCTGGGCCATCACCGCGACGACATCGTGCAGACGCTGATGCTCAACATGTTCTACGGCGGCCGCATGAAGGGCATGCCCCCGAAGCTGGTCTCGGACGACGGCAAGCATGTGGTGATCCGTCCGCTGTGCTACGTGCCCGAGAAGGACACCGTCCGCTGGGCCCAGTACCAGAACTTCCCCATCATCCCCTGCAACCTCTGCGGCAGCCAGGACGGCCTGCAGCGCGTGGCCGTGGGCGAGCTGCTGCGCGAGTGGGACAAGAAATTCCCGGGCCGCGTGGAAAGCATGTTCCGCGCCATGGGCCACATCGTGACCACGCACATGATGGACCCCGAGCTGCACGACTTCAAGAACGCCAAGGCCACCGGCATTGCCGACCCCAACGGCGACATGGCCTTCGACCATGAAGAGATGCCCGTCTCCGCATCACTGCCCGGCCTG
This sequence comes from Delftia sp. S65, assembly GCF_016516495.1. NCBI lineage: Bacteria > Pseudomonadati > Pseudomonadota > Betaproteobacteria > Burkholderiales > Comamonadaceae > Delftia > Delftia sp. S65. The sequence continues at coordinate 26,282 of NZ_JACVUR010000016.1, forward strand.
CAGGTGGTACAACTGTCGTCCTGACGGCTGAACCTATAACAATCGCCCCACTCCAACCAAGGCCCGTGCAAACGGGCCTTTTTTCGACCAAGGAGTACACCATGAAGCTGCGCTGCATCCATGTCCTGGCCATCGTGGCCACGGCCTTGCTCACGGGCTGCGCCAGCGTGCGCGAAGTCCAGAGCACCGTCCAGAGCTATTCCACGCTGGGCGCCCTGCCCGCGCCGCCCACCTACCGCCTGGAAGTGCTGCCATCGCAACGCGAGGCGCAGACGCATTTCGCGGCCATCGAGTCCCAGGCCCAGCAGGCCCTGGGCCGCGTGGGCCTGCAGCGCGACGACTCCCGGGCCAGCCTGATCGTGCAGATCGGTGCCGACGCACGCTATGCGCGCGACTACGCCGCCTGGCCCTACTACGACCGCTGGGGCGGCCCGCGCTGGGGTTGGGGCGTGGGCTACGGGCGCGGCTGGGGCATGGGCTTTGGCGGCAGCTTCATGTTCGACGGCCCGCCGCTGGAGTACTACCGCGCCGTCAGCATCGTGATGCGCAACGCCACCACGCAGCAGATCGTCTACGAGACCTCGGCCCAGCGCCAGGATGTGTGGACCGACGATCCGGCCATCTTCGGCATCCTGTTCGACGCCGCCCTGACCGGCTTCCCCAACCCGCCCAAGGGCTCTCGCGTGGTGCGCACCACCATCGGACCGGTGCAGCAGGGTGGCGCGCCGGCGCAGCCGCCGGCCCAGGCGGCACCTGCGGCGCAGGCAGCACCGGCCACGTCAGCACCCGCCCGGTAAGCCATCGTGTCTCAGAAGCAAAGGCCTGCATCCGCAGGCCTTTTTTGGGTCCATCGCTGTCATTCGTTCCTGGGAACATGAGAACGCTGTAGGTCATGTGGACAGCGCTTTGCAGAGTTGGTAACTCATAAGTTACCATCCAGTCCATGCGAATCCAGCTCCAGGAGTACATCCGCGAAGACGGCAGCAGCGCGTACCAGACATGGTTCAACGGGCTGGATGGCCAGGCGGCCGCCAGGGTGGCCGTCGCCATGGCCCGCATGGAGTTGGGCAACACCTCCAATATCGAATGGTTCCGGGGTATTGGCGAATACAAGATCGACTGGGGCCCGGGCTACCGCATCTATCTCGCCAAGGACGGGGAAAGATTGATCATCCTGTTCGGGGGCAGCACGAAAAAGGGCCAGCAGAAGGCCATCGACGAAGCCGTGGCCCTGCACAGCGAATACAAGGCTCGCAAGAGGCAACGCCCCTCGGACAATGCCAAAAAAGGAACGAAGGCATGACGCTCACCCGCGATTTCAAACAAACGGTCATTCAGCGCATTGAGCGCGACCCTGCTTTCGCACAGGCGCTGCTTGATGAGGCGGCCACTCTTTTTCTGAGTGGTGAGCCAGAAACGGCACGCCTCGTCCTGCGCGATCTCGTCAACGCAACGGTGGGATTCGAGACGCTGGCCGACCTCACGCACAAGCCGAGCAAGAGCCTGCACCGCATGCTCTCGCCGAAAGGCAACCCCAGCATGGACAATCTTGCCGCGATCTTTGCCGCCATCAAGAACTGGCTTCAGGTCCGGTTCGACGTGCGGGTCGTTGCCGCGACCTGAACGCCAGGCCATGGCAGTGCACTTGCCTCAGTGCACATGCTCCATATCCGGCACGGCAGCCATCAGCGCGCGCGTGTACGCATGCTGCGGTGCATCGAGCACGGCGCCGGCCTCGCCGGCCTCGACCAGGCGGCCGCGCTGCATGACGCCGATGTCGTCGCACATGTGGCGGATCACGGCCAGGTTGTGGCTGATGAGCAGATAGGTCAGGCCGAACTCCTCCTGCAGGTCGCGCATGAGGTTGAGCACCTGGGCCTGGACCGAGACGTCCAGCGCCGAGGTGGGTTCATCGCAGATGATGAACTCGGGCCGGCTGGCCAGGGCGCGCGCGATGGCGATGCGCTGGCGCTGCCCGCCCGAGAACTGGTGCGGGTACTTGCGCGCATCGTCGGGCTTCATGCGCACGCGGCGCAGCGCCTCCTGCACGCGCTCGGCCGTCTCGTCCTTGCCGGCCGTGAGGGCCAGCACCTGCAGGGGCTCGGCAATCAGTTCCTGCACGGTCCAGCGCGGGTTCAGGCTGGCATACGGGTCCTGGAAGATCATCTGGAAGCGCCGGCGCATGGCCACGGTCTGGGCGGCCGGGCTCCACTTGTCCACGCCGTCGAACAGCACGGTGCCGCTGGTCGGGGGCGTCAGCCCGGCCACCATGCGCGCCACCGTGGATTTGCCCGAACCGGACTCACCGACCAGGCCGAATGTGGAGCCCCTGCGGATGGAGAAGCCGACGCCGTCCACGGCCTTGAGGATCTTTTTGTCCTCGCGCGCCAGCAGCCGGGCCAGCCAGCCGCTGGACAGGTCGAACTCCTTGCACAGATCCCTGACCTCCAGCAGGGCTGCCGCGTGCTCCTGCGCTCCGGCCCTAGGCTGCCAGGGCACGGCGGGCGCGGCCGGGCCGCCGCCCACCTCGGGCACGGGCAGGCGCTGCACGCGGTGGTGCACGCTGGGAATGGCGCCCATCAGCACCTGGGTGTAGGGCTGCTGCGGCGCGTCCAGCACCTGGCGCACGGGGCCGGTTTCCAGCACGCGGCCCTGGTACATGACCATGACGCGGTCGGCCGTCTCGGCGATGACGCCCATGTCGTGGGTGATCAGCATGGCGGCCGCGCCGCGCTCCTTGCACACACGGCGCAGCAGGGCAATGATCTGCGCCTGCACGGATACGTCCAGCGCCGTGGTGGGCTCGTCGGCAATGATGAGTTCGGGCTCGGCGCACAGCGCCAGGGCGATGGCCACGCGCTGGCGCATGCCGCCCGAGAACTGGTGCGGATACTGGGCCATGCGCTCGCGCGCCTGCGGGATCTCCACCTCTTCGAGCAGGGCCAGCGCGCGGGCCTCGGCCTCCTTCTCGGAGACGGGCAGGTGCGTGCGGATGGTCTCCACCAGGTGCCGGCCCACGGTATAGACCGGGTTCAGGCTGGTCAGCGGGTCCTGGAAGATGGAGCCTATGCGCCGGCCGCGTATGCGCCGCAGGTCCTCGCCGCGCAGCGTGTCGATGCGCTCGCCGCGCAGCTGCACCGTGCCGGCCGAGATGCGGCCCGGCGGCTCGATCAGGCCGATCACGGCGGCGCCCGTCATGGACTTGCCCGCGCCCGACTCGCCGACCACGCCCAGGATCTCGCCGGGCGCGATGTCGAAGGACACATCGTCCAGCACCTGCACGGGGCCCTTGTAGGTGTCGAAGGTGACGGACAGGCCGCGAACGCTCAGCACCGGAGGCTGTGCAGGGGGCTGCCCGGATTCTTGTGTCGTGCTCATTGCAGCTTGGGGTTCAGTGCGTCGCGCAGCCAGTCGCCGACGAGGTTGACGGACAGCGCCAGCGCCAGCAGCACCAGCGAGGGGAACAGCAATATCCACCACTCGCCCGAGAACAGGAAGCCCTGGCCGATGCGGATCAGCGTGCCCAGCGAAGGCTGGGTGGGCGGCAGGCCCACGCCCAGGTAGGACAGCGTGGACTCGGCCACGATGGCATGCGCGAAGCTGATGGTGGCGATCACCAGGATGGGCGCCAGCAGGTTGGGCAGGATGTGGCGCACCAGGATGGCCACGCGGCTGCGGCCAATGAGCTGGGCCGCCAGCACGTAGTCCTTGTGCTTTTCCACCATCACCGCGCCGCGCACGGTGCGTGCGTACTGCACCCAGTCGGACAGGCCGATGGCCACGATGATCACGAAGACCGCCATGTCGTCGCGGTAGCCCTCGGGCAGCAGGCCGCGTGCGATGCCGAAGACCAGCAGCGCCACCAGGATCACGGGAAAGGTCAGCTGCACATCGGCGATGCGCATCATCAGCGTGTCGAACCAGCCGCCCGCATAGCCGCAGACCAGGCCCAGCGGCACGCCGATCAGCAGGGACAGCCCCACGGCCGACACGCCCACCAGCACCGACATGCGCAGCCCGTAGAGGATGGCGCTCCACACATCGCGGCCCTGGTCGTCCGAGCCCAGCGCGTACAGCGTGCCGCTGGTACCCGCCTGGCCCGGCGGCGTGAAGGCATCCATCAGGTCCAGATTGGCCGGATCGAAGGGGTTCTGCCAGGCCAGCCAGGGCGACAGCAGCGTGGCCGCCACGATCAGCGCCAGCACCAGCGCCGCCGCCTGCACCAGGCGCGAGCGTGCAAAGGCGCGCTTGACCGGCGAGTCGCTGGCGCGCCAGCCCGTGGGAGGGATTGCTTGTTTGGCGGAATCGGTCATCGGTTTCTCAAGCGGGGGTCCACGATCACGTACAGGAAATCGACGAGCAGGTTGATGCCCACGTACAGCAGCGCGATGAACATCAGGTAGGCGGCGATCAGCGGCACGTCCACGCCCTGGATGGAGGAGATGAACAGCAGGCCCACGCCGGGCCACTGGAACACGGTCTCGGTGACGATGGCAAAGGCGATCAGCGAGCCGATCTGCAGGCCCGCGATGGTGATCACGGGAATCAGGGTGTTGCGCAGCGCATGGCCGAAGTACAGGTCGCGCTCGCGCAGCCCGCGCGCGCGGCCGAAGCGCATGTAGTCGGCGCGCAGCACCTCCAGCATCTCGGCGCGCACCAGGCGCATGATCAGCGTCATGTTGTAGAAGCCCAGCGTGATGGCCGGCAGGATCAGCGCCGACCAGCCCGAAGCCGTCAGCAGCCCGGTCTCCCAGCCGCCCAGCTTCACCGTCTCGCCGCGCCCAAAGGACGGCAGCCAGCGCAGCTCCACGGCAAACAGGTAGATCAGGGCGATGCCGATCAGGAAGGTGGGCAGGGATACGCCCACCAGCGACACCGTCATGATCGAGCGGCTTAGCCAGCCCTCTCGCCGTATGGCCGTGTACACGCCCAGCGCCACGCCGATGACCAGGGCGAACAGCGCCGCCGTCATCGCCAGCTCCAGCGTGGCGGGCAGGCGCTCGGCAATGATCTCGGTCACGGGGCGCTTGAGCCGGTAGGAGATGCCCAGGTCGCCCTGCAGCACCTTGCCCACGTAGCCCAGGTACTGCAGGGGCACGGGCTTGTTGAAGCCCAGGCTTTCCGTCAGCGCCTCGCGCTCGGCAACCGTCGCGTCCTCGCCCAGCAGGCTGATCGTGGGATCGCCGATATGGCGGAACACCATGAACGAGACAAAGGAAACGGCCAGCAGGACCAGGGCGGACTGGCCCAGCCGGCGCAGCAGATGGACCAGCATCGGCGCTTACTTCTTCTCGAACTTGACGAACTTGAAGTGCAGCGCGTTGTCCGGGTGCACGGGCACATTGATCCGGGGCACGGACGCGAAGTGGATCACCTGGTCATGCAGCGCAATGTAGAAGCGCTCCTTTTGCACCGTCTCCCAGATGCTCTTGATGGTGGCATCGCGCTTTGCCTTGTCGCTCTCCGAGGACAGGGACAGGATCTTGGCATCCACATCGGCATTGCTGTAGTGCGTCGCGTTCTGCGCGCCACGGCTGTCCTTGCCGCGCGTATGCACCAGGAAGTCGAAGATGTAGGCCGAGTCATAGGTGGGCACGCCCCAGCCGTACAGGTAGAAGTCGCTGTCCGCCTTGGTCAGCGACACGCTGTGCATGGCGATCGGCCGGGCCGAGACTTCGGTCTTGATGCCGATGCGGCCCAGGAAGCCCGCCACCGCCGTGGCAATGGCCTCGTCGTTCACATAGCGGTCATTGGGCGTGTTCAGCGTGATGGTAAAGCCGTTGGGGTAGCCCGCCTCGGCCAGCAGCTGCTTGGCCTTGGCGGCATCCGCCTTGGGATAGGCCGCGAAGGCCTTGTCGTAGCCGTTGACGAACGACGGCGCGATCACGCCCGTGGGAATCGACAGGCCGCGCATCACCGAGCGCTTGATCGCATCGCGGTCGATGGCCAGCTCGATGGCCTGGCGCACCTTGGGATCGGCCAGCGGATTCTTGCCCTTGACGTTGCTGCTCTTGAGCTCGGCCGCACCCACGTTCAGGCCCAGGAAGATGGAGCGGTTCTCGGGGCCTTCATTGATGCGCAGGCGCTTGTCCTGCTTCAGGCGCGCCACGTCCTGCGCGGGAATGTCCTGGGCGAAGTCCACCTCGCCCGACAGCAGGGCCGCCACGCGCGTGGCCGGGGACTTGATGGGCAGGTAGATCAGCTCGGTCACCTGCAGCGGGAACTGGCCCTTGCCCCAGTAGTCGGGGTTGAGCTTCATCACCGTCTTCGAATCGACCTCGCGGCTGGCCAGCACATAGGCGCCCGTGCCGTTGGCCGCGCGCGTGGCGCCGTTCTCGGTCTTGCTGGCCGTGTCCTGCGTGGTCTCGGCGCCGTTGGCCTTGGACCACTTCTCGCTCATGATGAAGAGGTTGGTCAGGTTGTCGGGGAAGATCAGGTTCGGGCCCTTGGTCTTCACCTGCACCGTGAGATCGTCCACGGCCTTGGCCTCCTCCATCGAGGACAGCAGGGACTTGACCTGGGCGTTCTCGCCCTTGGCGCGGTTCAGCGAGAAGACCACGTCGCGCGCCGTGAACGGCGTGCCGTCATGGAACTTGACGTTGGGACGCAGCTTGAACTCCCAGACCGACGGGTCGGAGGTCATCTTCCACGAGGTGGCCAGCGTGGGCACCAGCTTGCCGTCGGCCGAGCGGATGACCAGGGTTTCGTAGATCTGGTGCAGCAGCACGAAATTGGTGCCCACGTTGAAGGCATGCGGGTCCAGCGAAGTCGGATCGGAGCCGCGCGCCCAGCGCACGGTCTCGGCCTGGGCCAGCGCGGCCGAGGTCAACAGGCCTGCGGCCAGCAAAGAACTGCCCAGAATCTTCATGATCATTTGTCTGCTCCCCTGTGGATTGATTGGAAGGGCGGCGGTCATGCGACGCAGCAGCCCGGGCGCCGCAAGAAGCGGGCCATATAGGTGCGCCCCACTGTAAATAACTTTTACAGCTTGTTGAATTGATTTTTATACTTAAAAGCCATTTCCAAATAACAAGACCGCCGCCTGCGGCCCGCCATTGGCGTGCGGCCATCATGGACAGGCCAACGGCTTTGACAGCTAGTGAAAACGCGAAAGACCGCCACGGCCCGCTCTGGCAAAGGTTTGCAATCGGGCACAGGTCTGCGCCGCACGGCGTGCTAATTTCAGGCCCTGTATCGAGCCTGCGGGTTTCCGCGGAAAGGAAGCATCCATGAAGACATCCATTGCCAGCGCACTGCTGTGCGCCACGCTGGGCCTGGGCGCCCTGCCTGCCCAGGCGTCGGGCCTGGGCGACTCGCTGCGCCAGGCCTCGGGCCTTGGCGGTGACAAGGCCGCCGCCGGCAGCGAAGGCGCCGGCTCCGGCCTCGGCGGCATGCTGGGTGCGGGGGCAGGCGGTGCGGGTGCGCTGTCCGCCCTGGGCCTGAGCCCCTCGGCCACGGCCGGCAATGCGGCAGGCGTCATCTCCTACTGCATGAAGAACAACTACCTCAATGCCGACAAGGCGGCCCAGGTCAAGGACCAGTTGCTGGGCAAGCTGGGCATGCAAAAGCAGGAAGAGCCCAAGGACACGGGATTCCAGAACGGCCTGGGCGGCCTGGTCACCGGCTCCAACGGCAAGAGCTTCAGCATCGACAAGCTCAAGGGCGACCTCAAGGAAAAGGCCTGCGACTTCGTGCTGAACAACGCTAAATCGCTGATCTGACCCCCTGAGCGGCTGCGCCGCTTCCCCCTTCTCGCTTCGCGGAGGGGGACGACGCCTTCGGCTGGGCGCCCCCGCCGCGAGGCGGCTCTTGCTCGGCGTCCCTGAGTTGGGCCGCGCCAGTTTCAACGGTGGCGCGCGATGCAGGCTTGCCTGGCTTGCGGGACAATGCCTGCTCTTTTTGCAGCACCCCACGCCAGCCCCTCATGCAAGCCACGCGCATCATTGCCATCCGCCACGGAGAAACCGCCTGGAATGTGGACGCCCGCATCCAGGGCCATCTGGACATTCCTCTGAACGACATGGGACTTTGGCAGGCCGCCCAGGCCGGCAAGGCCCTGGCGGGCGAGCCGGTAGCCGCCATCTACAGCAGCGACCTTCTGCGTGCCTATGTCACGGCCGAAGCCGTGGCCGCAAGCACGGGGGCGACGCTGACGGCCGACAAGGGCCTGCGCGAGCGCTGCTTCGGCAGCTTCGAGGGCCAGACCTTCAACGATATCGAGGCGTCCCACCCGGAGGATGCGCTGCGCTGGCGCAAGCGCGATCCCGAGTTTGTGCCCGCAGGCGGCGGCGAGTCGCTGCTGATGCTGCGCGACCGCATCTCGGCCACGGTGAACCGGCTGGCCAGTGGCCATCCCGGCGAGCAGATCGTGATCGTGGCGCATGGCGGCGTGATGGATGTGCTCTACCGCCTGGCCACGCACCAGGAAGTGCAGGCGCCCCGCACCTGGGCGCTGGGCAACGCGGCCATCAACCGCCTGCTGTGGACGCCCCAGGGCCTGGGCCTGGTCGGCTGGGGCGATGTGCAGCACCTGGAAGGCGGTGCGCGCGACGAGGTTTTCAGCTGAACGCCCGCACTGCAGCGCAGTCCCTTATTCCACCTGGATATTGGCGGACTTGACGATCTGCGTGTAGCTCGCCTTTTCCTTCTTCAGGAATTGGGCGAACGTGGCCGGCGTGCCCGAGCCGGGCGTGGCGCCACTGTCCTGCAGGCGCTTGCGGACCTCGGGCAGCTTCAGCACCTCGGCCAGTTCGGCGGCCAGGCGGCTGACCACGGGTTCGGGTGTGCGGGCGGGGGCGAACAGGCCGGTCCAGGCTTCCAGCTCGAAGCCCTTGAGATCGGGCGCCTCCGCAAAGCTCATGACCTCGGGAATCACGTCGATGCGCTGTGCCGAGGTCACGCCCACGCCTTCCAGCTTTTTCTGCTGCACCAGCGGCGTGGCGCCGGTGGTCATCAGAATGCCCAGATCGACCTGGCCGCCCATGACCTCGCTGGTCACCTGGGCCACGCCGCGATAGGGCACATGGACCAGGCGGATGCGGGCGCGCTCCTGCAGCCGTTCCATGGCCAGGTGCAGCACCGTGCCCGCGCCCGGCGTGGCATAGGTCAGCGCGCCGGGCCGGGCGCGGGCCATGCTGATCAGCTCGTTGAGGTTGTGCACCGGCAGGCCAGGGCGGGCCACGATCACCATGGGCGCCGCGGTGACCAGACCCACGGGCGCCAGATCACGCTCGGCGTCATAGCGCACGGAGGAGTTCACCAGTTGCGCAATGCTCACCGGCCCGTCAAAGCCCAGCAGCAGCGTATAGCCATCGGCGTGCGAGCGCGCCACCTTGCTCACGCCCAGCACGCCGCCCGAGGCCGGCACGTTGTCCACCACCACCGACTGGTGCAGCCGCGCACCCAGCTTTTCGGCGATCAGCCGCGCCGTGGCGTCCACATCGCTGCCCGCGCCAAAGGGCACGATCAGGGTGATGGGCCCGGCTGCCGGCCAGGGCTTGCCCGCGCCCGGCGCGGCATGGGCGGCGGGTGCAGCGGCAAGGGCCGCAGCCAGTGAGGCGGCAGCCGATAGCAGGGAGCGGCGGGACAAGGGCATGGGGCTTGGGCATGCAAGGCGCATGCCGGCAAAGGCGGTGCGGGCTGGCGATGGCCTGCAGGGCAAGCACGTCCAGCGCGTGGAAAGCGGGCGATTCTGCCATAGGGCGCAATTTTCCTGCCACGCGCTTGCCATGAAGCCCCATTTATTGCAATCCGTTTCAACCCTTGTGATTCCGTGTCCTAGGGTTCACGCCTAAGGCGCCGCACAACGGCCCTGTCCAGAATTGACGGGCCATGATGCCTTCACCCAGCCAAATCATCGTCTTCGCCACGCCGGCCTTTTTGCTGCTGATCGCGCTGGAATGGGGGGTGAGCCTGTGGCGCGGGCGCAATGCCTACCGGCTGGCCGATGCCGTCAGCTCCATCAGCCTGGGCATGCTCAGCCAGACCAGCGCCGTCTTCACCCAGCTGCTGCGCATAGGTCTGTACACACTGGCCTTCGATCATGTGGCGCTGTGGCGCAACGATGCCTTCTGGACCAGCATTCCCGGCTGGCTGCTGGCCCTGCTGCTCTATGACTTCTGCTACTACTGGCTGCACCGCATGGGCCATGAGGTGGCCGTGCTGTGGGCAGCCCACGCCGTGCACCACCAGAGCCAGGACTACAACCTGTCGACGGCGCTGCGCCAGACCAGCTCGGGCGCGCTGCTGGGCTGGCTGTTCTACCTGCCCATGGCGCTGGCCGGCGTGCCGCCGCTGGTGTTTGCCATCGTGGGCCTGATCGATCTGCTCTACCAGTTCTGGGTCCATACCGAGCAGGTGCGGCGCCTGGGCTGGTTCGACCGCTGGTTCTGCGCGCCCAGCAACCACCGCGTGCACCACGCCGTCAATGACTGCTACCTGGACAGGAACTACGGCGGCATCCTCATCGTCTGGGACCGCATGTTCGGCACCTTCAAGCCCGAGGACGACAGCGAGCCCTGTGTCTACGGCACGCGCGGCCTGCTGCAAAGCTGGGATCCGCTGTGGGCCAACGCCGTGGTGTACCGGCAACTCATCCATGACAGCTGGCATGCGCGGCGCTGGAGCGACAAGCTGCGCGTCTGGATCAAGCCGCCCGGATGGCGCCCTGCCGATGTGGCGCAGCGCTTTCCCAGGCCGGCCTTCGACCTGGACGCGCACCGCGTGCTCTACGCACCGGGGATGGAACGCGGCCTGCGCTGGTTTGCAGGCCTGCAGTTCGTGGCGCTGATCGCCGGGGTGTCGCTGTTTCTCTGGCATGCCGACCAGTCCTCGACGGCCCGCAATGCACTGTGGTTTGCCGTGCTGCTGGCCTGCCAATGGGCGCTGGGCGCAGCCATGCAGGGGCGCATCAGCCTGTGGCTGGCACTGGCCATCGAGGCCGGCGCACTGGCCACCGCCACCGCCGCGCTGGACATGCTGCACTGGCACTGGCTGTTCAAGCCGCTGACCATGGTCTTTGCGCTGATCGCCGTCATGCAGCTGTGGCGCGGCAGCGCGGCCTTCTCGGCACTGGCGAAACCCGCGCGCTGCGCCTGCTGGCTGGCCGCGGCACTGGCGGCATCCCTGGCGGGCGACGTGTTCCTGATGCTGCCCGATCTGTTCATCCCGGGCCTTGCCAGCTTCCTGCTGGCCCACCTGGCCTATATCGTGCTGCTGCGCCAGGACGCACCCTGGTTTGCGCACCGGCCCTCGCTGGCCGCCACGCTGGCCCTGGGCGCGGGAATGTATGCCGTGCTCTGGCAGGGCGGCCTGCCCGCCGCGCTGCGCCTGCCCGTGGCCGCCTATGTGCTGGTCATTGCGCTGATGGCGGCGCAGGCCCTGGGCCGCGCTCGGCATCTGGGCGGCAAGGCGGCCTGGCAGGTGGCCATGGGTGCCTGCTTCTTCATGGCCAGCGACTCGCTGCTGGCCATCAACCGATTTGTGCAGCCCTTCGACGGCGCGCAAGCCGGCGTGCTGTCCACCTACTACGCGGCGCAACTGCTGATCGTGCAGGGCTGGCTGGCCCGTGGCGCATCGACATCAGGGTTGACCCGAAGCAGCTCGCAAGGCACAATCGAGGGATCGCATTTTCAGGAGTCCTCCGTGGACAGTGCCAGTTCAACCAGTGACAAACAGCGCGCCGCAATGGCTTCGCTGCTGGCTGACTGACCGACTCCTGTGATGGGAGCGGCCATGTCGGTCGGCTTCCATCCATTGCTGCGTTTCCCCTTGGAATCTTCGCGCCGCCCGGCGCTGCAGTGGCGCTTGGCCTGCATCAGGCACGCCGCTCCTGCACCGAAGATTCCAATGGCTGTTGATCACTGACCGCGTGCCCGTGTGGCTGCCATCGAGCAGCGCCCGGCCCACGCTGCTTGACGGCCCTGCCTACGGCGGTCTTCCTGGTTCGCCAAGGAGAAAGCCATGTCCACACCGTTCGTCCGCCCCGCAATGCAACGCCTGCAGCCTGCCACTGCCGCGCCCTGCCCCGGCGCCACCGGCACGCGCGTGGCTGCCTCCCAGGCAGCAATGCAGGCCAAGGCACAGGCACAGATGCAAGCCCAGGCTCCTTCGGCCATGGAGCACGCCATGCACCTGGACCTGCAGACCCACTGGCCCACGCACCGCATCCGCAGCTTTCTGAGCCTGCAGCCGCGCTGAGCGCGCGCCGCGCCTTTGTCCGTCCCCTCGTCAGAAAGGAGTTCCCCCATGGACCCCGATCCGAGTCGATCTTGCCCTGACCCCTCCGACACGGTCCGGCCGCACATGCCTGCGGCCCTTCCGCCTCATCCCAAGGCCCCGGCCGGGAGACCCGAGCACGTCCATTGATGGATAGGTGCCGGGCTTCTTTCGGCCGCAACGAAAGAAGCCCGCCATGCAAAACGTCATCACCGCGCTGCGCACCACGCCGGCAACCACGCCCGCCACAGCACCCGTCTCCGCACGCGCCAGCCACACCTCCCGCGCCAGCACCCTGCAGCTGGCCCTGCAAGCCGCCATTGCGGCGCGCCACACCGGACAACTGCACGCCCTGCTGCAGCAACACGGCCCCGATCTCTTCGCCCCTGCCCTCGTGGCGCTCACGCAGCGCCAGCAGGCCGACGTTCTGCCCCTGCTGGCGGCGCAGGAGCGCGCCGAGGTCTACCGCCATCTGCCTGCCCATGCCCGGCGCCAATGGCTGCAGTCGGCCACCGTGACCCGCCCGCCGCTGCGCCGCCGCCTGCTGTGCGCCTGCCAGCGCAACTGGCACTGGCTGCGCGCCACCCTTCGGTCGAGCCAGGCCTGAGCCGCCAGGGAGGTCACCATGAAAAGCCTCAAGCACCTGTTCCAGGCGTTTCTGCGCAGCCGCCACGCCCTGGGGCTGTTCCGGCGCAATGCCCTGCCCTCGGGCACGGCCGTGCACCACTCGCGCTCGGTATCGCCGACCCTCACGCGCGAGCTGCTGCGCGCCTCGCGCGATGACATCGCCGCCGTGCTGGCGCGCACCGGCTCCAGCGAGGACGGCCTGACCCGCGAGCAGGCCCGCGCCGCGCTCACGCGTCTCGGCCCCAACGAGGTCGAGCACGAAAAGCCGCTGCCCGGCTGGCTGCACCTGTGGTACTGCTACCGCAATCCCTTCAACCTGCTGCTGACGCTGCTGGCCGTGGTCTCCTACGCCACGGAGGACATGAAGGCCACGGTCGTCATCGCCTCCATGGTGCTGCTGTCCACGCTGCTGCGCTTTGTGCAGGAAGGCCGCTCCAACCGCGCCGCCGCGCGGCTCAAGGCCATGGTCAGCAGCACGGCCACGGTGCTGCGCCGCAATGGCGGCCCCACGGCGCCAGCAGATGCCGACTCCGCAGACGCCCCGCACAGCGGCTTCGGCCAGCAGGCGCGCCGCTACGAGGTGCCACTGCGCGAGGTCGTGCCCGGCGACTTCGTGGTGCTGTCGGCCGGGGACATGATTCCTGCCGACTGCCGCGTGCTCAGCGCCAAGGACCTGTTCGTGAGCCAGTCCGCCATGACCGGCGAATCCCTGCCCGTGGAAAAGCGCGCCGACGCCAGTGCATCGAATGGCACTGGCGTGCTGGATGCCAGCAACCTGCTGTTCATGGGCACCAACGTGGTCTCGGGCACGGCGCTGGCCGTGGTGCTGGCCACGGGCAACCGCAGCTATTTCGGCACCATTGCCACGCGGGTGACCTCCAACGACCGCGCGCCCACGGCCTTCGAGACCGGGGTCAACAGCGTCAGCTGGCTGCTGATCCGCTTTGCGGCCGTGATGGTGCCCGTGGTGCTGTTCATCAACGGCTACACCAAGGGCGACTGGGCCGAAGCCTTCCTGTTCGCGCTGTCCGTGGCCGTGGGCCTGACGCCCGAGATGCTGCCCATGATCGTGACCTCCACCCTGGCCAAGGGTGCCGTGGTGCTGTCGCGCCGCAAGGTCGTGGTCAAGCGGCTGGACGCCATCCAGAACTTCGGCGCCATGGACGTGCTGTGCACCGACAAGACCGGCACGCTGACCCAGGACCGCATCGTGCTGGAGCGGCACACCGACGCCTTCGGCCAGCCCTGCGACGAGACGCTGCGCTTCGCCTACCTCAACAGCCACTACCAGACGGGCCTGAAGAACCTGCTCGACCATGCCGTGCTGGAACACGTGGAGCTGCACACCCAGATGCGCGTGGCCGAGGACTACCGCAAGGTCGATGAGATCCCCTTCGACTTCGAGCGCCGCCGCATGTCCGTGGTGGTGGCCGAGCGCAACCACCACCACGAGCTGATCTGCAAGGGCGCAGTCGAGGAGATCCTGGGCACCTGCACCCGGCTGCGCGAAGGCGACGGCACGCGCCCGCTGGACGAGGAGCAACTGGCCCGCGTGCGCCGCGTGACGCGCGAACTCAACCGCGAGGGCCTGCGCGTGGTCGCCGTGGCCATGAAGGAAGTGCCGCCGCACAAGAGCGACTACGGCGTGGCCGACGAGTCGGAGCTGACCCTGATCGGCTACATCGCCTTCCTGGACCCACCGAAGGAAACCACGGCCGAGGCGCTGGCCGCCCTGGCCGCGCACGGCGTGGCCGTCAAGCTGCTGACCGGCGACAACGAACTGGTGGCCGCCAAGGTCTGCCGCGATGTGGGGCTGCCCGCAGACCACATCATCCTGGGCACGCAGATCGAGCACATGAACGACGAGATGCTGCGCCAGACCGTGGAACGGCACCAGCTGTTCGCCCGGCTCACGCCGCTGCACAAGGAGCGCATCGTGCATGCGCTGCGCGCCAACGGCCACATCACCGGCTTTATGGGCGACGGCATCAACGACGCCCCGGCCCTGCGCGCGGCCGACATCGGCATCAGCGTGGACAGCGCCGTGGACATCGCCAAGGAAGCGGCCGACATCATCCTGCTTGAGAAAAGCCTGATGGTGCTGGAGCAGGGCGTGATCGAGGGCCGGCGCACCTTCAGCAACATGCTGAAGTACATCCGCATGACGGCCAGCTCCAACTTCGGCAACGTGTTCTCGGTGATGGTGGCCTCGGCCTTCATACCCTTCCTGCCCATGCTGCCGCTGCACCTGCTGGTGCAGAACCTGCTGTACGACCTCTCGCAGATCGCCATCCCCTTCGACAACGTGGACGACGAACTGGTGCGCCAGCCGCTGCGCTGGAACCCGGCCGACCTGGGCCGCTTCATGGTGTTCTTCGGGCCCATCAGCTCGCTGTTCGACATCCTGACCTTCGCGCTGATGTGGTTCGTCTTCGCCGCCAACACGCCCGAGCAGCAGACGCTGTTCCAGTCGGGCTGGTTCGTCATCGGGCTGCTCACGCAGACGCTGATCGTGCACATGATCCGCACGCCCAAGATCCCGTTCCTGCAAAGCCGCCCGTCCTGGCCGCTGCTGCTGGCCACGGCGGCCGTAATGGCGGCCGGCATCTTCCTGCCGATGGGGCCGCTGGCCGGCTACTTCAAGCTGCAGGCGCTGCCGGCGGCCTACTTCCCGTGGATGATTGCCATATTGCTGGGCTACGCTTGCCTGGCCACGCTGCTCAAGCGCGTCTACATCCGCCGCTACGGCTGGCAGTGACGCACCCTTCAACCCATTCACCAGGAAAGCCCGGAACCCCATGCAGGCCCTGCAGAACCTCAACCCCGGCGCCATGCTGGACACCTTCGTCAGCCTGACCACGGCCTTCGTGTTCGGCGCCCTCATCGGCCTGGAGCGCCAGGTGCGCCAGCGCACGGCGGGGCTGCGCACCAACACCCTGGTCGCCGTGGGCGCGGCCGTCTTCGTGGACCTGGCCGTGCGCCTGGGCGGGGCCGAGGGCGCCACGCGCGTGGTGGCCTACGTGGTCTCGGGCGTGGGCTTCCTGGGTGCGGGCGCCATCATGAAGGAAGGGGCCAACATCACCGGGCTGAACACGGCGGCCACGCTGTGGGGCTCGGCCGCCGTGGGCGCCTGCGCGGGCGCCAGCCTGGTGGCCGAGGCGGGCCTGGCCACGCTCTTCGTGCTGGCCAGCAATACCTTGCTGCGCCCCGTGGTCAACCGCATCAACCGCCGCCCGGTGGATGACGAATCCACGGAATCGACCTACTACGTCTACGCCATCTGCCACCGCGGCGCCCAGGGCGATGTGCGCGAGCAGATGCTGGAGCTGCTGGAGAACGCCAGCTACCCCGTGCGCGGCGTGGAAACCCACGCCTTCGGCCCGCAGGACACGGAGATCGAAGCCATGCTCTACGCCACCTCGGTGGACTCCGACGAGCTCGACCGCGTGATCGCCGCCATCGAGGCCCTGCCCGGCGTGCTGCAGGCCTTCTGGAACGCCGGCACGGAGGAGTGAGCCTGCGTCAGCTGGCGTCGTCGCCCGGCACGGGAAGGCCCAGGTGGCGGTACGCCGCCTGGGTCGCCATGCGCCCGCGCGGCGTGCGCTGCAAAAAGCCCTGCTGGATCAGGTAGGGCTCGATCACGTCCTCGATGGTGCCCGCCTCCTCGCCGATGCTGGCCGCGATGTTGTCCAGGCCCACGGGGCCGCCGTCGAAGCGGTGCACCACGGCCTCCAGCAGCTTGCGGTCCATGATGTCGAAGCCCTGGGGATCGACATCGAGCATGGCCAGCGCACGGTCTGCCAGTTCGCGCGTGATGCTGCCGTCGCCGCGCACATCGGCATAGTCGCGCACGCGGCGCAGCAGGCGATTGGCAATGCGCGGCGTGCCGCGCGAGCGGCGCGCGATCTCGAAGGCGCCCTCGTCGTCAATCGGCGCGTTCAACAGGCCTGCACTGCGCCGCACGATGCGCGCCAGCTCCTCGGCCGTATAGAACTCCAGCCGCGCCACGATGCCGAAGCGGTCGCGCAGCGGGTTGGTCAGCATGCCCGCGCGCGTGGTGGCGCCCACCAGCGTGAACGGCTGCAGGTCCAGCTTGATGGAGCGCGCCGCCGGCCCTTCGCCGATCATGATGTCGATCTGGTAGTCCTCCAGCGCCGGGTAGAGGATTTCCTCGACCACGGGCGACAGGCGGTGGATCTCGTCGATGAACAGCACATCGTTGGCTTCGAGGTTGGTCAGCAGCGCCGCCAGGTCCTTGGGCTTTTCCAGCACGGGGCCGCTGGTCTGGCGCAGGTTCACGCCCAGCTCGGCCGCGATGATGTGCGACAGCGTGGTCTTGCCCAGGCCCGGGGGGCCGAACAGCAGCACATGGTCCAGCGCCTCATTGCGCTTTCGGGCCGCGCCGATGAAGATCTCCAGCTGCTCGCGCGCCTTGGCCTGGCCCACGTACTCCTGCAGCAGCTTGGGGCGCAGCGCGCGCTCCATGGCCTCTTCCCCGCGCGAGACCGGCGCTGCCGAGATCATGCGCGGCTTTTCCGGGGCCTTGTCGGGCGGGAAGCCCCCCTGCGCAAAGCCGCCCTGCCCGAAATCGTCGGTATGGATGCTCATGCGCCGCTCACTTGGCCAGCGCCTTCAGCGCCAGCTTGATGCCTTCGGTCACGCCCACGTCGGGCGGCAGCTTCTTGAGCGCGGCGGCCGCATCCTTGTCGGAATAGCCCAGCGCCATCAGCGCCTGCACGATGTCGTTCTGGTCGTTGTTCACGAACAGCGACTGCGCGCCCGTATCGGCGCCGATCTTGCCCTTGAGCTCCAGCAGCAGGCGCTCGGCCGTCTTCTTGCCGATGCCCGGCACCTTGACCAGGCGGCCCACCTCCTGCAGCGTCACGGCCTGGGCCAGGTCCTCCACGCTCATGCCGCTGAGCACCGACAGCGCCATGCGCGGGCCGATGCCGCTGATCTTGATCAGCTCGCGGAACGCCTGGCGCTCGCTGTGCGTGCCAAAGCCGTACAGAAGCTGCGCATCCTCGCGCACCACGAAGTGCGTCAGCAGGCTGACCTTGGCCCCACTGGCGGGCAGGTTGTAGAAGGTGCTCATGGGCACCTGCACCTCGTAGCCCACGCCGCCGCAGTCCACCAGCACCTCGGGCGGGTTTTTTTCCAGCAGCGTTCCTGTCAATTTGCCTATCATTGGTGTCCTTTGCCGCCCTGGGGGCGGCTTTTCATGCCCGTCCGCAACCGAACGCCGGCCCATTCACAGGGTATGGCACCACGCCCTCGCGCTGGCCGCCGCCCGGAATCTCTGGAATTATCCGCGTGATCCTGCGCCACACCTTCACACCCCACGACAACAACCGGTTGAGCCACGTCTGCGGCCCGGCCGACGCGCACCTGCGCACCATCGAGATCGCAATGGGCGTCAAGATCGCCCACCGCCACGAGCAATTCAAGATCGACGGCCCCAAGGCCAAGGCCAACGACGCCCTGGAGCTGCTGCAGGCCCTCTACGAGATGGCCGACGACCCCATCCTGGACGACTCCCTGCAACTGATGCTGGCCGGTGACACCGAACTCATCGAGCAGCCCCAGGACGCCATCCAGCTGTCCACGCGCCGCCCCGACCTGCGCGCGCGCACGGCCAACCAGTCGGCCTACCTGGAGAACATCGCCCGCCACGACATCACCTTCGGCATCGGCCCGGCCGGCACCGGCAAGACCTACCTGGCCGTGGCCTGCGCCGTGGACGCGCTGGAGCGCAGCGCCGTGCAGCGCATCGTGCTCACGCGCCCCGCAGTGGAGGCAGGCGAGCGCCTGGGCTTCCTGCCCGGCGACCTCACGCAGAAGGTCGATCCCTACCTGCGCCCGCTGTACGACGCTCTCTACGACCTCATGGGCTACGAGAAGGTGCAAAAGGCCTTCGAGCGCAATGTGCTGGAGATCGCGCCGCTGGCCTTCATGCGCGGGCGCACGCTGAACAACGCCTTCGTCATCCTGGACGAAGCGCAGAACACCACGCCCGAGCAGATGAAGATGTTCCTCACGCGCATAGGCTTCGGCGCCCGCGCCGTGGTCACGGGCGACGTCAGCCAGATCGACCTGCCCAAGGGCGCCCTGAGCGGCCTGATCGATGCCGAGCGCGTCTTGAAGCGCGTCAAGGGCATCGCCATCAACCACTTCACCAGCGCCGACGTGGTGCGCCACCCGCTGGTGGCCCGCATCGTGGACGCCTACGACGCACGCGGCCAGGCCCCTGCGCGCCGTGCCGCACCGCGCCTTGCCGCGCATTGATCCCGACAGCCACAGCAGACGCCCGCCCACGGGCGCTCCAAAGCACAAGCCCAAGCTCACGCCCACGCACTCCCCCATGTCCCTGAACCAACTGCAACTGTCCCTGCAATTCGCGCGCTTTGCCGAGGCGCCCGTCCACCGCGCCGTGCTGTCCCGCAGCAAGGTCACACGCTGGATACGCCACGCCCTGGCCGTCGATGCCGAAATCACCGTGCGCATCGTCGACGCCGATGAAGGCCAGCAGCTCAACCGCGAGTACCGGCAAAAGGACTACGCCACCAACGTCCTGACCTTCGACTACCAGCAGGAGCCCACCGCCATGGCCGACCTGGTGCTGTGCGCCCCCGTGGTCGAGCGCGAGGCGCGCGAGCAGAACAAGACGCTGGAGGAGCACTACGCCCACCTGCTGGTGCATGGCACGCTGCATGCCCAGGGCTGGGACCATGAAACCAGCGAGCAGGACGCCGAGGAAATGGAAGCCTACGAGACCGAGATCATGGTCGAGCTGGGCTTTGCCGACCCCTACGCCAAGTAGGCGGCACCAGGGCCCGCGCGGGCCTCAGCGCGCCGTATCGATGACGATCCGGCCGCGCACCTGGCCGGCAAGCAGCCTGGGCGCCAGCGCAACCGCATCGGCCAGGCCCGCCTCTTCGGTATTGCGCTCCAGCACCTCGCGCGGCAGTTCGGCGGCCAGCCGCGCCCAGGCCTGCTCGCGCCGCGCCTGCGGCGCATAGACGCTGTCGATGCCCAGCAGCGACACGCCGCGCAGGATGAACGGTGCCACGGAAGCCGGCAGGTCCAGCCCCTGGGCCAGTCCGCAGGCCGCCACGCAGCCGCCGTAGCGCAGGCTGGCGCACACATTGGCCAGCGTATGGCTGCCCACGCTGTCCACGGCCGCCGCCCAGACCTCCTTTTGCAGCGGCTTGCCGGGCGCATCCAGGCTGCTGCGCTCCACGATCCGCGCCGCGCCCAGCGCCTTCAGGTGCTCGGCCTGTTCGGGCCGCCCGGTGCCGGCATGCACCTCGAAACCCAGGCGCGACAGCAGGGCCACGGCAATGCTGCCCACGCCGCCATTGGCCCCCGTCACCAGCACGGGGCCGCTGGAGGGCGTGATGCCATGCGCCTGCAGCGCCATCACGCACAGCATGGCCGTATAGCCGGCCGTGCCTATGGCCATGGCATCCCGTGCGCTGAAGGCCTCGGGCCGGCGGATCAGCCAGTCGCCGTTCACGCGCGCCTGCTGGGCGAGCCCGCCCCAGTGGGTCTCGCCCACGCCCCAGCCGTTGAGCAGCACGGCATCGCCGGGCTGGAAACGCGCGTCCTCGCTGTCCAGCACCGTGCCGGCCAGGTCGATGCCCGGCACCATGGGGAACTGGCGCACCACGGGCGAACGCCCCGTGATGGCCAGTGCATCCTTGTAGTTGAGCGTGGAATGCGAGACGGCCACGCGCACCGCGCCGGCGGGCAGGCTGGCTTCGTCCAGCTCCACACACTCGGCACGGGTTTCACGCGGTACGGGTTGGGTCAGCAGCAAGGCTTTGAACATGGGGTCTCCAGCAAGGCAGTGGCAAAGGAATCCAAAGGCAATCAGGACTGCGGCGCGCCCAGCACGCCGCTGCGGCACAGGCGGGCGATGGCCTCGTCCGCCATCCCCAGTTCCCGCAGCAGCGCAAGGTTGCCATCGCCCAAGGCGGGGGCCGGCGCACCCGGCAGGGGCTCGGCATCCATCCACCGGAACCCCAGTCCCGGAGTGTCCACCGCAGCGCCGCCGGCGCCATAGCTCACAGGTGACACGGTGCCGGCAGCGCGGGCCTCGCCCAGGAATTCGCCCAGGCGCCGCACCCTGGCGGCAGGCACGCCCACGGCGTTGAGCCGGGCTTCCATGTCCCGTGCGCTGCGTGCGGCGAAGGCCTCGGCCAGACATGCCTGCAGCCGCTGCAGCGCGGACGCATCGCGCGCGGCGACAAAGCCGCCCTCGGGCGCGTTGAAGGCATCGAGGTCGAGCAGCGCGGCGTCCTCGCACAGGGCATCGAGCCCCAGCACGCTGGCGAGCCTGCGAAACTGCTGCGGCGTATTGGCGGCCGTGGACAGCCAGCCGTCGGCGCACCGGTAGGTGTCGGCCGCCGGGCTGCCCGTATAGCCCCGGTTGCCCACGCGCCGCGGCTCCACGCCGTGGGTGAGATAGGTACAGGCATGCGGGTACATCAGCATCAGCGAGGCCTGCAGCATGGAGGCATCGATGCGCTGGCTGAGCCGCTCGCCAGGCGCCCGGGCGTTGCGCTGGTGCAGGGCCGCCGTGACCGACAGCGCCCCCAGCATGCCCACCGCCACGTCGATCACGGGAAAGCCCACCTTCACGGGCGGCGCTTCCTCGTCGCCCCCCGCCATCATCATCATGCCCGTGAGCGCCTGCACCACATGGTCATAGGCGCCCCGCCCGGCCCACTCGCCCTGCTGGCCAAAGCCCGAGATGGAGCAATACACCACGTCGGGACGCACCGCCCGGATGTCCTCGTAGCCCAGGCCGTGGCGCGCCACCACGCCGGGGCGGAAGTTCTCGATGAACACATCGGCCGTGCGCGCCAGGGCACGCACGATGTCCGCGCCCTCGGGCTGGCGGATGTCCACCGACAGCGAACGCTTTCCCGCATTGAGCGCCACGAAGCCCGAAGGCATGCCGCCCCCGGGCTCGCCGGGCGCCCGGCTGTTGCGCATGACCTCGCCACGCGTGGGCTCGACCTTGATGACCTCGGCCCCGAGCTGGGCCAGGTAGTGCGAGGCCAGCGGCCCCGCGATCACATGCGACATGTCGATGACGCGCACTCCTTGCAGCGGCTTGTCCATACCCGTCTTGCCTTTCCCTGGTTCAACTGTTGGCGGTGATGCCGGCCAGCTCGATGATGGCGGCCCACTTGCGGTTCTCGCTGCGCACGAAATCGGCGAAGGCCTGCGGCGAAGCGCTGGCCGTGGCCTCGTTGCCGACAGCCTCGAACGAGGCGCGCAGCGCTGGCTGGGCGGCGGCCTGGCGCACGGCGGCGTGCAGGCGCTCGACCACGGCAGGGGGCGTCCTGGCCGGAGCCCACAGCCCGAACCAGGACTCCTGCACCGCCAGCTCGCTGCCCAGCACCTCCTGCAGCGTGGGCACCTCGGGCAGCTGCGCCAGGCGCTTGCGGCTGGTCACCGCCAGGGCCCGCAGCTTGCCGCCCTGCACCTGGGGGATGCCGGTGCCCGCCACCGGAAACGCATACTGCGTATCGCCGCGGATCAGCGATGCCGCAATCTCCACCGATCCCTTGAGCGGTATGTGCGTGACCTGCAGGCCCGCCAGCGAGGCCAGCGTGGCGCCCGCCAGATGGGCCGAAGTGCCTATGCCGCCCGAGCCGTAGTTGGCCTGCGCCGGCTGGGCCTTCAGCCCCGCGATCAGCTCCCGGGCCGTGCGCCAGGGCGCATCGGCACGCACCACCAGCACCGTGGGCGATGAGGCCAGGTTGCTGACGGGCGTGAAGTCGCCGATGGGGTCGAAGCGCAGGCCCGGTTGCAGCAGCTTCTGGATCAGGTGGGTGTTGGAGCCCATCAGGCAGGTGTAGCCATCGGCGGGCTGCTGCGCCACATACTGCGCGGCCAGCACGCCGGCCGCACCCACCTTGTTCTCGATCACGATGGACTGCCCCAGAATCTCCCCCAGCACCGGGCCGGCCTGGCGCAACTGCACATCAGGCCCCCCGCCCGCCGCATACGGGGAAATCACCCGCACCGGCCGGCTCGGAAAATCGCTGGCCCGCACCAGCGGAAGCGCGGCAGCCGCCAGGCTGCCTGCCAGAAAGACGCGTCTGTCCATGGTCCTGTCTCCTTGTCGCTTGTCGTCGTGGGGTCACGATAGAACGGCAGGCCCATTTCCAATAGTGATATGTTTGGATGGATGGCAAACCTCCGGTAATCACTCCACCCCCGGGAACATGCACGACTTCGACCCGCAACGCCTGCTGTCGCGGCTGCGCTTCAAGCACCTGCAGCTCCTGCTGGCCCTGCACCAGGGAGGCAGCCTGCGCGCCGCGGCCGGCCTCATGCATTTGACCCAGCCCGCGCTGAGCAAGGCCCTGGGCGAGATCGAGGCGGCCTTCGGCGTGACCCTGTTCCTGCGCAATGCGCGCGGGCTCGAACCCACGGCCCAGGGCGAGATCGCCATCCGCGGCGCGGCCATGCTGCTGGCCGAGCTGCGCCATCTGGGCAGCGAGACCGCCCAGCAACCGGCCATCACCTTGCTGCGCATCGGCACCCCGCCCTTCGTGGCACAGGGCTACCTGCCCGGCGTACTGGCGGACCTGGCCGCACAGCAGCCCCATGTGCGTGTACAGCTCAAGGAAGAACGCGTGCCTTTGCTTGTGCAATGCCTGCTGGACGGCCAGCTCGATGCCCTCATCACCAGCTACCCCACCGAGCTGCCCGAGGCTGCAGGCCAGCCGCTGCGCTACGAAAAACTGTTCGACACCGGCTTCACCGTCATCGCCCCGCCGGACCACCCTGCAGGCCACGCGCGCAGCAACCGCTGGGAGGAGCTGGCGCGCCAGCGATGGATCCTGCCCACGCGCAGCTCCATGCTGCGCCGCATGATGGAAGAGGTGTTCCGCCGCGAAGGCGTGATCGCGCCCACGCCCGTCATCGAATCCACCAGCCCCTTCACCAACCTGCAACTGGTCCGGGCCGGCCTGGGGCTCAGCGCCGTGCCCGACTCCACGCTGCAGGCCTCGCCCCGGTCGCTGGGGGTGCGCAGGGTGCATGTCACACCTGCCATCTCCATGGGCCCCGTGGCGCTGATCTACCGCAGCGCCGTCGCCAACCCACGCGTCGCACTGCTGCGCGCCACGCTGGGCCTGCCCGGCCCGGTGGTGGAGCCGCCCTAGTCGCCAGGCGGCCACCACGCCGGCGCGATCCTGTCCTTTTGCGCAAAGCAGCCCTGACCCCGCCGACATGCCGGTGCGACAGCCCGGCCGATGGTCCGGCACTAAGATCGGCCTCGACCTATAACACCGGCCTGGCCGCGCAAGGCCACGGCGGCCTGCCGATGCCCGGCCCCAGGAGGAGACAACACCCATGTGGGACATCGCCCTGCTCATGAGCGCCGCCTTCGTGGCCGGCGCGCTCAATGCCGTTGCCGGGGGCGGCAGCTTCCTCACCCTGCCCGCCCTGGTCTTCACCGGCGTGCCGCCCGTGGCCGCCAACGCCACCGGCACCGTCGCCCTGCTGCCCGGCTACATGGCCGGTGCCTGGGGCTTTCGCCAGGACATGGAGCCGCCGCCCGGCCTGGGCATGCGCGGCGTGATCGTGCTGTCGCTCATCGGCGGCTCGCTGGGCGCGGCCCTGCTGCTGGTCACGCCCGACCACCTGTTCCGCAAGGTCGTCCCCTGGCTGCTGCTGGCCGCCACCGCCATGTTCGCCTTCGCGCCCCAGCTCAGGCGCATGGCATCACGCGGCAGCGCCGAGCATGCCGCCCATGCATCGCCCCTGAAGGCCGGCGCCGGCATGCTGGCCGTGGCCATCTACGGCGGCTACTTCAACGGCGGCCTGGGCATCCTGCTGCTGGCCCTGTTCGGCCTGCTGGGCCAGACAAGGCTGCATGCCATGAACGGCATGAAGAACCTGGTCTCCGCCCTGCTCACGGCCATTGCCGTCGCCATCTATGCGGCCGGCGGCGTCGTGCAGTGGGAACAGGCCCTGGTCATGATGATTGCCGCCACCGCAGGCGGCTACGGCGGCGCCCGCCTGGCGCGCCGCATCCCGCCCGAATGGCTGCGCGCAGGCATCGTGCTGACGGGGCTGGTGATGGCGGGGGTGTTTTTCTGGAGGCAGTGAGGCGGGGCTTTTGAAGAAGGGCCGCTGCTCAGGCCTTCCTTGGCCGCTGCCTATTCTTTGGCGGCTGTGCATCCACCGGTGCTGTCTCAGCAGACACCAATGGCATTGCACGCAGGCTTTCAGCAACCCTGCGTGCGACGTCCTCTTTCCATGAATCATCCTGGGTCAGCGTCAAAACGGCCACATCCGCAAGCGACGCCGCCATCGCGGACCGAACGGCCACATCCTTTCCAAAGTCTGCTTTGGCGCCGGTTGCGTCAAGGCTGCTCTCCAGCCTCGCAATGATTTCTGCGTTCACGCTGCGATTGTTGTTCTTGGCAACGAGGGTGAGCTTTTCACGCAGCTCCACAGGCATACGCAACGGGTAGGACGGCACTTGCTTGTCAGTCATCCGCCAGATTCTGGACATCAGAAAGATTCATGACAAAGAATCTATTTGACATCAAACAATCAAAGATATCTAATAGATTCATAGTGGCTCACCACGCACCAATACCGAATCGGGAGGAGTTATCGACATGGATGCCACGTCCAAGCAGTCGCACCCAGTAGACACCGCTGCCTGGCCCACCATGCAGCAAATGATCGCCCTGTCCATTGCCCGCGCAGAGATGGGGCTGGTTGCCCTGATCGAAACACGCTGTGCCGACATGGACTGGCATGACGCGGATGTAGAGGTGGACCTGGCCGCAGACCTGGCGCTGAATCACATCCGGCAAATTCGGCACAAGGTATTCGAGGACGCCAGCGAATTCGACAACGAGTGGTACCTCGCCCGCGCAGCCATCGCCCTCGCCGCCAAGTCCTTCCGCCGGCCACAGAGCCTCTACGCCCGGCACCTGAAACTGCTCTTGCAACTGTTTGATGAAGCACCGTCCTTTGTGGAATACGCGGAGCATGGCCCGGAAGGTTGAGGGCAGGCAGGCCTGTGCCGCATCCAGGGCGGTCGGCTTTCATGTGTCGAATGACTGGGCGGAAGTGGACGAAAAAAAGCGCCTTGCTTTCACAAGGCGCTTTCGCATTTCAATAGCCGGAGAGTGTCACTGCATCTGCTTCAGATTCCCGATGCGCACCAGCATTTCCGTGAACATCTGCATGTCGGCGCGCAGGTCCGGCAGTTCCTTGTATTCGAGCGCGTTGTGCGCCGTGTACTTCTTGCCGGGCATGGCAGGGCCGAAGTTGATGGCGTTGGGCATGAGCTTGGCCGTGGTGCTGCCGGCCGTGGGCACGGGCTTGGCGTCCAGGCCCGTGGTGTCGCCGAAGATGTTGAGCAGGGTGGACAGCCAGGCGCCCTTGGGGTCGCGCGCCATCCAGTTGCCCTGGGTGTATTGCAGGGTCAGGGGGACCTTGGCGGCCGCGCTCCAGCGGGTGATGCGTTGCTCGACTTCGGTGCGCAGTTGCTCGGGCGTCTTGCCGCGCGGCATGCGCACGTTGGTGGTGACTTCCAGCTTGCCGTCTGCCGCCTTGATGAGGTTGGGCGACAGGGTCAGCGGGCCCATGAAGTCGTCGGCATAGGCAACGCCCAGCTGCTTGCCGAAGTAGTCGAGGCCGAAGGCGCCGTTGATGTAGCGCAGGGCGTTGCTGTAGGCATTGGGCTGGACCAGGGCCACGCCATCGGTGGGCATGAGCACCTGCTGCAGGAACAGCGTCAGGCGCGGCACGGGGTTGACGCCTTCCTCAGGGCGCGAGCCGTGGGCCGAGGTGCCCGTGACCTTGACGGTGGCTGCGGTGCCGCTGCGCTGGATGTCGATGGTGAACGGCCCGCCCTGCCCTGCATAGCTGGTGGTGAAGTCACCCTTGGCCGCCTGCAAGCGCGCGGCGATGGCTTCGATGGCGGCTTCGTCGCCGGCCGTGATGGTGGCGGTGGCAGTCTGCGCAATGGCGTTGGCCGAGGCGGCGCCGGCCATGGCGGTGATGGCGGGCTGGGCGGGGTCGGCCTTCACGTCGTCGAACACGGCCTTGAGCGCGCCCGAGCCTTTTTCCGCGACGACGGCTGGGTACTTGCTGTCCAGCACGATGTTGTAGGCGGGCAGCGTGGTCTTGCCCTGGTAGTACTTCATGGCGTCGCCGCCGGTTTCCTCGGTGGTCTCGATCATGAGCCGAATGCCGCGCGACAGGGGCAGGCCGCTGTCCTTGACGGCCTTCATGGCGAACAGCACGGTGGCGATGGAGCCCTTGTCGTCGATGGTGCCGCGCCCGTAGAGCTTGTCGCCCACGCGCGTGACCTTGAAGGGGTCGATGGCCTGGCCATCCAGCACCCATTCGGCGGGGACGACGGGGACGACGTCTGCATGGGTGAGGATGCCGAATTCATCGGTGCCCGAGTTCGAGGCGCTCGCGGTGTTCGCAGGCAGGGTGACCTCGAAGATGCGGTTGTCCACGTTGCGGTACTGCAGGCCGAAGTCCCTGGCCATCTGCTGCACCAGTTCGCCAAAAGCCAGGATGGCCGGGCTTTCATGGGGCGGCACCTTGGGGTCGCGCACCGTGGGCAGGGCGACCATGCGCTCGATGCTGGCCAGCACGGCCTGCTCCTGCGTGAGCCGCGTGTACAGGCCCAGCAGGCGGGCGATGTGGTTGAGTTCATCCCCCGTGAGCGCGGCGCCTGCGGCATGGCGCTGCACGGCCTGGGCGATGGCAGGCTGCGCGGCTGCGGCCTGCTTCAGGAAGCTGGCGAAATCGGTGGGTGCCGGCTGCGCCTGGGCCAGCGCGTCCAGCGCGGGCTTCCTGAGGGTGTCGGCGCCGGCCGCGCCGCTCCACGCCAGGGCCATGCTCATGGCAAGGGCCAGGGTGGAGGCTTTGAACGGATGGTTCTTCATGGTCGTCGGTCTGTCGATGAATGCTGAGGCCGCAAGAATACGGGCTTTGCAGGGCTTTTCCGGCCAGGACGTGCTCGCAGATCGCGCCAGAATCCGCCCCAGAACAGCAGGTCTGCGGCGCGCTATGCCGCGGTGGCCGGAGCTATCGACAGCGGAATGGTCACGGGCCCGTCGTTGAGCAGGTGCACCTGCATGTCGGCGCCGAAGCGGCCCGTGGCCACGACGGGATGCAGGGCGCGCGCCCGCTGCACGATGTAGTCGTACAGGCGCTCGCCCTCGGCCGGTGGCGCGGCGCGCGTGAAGCTGGGGCGGTTGCCGCCGCCGGTGTCGGCCGCCAGCGTGAACTGGCTGACGATGAGCAGGCCCCCGCAGGCGCCCTGCCCGTCCAGGTCCTGCACGCTGCGGTTCATCTTGCCCGCGTCGTCGGCAAAGATGCGCAGCTTGAGCATCTTGGCCAGCAGCTTGTCGGCTTCGGCCTCGGTGTCGCCGCGCTCTGCGCAGACCAGGGCCAGCAGGCCGGGTCCTATGCTGCCGGCGACCTGGCCGTCGATTTCCACGCGCGCCTGTTTCACGCGCTGCAGGATGCTGATCATGGTTCGGGGTTCGGTTTCTTGTCGGTGGATGGGGAAGGAGTGTCCGCCTGGCCTGCCGCCTCGATGGCGGCTTCCATGGCGGTCTGCATGCCCAGGGGCAGCAGCTCGATGCGCGCGTACAGGCCGGGCACGGCCTGCAGCAGTTCGGCCTCGATCTCGGTGCGCAGCCGCGCGGCGCGGGCCACGCTCCAGTCGCCGGGCACATGCATGTGCAGGTCGGCAAAGCTGCGCTCTCCGGCACGCCGGCTGGAGATGTTGTCGAAGGCCACGCCATGCTCGCGGTGCGCATGGCGGTCCAGAACGGCGTCGATGCGCAGGCGCTCGGGCGCGTCCAGCGCCTGGTCCATCAGGCCCTGGGAAGACTGCCAGACCAGTTGCGCGCCCTGCACGCAGATGTTGAGCGCCACGCCTATGGCCACAGCCGCGTCCAGCCACAGCCAGCCCGTGAGCGATGCGCCGATCAGGCCGATGACGACGCCGGCCGAGGTCCAGACATCGGTGAGCAGGTGGCGGGCATCCCCCTCCAGCGCCATGGAGCGGTGCTGGCGCGCCGAGCGCAGCATGGCCACGGCCAGCAGGCCGTTGAGGGCCGAGCTGACCACGGACAGCGCCAGGCCCCAGCCCAGTTGCTCCAGCGGCTGCGGGTTCCACAGCCGCGCCAGCGCCGCCCAGGCGATGGCCAGGCTGGCGCCGATGACCAGGATGCCCTCGAAGCCCGCAGAGAAGTACTCGGCCTTGTGGTGGCCATAGGGATGATCGGTGTCGGCCGGCCGCTTGGCGATGGTGACCATGGTCAGCGCGAACACGGCACCGGCCAGGTTGACGAAGGATTCGAGCGCGTCCGACAGCAGGCCCACCGAGCCCGTGAGCCACCAGGCCAGGGTCTTGAGCACGATGGTCAGCAGCGCCACGACCACCGAGATGCGCAGCAGGCTGTGCGGCGCCATCCAGTCGGGTGCGTTGGCGGTAGATGGAGTGGACTCGGCCATGCTGCGCTGCGATAGGTGGGGGTGCCGTGGATTAGACCACTGCGCATGCGATGCGCATGCCAGAATCCGCGCCATGAACTGGTGGCGACATGCGGCATGGTGGGTGCTGGCCTGGGCCGTGGCCGCAGGCTGCGGCGCGGCCTGGCTGGCGCATGGGCGCCTGCAGTCGCTGCGCGAGGTCTTCGATACCGATGCCCGCATTGCCCACCGGCTGCTGAGCCAGCGCATGGTGCAGCACGATGCCATCCTGGGCACGCTGGCGCTGCTGCAGCCGCGCCAGCCCGCGCCCGACCAGGCCTCGTGGAAGCAGTTGCCGCGCCTGTATCCGCAGGTGCTGGATGTGGCGCGCCGCTCGGCCGCCGCAGGCGAGTCCTGGCCCGAGCCCTGGCCGCACGGCATGGCCGAGGCCGAGCGCCGCTCCCAGGCCAGCGGCCATGCCGAACTGGCCCTGGCCGATCTCACCCGGGGCCGCCTGTACCTGGTGCAGGCCGGGCTGCCGGCCAGCTATGCATTGCTGCTGGACCTGCGAGCCACCATTCCCGCCGACGAATGGCCCATGCCACCGGCCACCAGTCCGGTACGCGCCTGGCTGGCGCTGGGCGGGCAGGAATTCCTGATCCAGCCAGGCAGCACCGGCTCGCCAGGCTGGAACACATGGTCCTGGGAGGTGAGCAAGACCCTGGCCTCACCCAGCCAGCCGCTGGTGCTGTACCTGCGCCAGCCGCTGGACGCCTCGGTGCTGCCCTGGACGGCCATGCTGGGCTGGGCCCTGGGCTGTGCGCTGGCCATGGCAGCGCTGCGCGCCCTGCTGCGCCAGCGCGTGGCCCGCCGCCGCGCCGAGCAGTTGCTGCAGCTGGGCCAGGTGGCGCGGCTCAATACGCTGGGCGAACTGGCCGCAGGCATGGCGCATGAGCTGAACCAGCCGCTGACGGCCGTGCTGTCCAACAGCCAGGCCGCGCGCCGCCTGCTGGCCGAGGACCCGCCCGAGATGGACGCCGCCCGCCAGGCCATGACGCAGGCGGCCGAGCAGGCCAAGCGCGCGTCCGCCGTGGTAGGCCGGCTGCGCCGCCTGGTGGAGCAACCGGGGCTTGCGCCCCAGGCCGAGCCGCTGGATCTGAACCAGGCCGTTGCCGAAGCGCTTTACCTGCTGGAGCCCGAGCTGCGGCGCCGCCAGGTCCAGGTCAAGGTGCAGATGAAAGTGCAGGCCGCCGATCTGCCCGCCGCCCAGGCCGACCCCGTGGCCGTGCAGCAGATACTGCACAACCTGCTGGTCAATGCGCTGCAGGCCATGCACGAGCAGCCGCCCGCAACACGCCATCTGCGGGTGGAGCTGGAACGACGCGATACCCGCCTGCTGGTGGCGGTGCAGGACAGCGGACCCGGCGTGGCGCCCGAGATGCGCCAGCGCCTGTTCACCCCGTTTGCCACGGGCCGCGCCCAGGGGCTGGGCCTGGGCCTGACGTTGAGCCAGAGCCTGGCCGAATCCATGGGCGGCAGCCTGGAGCTGGCCGCCTCGGGACCGGGCAGCGGAGCCCGCTTCGAGCTGCTGCTGCCTGCGGCGTGCGCCAGTGCATGCGCCAATGCATCCACGGCACGCGCCGCCCCCACCGCATCCACACCACCACCGAACCCATGACCGCCGCGCCTGCCCAAGACCTGTCCCCGCTGATCCATCTGGTCGATGACGACGAGGCCGTGCGCGACAGCCTGGCCCTGCTGATCGGCACCGTGGGCCTGCGCGTGCAGTGCTGGGCCGATCCGCTGGCCTTTCTCGAAGGGCTGGACCGCCAGGGCATAGGCGCCATCGTGATGGACGTGCGCATGCCCGGCATCGGCGGACTGGCCCTGCTGGGCCGGCTGGTGGAGCAGGGCGTGGACCAGCCCGTGATCATGCTCACCGGCCATGGCACGGTGGACATGTGCCGGCGCGCCTTCAAGGCCGGCGCGGCCGAGTTCCTGGAAAAGCCCGTGGACGACGAAGTGCTGATCGACGCGCTGCAAGGCGCCGTGCGCCAGCATGTGCAGTCGCGCGAACGCCAGCAGGCCGACCGCGATGCGCAACAGCGCTTCGCCCAGCTCTCGGCGCGCGAGCGCGAGGTGCTGGCGCTGATCGTTCAGGGCCTGACCAACAAGGAGATAGGCCGCAGCCTGGAGCTGTCGCCGCGCACGGTGGAAACGCACCGGGCCAACCTCTTCGCCAAGCTGGAGGCGCCCAGCCTGGCCCAGCTCATACGCCGCTACGCCAGCCTGGCGGACACGGCGGCAGGCGCCTGAAGCGCCACCTCCTCGCCCAGCAGCGCGCCTGGCTTCTCCGTATTTCTACGCAGCGCCGCGCGTAGCCGTCCGAATGGTGCGCGGCGGCGGCATTTTCTACAGTGCATGCATGTCGTCCGGGCTTGTGGCCCGGGCCGTACCGACCCCCAAGGAGAAGACCATGCAACGCCACGCCACCAAGCTCGCCACCCTCGCTGCCCTGACCCTGGGCCTGATCACCACCGCCGCCCAGGCCGAGGCCGTGCGCACGGAAAAGAACATGTCGCTGGAGCTGGCCAACCAGATCGCCGCACGCAGCGTGGCCGCCTGCGCCGCCGACGGCTATGCCGTCACCGCCACAGTGGTGGACCGTGCCGGCACCGTGCGCGCCGTGCAGCGTGCCGACAATGCCGGCCCCCACACGCTGGAGGCCAGCCGCCTGAAGGCCTATACGGCTGCCTCGGCCAAGAACAGCACGCTGGCCATCATGGAAGGCGCGCAGAAGAACCCCGGCGCCGCCAACCTGGTGAACATTCCCGGCTACCTGCTGCTGGGCGGCGGCCTGCCGGTGAAGGTGGGCAACGAGGTGATCGGCGCCGTGGGCATCGGTGGCGCGCCCGGCGGCCATCTGGACGACAAGTGCGCCCAGGCTGCACTGGGCCAGGTGCAGGACCTGCTCAAGTAAAGAAGCCGCGTCGCACGTGATGCGGCGCTGCAAAAAAAAGACAGGCCGCCACGGCCGCCCCGGAGGCTCGACAGCCGCACGCGCCCCCTCGCGTCAGCGGCCGCTCACCCTCGCACAAGAGCGCTATCAAAATCTCGGCGATTCCGCTATAAATCCCCAGCGAGGGGGACGAATGCCAGAGAACGTCGATGCGCAAATCACGGGGCCCAACGATACGCTGCTGCGGCTGATAGCAGATACGGCTCCGGCCATGCTGGCCTACTTCGATGCGCGCACGCTGCGCTGCCGCTTCGCCAACATCAACTACGCACGCAATTTCGGATTGACGCCCGCCGAGGCGGTCGGCAAGACCGTGCGCGAGATCGTGGGCGAAGCCGTGTGGCAGCTCATCGCCGAGCATGTGGAGCGCGGCCTGCGCGGCGAACATGTGCGCTACGAGCGCGAGGTGCCCCAGCCGGATGGACCGCCTCGCCATATCGAATCGCTGCTGATGCCGCACTTCGAGCACGGGCAGCTGCAGGGCGCCGTGGTGCAGATCACCGACGTGAGCCACCACCACCATGTGGCGCAGAAGGTGCGCGACAGCGAAGAGCGCATGCGCAAGTTCACCGAGGTCACGACCGAGGCCATCGTCATGCACCGCGACGGCCTGATCATCGACGGCAACGAGGCCCTGTCCCGCCTGGCCGGCTACACGCTGGACGAGCTGACCGGCCGCCCCATCCTCGACTACATCTGCCCCGAGTTCCGCCTCTACGCACTGCAGTACATGCGCAGCGGCCGCGAGGACCGCTTCGACGGCGCCATCCAGCACAAGGACGGCCACCGCATCCCCGTGGAGATCGAGGCCAAGACCATGCCGGCCGAGGGCGGGCCCTACCGCATCGTGCTGGTGCGCGACATCACGCTGCGCCAGCTGGCGCAGGAGCGCATGGACTTCCTGGCCCAGCACGACCAGCTCACCCAGCTGCCCAACCGCGTGCGCCTGATCCAGATGCTGCGCCAGGCGCTGTCGCTGGCTTCGGTCAAGCGGCGCGCCCTGGCCGTGCTCATCATCGACCTGGACCACTTCAAGACCATCAACGACTCGCTGGGCCACCAGGCCGGCGACCTGCTGCTGTGCGAGGTCGCCCAGCGCCTGCGCGGCAGCGTGCGCGCCCACGACCTGGTGGCGCGCGTGGGCGGCGACGAGTTCGTGGTCGTGCTCACCGACGACCCCGATCCGCAGGAAACCGAGACACAGGCCAGCCACCTGCAGCGCATCATCGAGGCGCCTTGCGCCATCGATGGCACGCCGCTGGTGATCTCGCCGTGCATGGGCATCGCCATGTACCCCGGCGACGGGAAAAACGCCGAAGAGCTGCTCAACCGCGCCGAAAGCGCCATGCACATGGCCAAGGACAGCGGCCGCCGCAACCTGCAGTTCTATGCACCCGCCCAGGACGGCCAGGCCACCCAGGCCCAGATGCTGATGCAGGAGCAGCAGCTGCGCGGCGCCCTGGAGCGCGGCGAGTTCGAGCTGTACTACCAGCCCCAGACTTTCACGGCCGATGGCCGGCTGGCCGGCTTCGAGGCCCTGGTGCGCTGGCGCCACCCGCAGCGCGGCCTGGTCCTGCCCGGCGAGTTCATCGGCTTTGCCGAGGCGCGCGGCCTGATCTCGGCCATAGACCACTGGGTGCTGCGCGAGGCCTGCCGCCAGGCGCGCCAGTGGCAGGACGAGGGACTGGCGCCGGTGCCGCTGTCCGTGAACCTCTCGGCGTTGGAATTCCGCCAGCGCGACATGGCGCGCGAGGTGGCACAGGTGCTGGAGGAAACGGGGCTGGAGGCGCGCTGGCTGCACATCGAGCTGACCGAGTCCACGCTGATGCACACCAGCGGGCAGGTGCAGGACACCTTGCAGGCGCTGCAGGCCCTGGGCGTGGGCCTGGCCATCGACGACTTCGGCACCGGCTACTCCTCGCTGGCCTACCTGCGCCGCCACCCGATCAACCAGCTCAAGATAGACCGCTCCTTCATCGCCGACGTCCCCGATAGCGAGGACGACACGGCCATCGTCACCGCCATCGTGCAGATGGGCCACAGCCTGCACCTGGACATCGTGGCGGAAGGCGTGGAAACACCTGCCCAATTGGCGCTTTTGCGCGAGCTGGGCTGCGGCATGATGCAGGGATACCTTGTGGCGCCACCCCTGCCGGCCGAGAGGGCGCGCGCCTGGCAATTGCACAACAGTCATCCAGTCCAACGACAATAGCCCATGGTTTTGCTTCACAACCCCTCGCAGGCCTCCAGGGCCGCAGCCACCTTGCACACCGACCCCCAGCGGGCCCTGGAGCACGTACAGCAGATCTACCGGGAGCAGATAGAGCACCTTCGCTCGAACATGCAGCGCTTCGTCTCCGGCGAAACCCCGGCCGCTCCCGTCCACGCCTACTACCCCTTCGTTCGCATGCACACGAGCACCGTGGCGCGCGCCGACACGCAGCTGGCCTACGGCTTCGTCGAGGGCCCGGGCACGCACGAGGCCACGCTCACGCGGCCCGACCTGTTCTCGCGCTACTACGCCGAGCAGTTCCGCCTGCTGATCAAGAGCCACGGCGTGCCGCTGGAGGTGGGGCTGAGCGACAAGCCCATTCCCATCCACTTCTCGTTCGCCGAGAACGACCACATCGAGGGAACGCTCACGCGCGAGCGGCGCCAGCTGATGCGCGATGTGTTCGACCTGCCCGACCTCGAAGCCATGGACGACGGCATTGCCAACGGCACCTGGCGCCCGCATCCCGGCGAGGCCCTGCCGCTGTCCCTGTTCACCGCCCCGCGCGTGGACTACTCGCTGCACCGCCTGCGCCACTACACGGGCACCCAGCCCGAGTGGTTCCAGAACTTCGTGCTGTTCACCAACTACCAGTTCTACATCGACGAATTCATCCGCCTGGGCCACGCCGAGATGGCCCGGGAGGACAGCGAGTACGTGGCCTTCATCGAGCCCGGCAACGTGGTCACGCGCCGCACCGGCCTGCCGGCCCAGCCCAATGACGAGCTGGGCACGCCGCCGCCGCGCCTGCCGCAGATGCCGGCCTACCACCTGGTGCGCGCCGACCACAGCGGCATCACCATGGTCAACATCGGCGTGGGCCCGGCCAATGCCAAGACCATCACCGACCACATCGCCGTGCTGCGCCCGCATGCCTGGATGATGCTGGGCCACTGCGCGGGCCTGCGCAACAGCCAGCAGCTGGGCGACTACGTTCTGGCCCACGCCTATGTGCGCGAGGACCATGTGCTGGACGAAGAGCTGCCGCTGTGGGTGCCCATTCCCGCGCTGGCCGAAATCCAGCTTGCACTGCAGCAGGCCGTGGCCGACGTCACGCAGATGGACGGGCCCGACCTCAAGCGCATCATGCGCACCGGCACCGTGGCCAGCACCGACAACCGCAATTGGGAGCTGCTGCCCAACAACCTGCCCCAGCTGCGCTTCAGCCAGAGCCGCGCCGTGGCGCTGGACATGGAAAGCGCCACCATCGCGGCCAACGGCTTCCGCTTCCGCGTGCCCTATGGAACGCTGCTGTGCGTGTCCGACAAGCCGCTGCACGGCGAGATCAAGCTGCCCGGCATGGCCAACCACTTCTACCGCGAGCGCGTGGACCAGCATCTGCGCATCGGCATGCGCGCCATCGACATCCTGCGCGAAGGCGGCACCCAGCGCCTGCACAGCCGCAAGCTGCGCAGCTTCGCGGAGGTGGCGTTCCAGTAGCGCCCCGCCACCGGCCACCGCTTCTCACGGGCCACGCTTCGCACCGCCATCCAGGGACGCACATGCCATCCACGCTGCCTACCCTGGACTTTTTCTCCATGACCGCCGTCGTGGCCATCAACATGATGGCCATGTCGGCCGCCCTGCCGCTGGCCATGGGGCGGCGCGTCAGCGGTGCGGCGCGCCATGCGCAGCACTTCTTCCTGATGCAGGCCCTGGCCTGGACCCTCATCCTGATCGCCAGCCGCCTGCCCCACGGCCTGATGGGACGTGACCTGCTGTCGCTGGGCGCGGCGGCGTTGGCCGCCACCGCCCAGTGGCAGATGGCGCGCGCCCTGCGCGAATGGCTGGGGCCGCGCCCGATGCTGCTGGAGCGCGGCCTGATCGCGCTGTGCGTGCTGGGGCCGCTGGGCTTTGCGCTGCTGCTGCCCCAGGCGGCCCTGCGCACCGGCTGGTTCAGCGCCGTCCATGGCCTGTGCCTGATGGCGCTGGCCGGCCTGTGCCTGGACCCACAGCGGCCCGTGGCGCGCAGCTGGCGCTACCTGATGTGCGGCGTGGCCGCCTTCATGGGGCTGATGCTGTTCGTGCGCAGCTACCTGGCCCTGGCCACGCCCTTCCTGCCCAGCTTCACCGCAGACAGCGGCGCCAACCAGATCTTCGCCCTGCTGACCACGCTGAGCAGCACGCTGCTCATGGTGGCCGTGCTCGTGGCCTGGCGCGACGAGACCAGCCAGCAACTGCGCGACCTGGCCTTGCAGGACATGCTCACCGGGCTGCCCAACCGCCGCGCCTTGCTGGAGCACGCACCCGCCATGCTGGCCCATGCCCAGCGCCACCGCCAGGCCCTGGCCCTGGTGATGCTGGACCTGGACCACTTCAAGCATGTCAACGACGAGCACGGCCACGCCGTGGGCGACCAGACGCTGTGCCTGTTCGCCCGCCTGCTGCAGCAGCAGCTGCGCAGCGACGAAATCGCTGCGCGCTGGGGCGGCGAGGAGTTCTGCCTGCTGCTCTACACCACGGACGACGGCGTGGACACCCTGTGCACCCGCCTGCAGTCCGCGCTGCTGCAGGCCTCGCGCAAGGTGCTGGGCTTCGAAGTGCGCTTCAGCGCCGGCTGCGCCCACGCACCCCAGGCCTGGAACGGCCTGTGCCTGGAACTGATGCTGGCCCCCGCAGACGCCGCCCTCTACGCCGCCAAGCGCCGCGGGCGCGACTGCTGGACGCAGGTGCGGCTGAGTCCGGTGGCCGCGTCCGAGGAGCAGGGGCCGCAGCCGTCGGCCTCCATCCCGGAGCAGGCCATGGCGCACGGGCGCACGCCAGGCACCTAGAGGGCTCCCCCGCGGATCATGTCCACCGCCTTCTCCGCGATCATCACCGTGGGCGCATTGGTGTTGCCGCTGACGATGCGCGGCATGACCGAGGCATCGACCACGCGCAGTCCCTTGATGCCGTAGACACGCAGCTGCGCATCGACCACGTCCATGGGCCCCGGCCCCATGCGGCAGCTGCCCACGGGGTGGTAGATGGTGTCGGCATGGCTGCGAATGAAGGCCTCGATGTCTGCATCGTCCTGCGCGCCGGCCGAGGCCGGCATCTCGCGCCCGCCCAGGGCCGCCAGCGCCGGCTGGGCCAGGATCTCGTGGGCGCGGCGCACGCCGTTCACCATGCGCCTCAGGTCCTGCGCATCGGAGAAAAAGGCCGGGTCCACCAGCGGCAGGGCCAGCGGGTCGGCACTGGCCAGGCGCAGGCTGCCACGGCTGGCCGGCTGCAGCACGCAGACATGCAGCGAATAGCCATGGCCCCAGACCGTCTTGCGCCCGTGGTCCACCAGCTTGGCGACGACGAAGTGCAGTTGCAGATCGGGCGCAGGCTCGCCAGGGCTGCTGCGGATGAAGCCGCCCGCCTCGGCGAAGTTGGTGGTCAGCATGCCGCGCCGCTGGCTGCGCCATTGGCCCACGGCGGCCAGCAATCTGCGCGCACCGCCCAGTGACAGGCCGAAGCTGTCGGTCAGCTGCGCGCCATCGACCACCAGCACCACATCCGGGTGGTCATGCAGATGGGCGCCCACGCCGGGCAGATGGTGGACCACATCGATTCCCAGCGAACGCAGGTGATCGCCCGGCCCCACGCCAGACAGCATCAGCAGCTGCGGCGACAGCAGTGCGCCGCCGCAAAGCAGCACCTCGCGCCGGCAGTGCAGTTGCTGCACCGTACCGCCCTGCAGGTACTCCACGCCCACGGCGCGCCGGCCCTCGAACAGAATGCGCAGCACCTGGGCACCCGTTTCCACGCGCAGATTGGGCCTGGCACGGTGCGGCGCCAGATAGGCCTTGGCGACGTGGTGGCGCTCGCCGTTACGCTGGGTGACCTGGTACAGCCCCACGCCCTCCTGCGCCTGGCCGTTGAAATCCGCGTTGTGCGCATGGCCGGCCTGCACGCCAGCCTGCACGAAGGCCCGCGACAGCGGGTTGGGATCGCGCAGGTCGGCCACGTTCAGCGGCCCGTCCGCGCCATGCCAGGCATCGGCGCCGCGTTCGTTGTGTTCGGCGCGCAGGAAATAGGGCAGCACCTCGCTCCAGCTCCAGCCCGGGTTGCCATGGGCCGCCCAGTGGTCGTAGTCGGCCGGCTGGCCGCGCACATAGACCATGGCGTTGACCGCGCTGGAGCCGCCCAGCACCTTGCCGCGCGGCTGGTGGCCACGCCGCCCGCCCAGGCCCGGCTGCGGCACGGTGGACAGGCCCCAGCTGTGGCGCCCGCCCTTGGCCATGGCGGCCATGCCCGCCGGACAGTGGATGAGCACGCTGGAGTCGGAGGGCCCGGCCTCCAGCAGCGCCACCTGCGTCTCGGCATCCTCGCTGAGCCGCCCGGCCAGCACCGAGCCCGCCGATCCCCCTCCGATCACGATGAAATCCAGCATGTCTCCCCTCCCCTGCGGTGTAGCCATCCACTGTTGCAGTCGCCTGCGCGGCGCCGCAAGCCGGGGCAAACCCGGTGGATGCTCCGAATCCCGCTACGATCGCCGGATCGCATTCACGTTCGCATTCACTTTGTTCGTTTCAGGAGACTGACAGTCATGGCAATTCAAACCGTAGGCATCATCGGCGCAGGCACCATGGGCAACGGCATCGCGCAGGCCTGCGCGGTATCGGGCATCGACGTGGTCATGGTGGACATCTCGGAGGCCGCCGTCCAAAAGGGCGTGGCCACCGTCTCGGGCAGCCTGGACCGCCTGATCAAGAAGGAAAAGCTGACCGAGGCAGAGAAGACCGCCGCCCTGGCCCGCATCAAGACATCGACCGACTACGCGGCGCTCAAGGGCGCGCAACTGGTCATCGAGGCCGCCACCGAGAACTACGAGCTCAAGGTCAAGATCCTCAAGCAGTTGGACGCCCTGCTGGATGCCGACGTCATCGTCGCCACCAACACCTCGTCCATCTCCATCACCCAGCTGGCCGCCGTGACGGGCCGTGCCGACAAGTTCATCGGCATGCACTTCTTCAACCCCGTGCCCATGATGGCGCTGGTGGAGATCATCGTCGGCCTGCAGACCAGCGACGAGACGCACGCCACGGTCAAGGAACTGTCCGAGCGCCTGGGCAAGAGCCCCATCACCGTGAAGAACGCCCCCGGCTTCGTGGTCAACCGCATCCTGGTGCCCATGATCAACGAGGCCTTCTTCGTGCTGGCCGAAGGCCTGGCATCGGCCGAGGACATCGACGCCGGCATGAAGCTGGGCTGCAACCAGCCCATCGGCCCGCTGGCCCTGGCCGACATGATCGGCCTGGACGTGTGCCTGGCCGTGATGGAGGTCTACCTCAAGGAATTCGGCGACAGCAAGTACCGCGCCTGCCCCCTGCTCAAGGAAATGGTGGCCGCCGGCCGCCTGGGCCGCAAGACGGGCCGCGGCGTGTACAGCTACTGATACACCGCCCCCAAGGCCAAGCGAAGGCGAAGGCAGCTCAGGCTGGCCTTCGCCTTTTGTTTTGGTGGCAGTGCGCTACCGGGTCTTGCGCACCAGCGCCAACATGTCCTCGATGACGATGTGACGTATTGACCTGAGCATTCTCAGGTGGGCACTTCTTGTGGAATGGTCCATTGCAGAGTCGGCAGGCTGGTGGAGCTGGCCAGCCTCGAATTCTGCGATCAACGCATCGGCCTGCGGAGCCAGCATGCCAAGCATCCTGTCGAGCACACGTCCGCTTGTGCTCTGGGTCAGGCCCAAGGCCGTACCTGCGGCCAGCAGCTTTCCGTAGGTCACGTCGGCAAAGAAGGCCGCACCCGCAAGCGGAACCGTCAGCCGCTCCTGTGGCCATACCGCATGTTCATCGGCGTAAGCCCGCGTGTGATAGACGGCGGTGCTCAGGAGATCGTAGAACGGCGCCAGCCTGACGCCGCCCCGGTCCACCAGGAACGACAGATTCTTCAGATGACTGTCGCTGTTGCCCACCAGGGTGTTGAACAGCAGCCACTGATAGATGCCCATCCGGGCTTGCGCCTTTTCGCGGCAGCGGTCCATCAACGACGCCAGTGTCTGGATGCTGGCTCCTTGATATTTGAAAGTCCGGGCCAGGTCGAGCAGTTGGCAGGCATCCACCACATGCAGTCGCAGCCACTCCTGGGACGCTTCATCAAACACGCGGTCAAAGCGGTTGATGACATAGGCCGGCTCGGGCGTGTACAGCAGGTGCACCGGCGGCACATCAAGCCCCAGGCGCCCGGCAAGCTTCATGGTGAAGGCCTCGTTGACGGTCGAGTGCGGATAGCCTTCGGCCGTGGAGTCCGGCTTGAGGATATGGCTGGAAGCCGTCCCTTGGAAGGGTTCCTGCAGGCGAGCGGTTTTCTCGTCGTACAGCACCACCATTTTGTGCTGCGCTCCCGCCAGGGACATGCGCTTGGGTGATCCGGCATGCAAGGATGTGCGCGGCAAGTTCCTGAGTCTCAGTGACAGTTCGCCGAACTCCAGCCTCCTTGCGCCGCGCTCGGCTGCGCCCGCCCCAGGCGGCAGCAGGACCAGGGATCCGGCCGATTCCGCGCCAAGGGCCTGCAAAAGGCCGAAGGCATCGTGCTCATCCACCTCCAGCTCTTTGCTGATCGCACTGCGCAGTGCTTCCTCGGGCAGCAGGTTGTCAAAGAACCATTGGACGCTGCGGTGCGTAGATCCGTCGATGTGCCTGCGCTTTGCCAAGGAAATGCCGGGCGCCAATGGGAAGGCGCGAGGGTCGCCCATCCACTCCTCCTCATAGGCAAAGCCCCAGACATCCCTGTTTTCGACCAGCTTTCCGGCAAGCCGGCCGTTGATGAATACGTCCAGGATGCGTGCGGTCACGGCCTGTTCTTTTCGAAGGCAGTGCGGAAGAACGCATCGTCCGAGTCACGGGCACCGGGCTCCTCCCTGACTTCAGCGGCTGGCCCTCCGTCCGGTGCGCCCTGGCGCGTTCGGTACTCGTGGGAACCATGGGGCTCAGGTGGCAGCCTGGCCTGGCGGCGCTGCAGATAGGCCTGCTCGGTTCCCTCGGGAAGGTCGATGAGCACCTCGATTCCCAGTTCGGACAGCAGTTGCAGCACGCGCCCGAATTGGACCGTGGGCTTGCCGCGCTCCACGTCCCGCACAAAGACATGGCTCACGCCTGCGGCGCCTGCTGCATCGTCCTGGCGCAAGCGTCGCGCCTTGCGAACGGCCCATACCGCGTCACCGAGTGCATCCACAGAGTCGATGGAGATCTTCATGGCTTCAATGAAATCGAAAGCATGGTTTCGATCTTATCGATCGGCAACGGCGCTGGCAATGAATCGAAACGACCTTATCGATTTTCATCGAGCAGCTTCCCAAACCCCAGAAAAACGAAAGCATTGCTTAGATATTCACCCCCTTTTCTACCGTCCTCTGCGCGACTGCACCTATCCCTGGCCTGCACTAAGGTCCATGCGCAGGAGACAACCATGGACATCAACACCCCCACCCCGCCGCCCGAAGGCTGCATCAGCTGCGAAGTGCGCGGCCATGTGCTGCTGATCGGGATCAACCGCCCCGCCAAGCGCAACGGCTGGACGCCACCCATGTTCCAGCAGCTGGCCGAGGCCTATACGCGCCTGGACGACGATCCCGAGTTGCGCGTGGGCGTGCTGCATGCGTTTGGCAGCCATTTCACGGCGGGGCTGGACCTGCCGGTGATGGCGGAGTACCTGCGCTCGGGCAGGAAGGCCATCCCGCAAGGCCTGGTGGAGCCGCACGACTACGGCCTGGTCGGCTACCGGCGCCGCGCCAAGCCCATGGTGGTGGCGGTCAAGGGCATTTGCTTCACGGTGGGCATCGAGCTGATGCTGGGCGCCGACATCGTGGTCGCGGCCGATGACTGCCGCTTTTCCCAACTGGAGGTGCAGCGCTGCATCATGCCCACGGGCGGCGCCACGCTGCGCATGGCCGAGCGTGCGGGCGTGGGCAATGCCATGCTGCACCTGCTCACGGCCGATGAGTTCGACAGCGCCGAGGCCTATCGCCTGAACTTCGTGCAGAAGGTGGTGCCGGCCGGCGAGGAACTGGCCGAGGCCCTGCGCATTGCCGAGCGGATTGCCGCCCAGGCCCCGCAGGCCGTGGTGGCCACGCGGCTCAATGTGCTCAAGGCCATCGAGCTGGGCCAGGCCGCCGCCGTGGCCGACTTCATTCCCGTGCAGCAGCGCCTGGCCAGCAGCGAGGATGCCGCCGAAGGCGTGCGCTCCTTCATCGAGAAACGCCCCGCGAGCTTCACGGGCCGGTAGGCCTTTCTCGCCCTCCCGATCTTCCCCCTCCGATCTGGAGGGATTTCTTCAATTAAGTTGTGCACAATTTAATTGACAGCAATAATTCCACCCATGCCACGCAACGCCCTGCCCACCGACACCCCCGAGCTTCTGCGCCTGGACAACCAGGTCTGCTTTGCGCTGTACTCGGCGTCGCTGGCCATGACCAAGCTCTACAAGCCCCTGCTCGACGGCATCGGCCTGACCTATCCGCAGTACCTGGTGATGCTGGTGCTGTGGGAGCGGGACGGCCTGACCGTGTCGGAGATCGGCGAGCAACTGACCCTGGATTCGGGCACGCTGACGCCGCTGCTCAAGCGGCTCGAAGGCGCGAATCTGCTGGAGCGGGTGCGCGATGCACAGGACGAGCGCCGCGTGCGCATCACGCTCACCCCGCAAGGCCGGGCACTGCGCGATGCGGCTGAAAAGATTCCCGCCTGCGTGCTGCAAAGCACGCAGTGCACGCTGCCCGAGTTGCAGGCGCTGACGCAGCAACTCGGCGCACTGC
Source organism: Delftia sp. S65 (assembly GCF_016516495.1). Taxonomy (NCBI): domain Bacteria; kingdom Pseudomonadati; phylum Pseudomonadota; class Betaproteobacteria; order Burkholderiales; family Comamonadaceae; genus Delftia; species Delftia sp. S65. Next base: position 69,635 of record NZ_JACVUR010000016.1, read on the forward strand.
GCGAGCGGCTGGCGCCGCGCCGCAGCGACTGACAACGGATTGCCGATTTCCTCCACCCGTCCGCACAGCCGGACAACTTTGCAAAAGGAAGACACCATGGCCCAGCTCGAAAAAGTCCTGTACACCGCACGTGCCCACACCACCGGCGGCCGCGACGGCGCCTCGCGCACCGATGACGGACGCCTGGACGTGACCCTTTCCTCGCCAGGCACCAGCGGCACGGGCACCAATCCCGAGCAACTGTTCGCCGCAGGCTACTCGGCCTGCTTCATCGGCGCCATCAAGGCCGTGGCCGGCAAGCAGAAGATCAGCCTGCCGCAGGACCTGTCCATCGACGCCGAAGTGGACCTGGGCACCATCCCCAACGCCTACGGCATCGCTGCCCGCCTGAAGGTCAGCCTGCCCGGCATGGACAAGGCCGCCGCCCAGGCCCTGGTGGACGCAGCCCACCAGGTCTGCCCCTACTCCAACGCCACGCGCGGCAACATCGACGTGCAGATCACCCTGGTCTGATCAAGCCCAGCCCGGCCGCTCCCGCCATTGCAGCCTGCGACCCCGGAGGTCGTAGCGTGCATGGCAGGTCAACGGGCCGTGCAAGGCGTCGGCTGCATAGCTGACCAGCGCGATCTCGCCTACGGCGGCCTGCCAGTGCTCCAGCACCGGCAGGCCGCTTATCCATTGCAGCACCTGGGCGCGCGGCCAGGCGGCGTTCCAGGCGCCCAGCGTCACATGGGGCACGTAGGGGCGCAGCGCCTCGGTCAGCGCCAGCCCGGGCCTTGCCGGCCTGAGTGCACCATGCAGCATGCCCAGCGTGGGCCTGCCCTGGCTGCGGTCGCGCACCTGCAGATAGGGCGCCATCTCGAAACTGCCCCAACCGCCGAATTCCAGTTGCAGCGGTGCGGCCGGCAGGTACTGCAGCGCGTGCAAGTCGCGCGATAGTTCCGCCGCGCCGTAGGCGTCCGGCAGGGCCGCGTCGCCATCCAGAAAACCGGCCGTGGCCAGGGTCACATGCAGCTGCCGCTCGTACCGAGGAACCAGCGCAGCGGCCAGGGCCTGGCACGCCTGCGCACAGGCGCGGCGCACGGCTTCGCCCTCGGCAGGGCCCAGCGCATGGAGCTCCAGCACCCAGACCGCATAGCGGCGCCGGCCCAGATGCCAGCCGCTCCAGTCGTCGGATGCGCCTGCCGCACTGGAGCTGGCGCTGGCGCTGGCGCTTGCTATGGCATGGGATTGCAGGAAATGGGGCAGCAGCGGCACGGCGGGCGAATCGGCGAAGGCTAGGCAGCCGCACAGCTTAAGCCAGCCCGGCGACAATCGCCCCATGTCCGCCACACCGCACGATCCTGATCTGAATGTCGTCCCCAACGACGACTCGCACGCCTATGCCCGCCTCACGCCCGACGTGGTGCTCGACGCCCTGGCCTCGGTCGGCCTGTGGGGCGACGGCCGGCTCACGGCCCTGGCCTCCTACGAGAACCGCGTCTACCAGGCCGTACTGGAAGACGGCGATCGCGTCGTGCTCAAGTTCTACCGCCCGGGCCGCTGGAGCCGCGCGCAAATCCTGGAAGAGCACGCCTTCAGTGCCGAGCTGACGGCCGCCGAAGTGCCCGCCGTGCCCCCGCTGGTGCTGGAAGGCGCCACGCTGCACAGCCACGCGGGCTTTGATTTCTCGGTCAGCCCCTGGCGCGGAGGCCGTCCGCCCGAGCTGGACGACTTCGAGGTGCTGGAGTGGACCGGGCGCTTCCTGGCCCGCATCCATACCGTGGGCGAAGCCCGTCCGTTTGCGCACCGGCCCGCGCTGGATCTGGCCACCTTCGGCCACGACTCCATGCAATGGCTGCTGGACCGGCAAATGATTCCGCTGGAAGTGGAATCCACCTGGAAGGCCGCCTGCCAGCGCGCCCTGGACCTGATGGCACCCGCTGCCGACGGCCTGAGCGCAGCCGGCCACTTCGGCCTGCACAGCGCGCGCACGCTGCGCCTGCATGGCGACTGCCATCCCGGCAACGTGCTGTGGACGCCGCTGGACGACGAAGGCCGCGGCGGCCCGCATTTCGTGGACCTGGACGATGCGCGCACCGGCCCGGCCGTGCAGGACCTGTGGATGCTGCTGTCGGGCGACCGGGGCCAGCGCACGCGCCAGCTGAGCGCCCTGCTGGATGGCTATGAACAGTTCCGTCCCTTCGACCGCCGCGAGCTGGCCCTGATCGAGCCGCTGCGCACGCTGCGCCTCATCCACTACAGCGCCTGGCTGGCGCGGCGCCAGGACGACCCGATCTTTGCCATCAACTTCCCCTGGTTCGGCACGCCCGACTACTGGCGCGGGCAGGTGGACATGCTCAACGAGCAGATCGAGGCCATGCAGGAAGAGCCTCTATACGCCTGAGGCCACCGGGCTGCCTGCCTCCCGAAGACAGATATCTTTACAAATTGTCCAGGCCCGCGGCGCCCTATCCAGGGCTGCGGGTTCCGGGGTATTCTCGGCCCGAAATCCCATCGGCCATGCCCTACTCCGCCTTCCCACCATCGCTGCCCAACCCGCTACAGCCCTTGCCTGCCGCGCAAAAGGTGCTGGTGGTGGACGACGTTCCGGACAACGCCACCATCATCTGCCAGGTGATCAAGGATCTGTGCGGCCCGCTTGTGGCCTACACCGGCGAGGAGGCGCTGGCCCTGGCCCACCAACACCAGCCCGACCTCATCCTGCTGGACATCCGCATGCCGGAGATGGACGGCTTCGAGGTCTGCCGCCGCCTCAAGGCCGACCTGCAGACCGCGCATATCCCCATCATCTTCCTCACCGCGCTGACCGAGCCCCATTGCGAGGAACTGGGCCTGAACCTGGGCGCCGTGGATTTCGTGACCAAGCCCTTTCGTCCGGCCGTGCTCAAGGCACGCGTGCGCACGCATCTGGAGATTGCGCAGCAGCGCCAGATGCTGCAACTGCTGTCGCACAGCGACGGGCTGACGGGCGTGGCCAACCGGCGTTTCTTCAGTGCCCAGCTGGAGCGCGAGTTCATGCGCCTGCAGCGCCTGGGCGAGCCGCTGTCGCTGGTGATGATGGACGTGGACCACTTCAAGGCCTACAACGACCACTACGGCCATCTGGTCGGCGACGAATGCCTGAGCCAGATCTCCCAGGCCATTCAGGGCGCACTGCACCGGCCGGGCGACCTGCTGGCGCGCTATGGGGGAGAGGAATTCGTCTGCCTGCTGCCCCATACGGCGCTGGATGGCGCGGTGCTGGTGGCGCAGGGCATCGTCGATGCGCTCAGGCTGCTGGACCTGCCCCATGCCGCCTCGCCCCTGGGCCAGGCGCTGACCGTGAGCCTGGGCGTGGCCTGCATTGCGCCTTCGCCCACCAACAGTGCCCAGCAACTGCTGGCCGATGCCGATAGGCGCCTTTATCTCGCAAAAAACGCTGGTCGCGACCGCATCGTCTGGGCGGGGTGATCAGAAGCACCCCCTGAGGCGCTACGCGCCGTTCCCCTCTCTCGCACCTCAGCAACGTCCATCGACGCGGCAGGTCGGCACGACCTGACCGCTGGCATCACGCCATTGCACCTGGCCGGCCGGGGTCTGAGGCGGGGCTGCAGGCGCTGGCTCCTGGGCCGGTTGAACGTTGGAGCGCTGCGGATCGTGCAGCACGGTGGATGAACCCACGCCCACGCCGACCCGCGCGCCACCCACACCTGTGGAGGCGCCCACGCCTGCGCTGCCCAGCACCTGGCCGCTCTGGTTGACGCCGACGCCAACGCCGACCGGGCCCACGCCCGTGCCGACTCCGGCACTCAGCCCGCCGCTGCCCAGCCCCACGCCCACCGACACGGGGCCGACCGGAATTCCGATGCCCACGCCGCCGCCCACCGAGCCGCAGCCGGCCAGCAGCAGCGCGCAGGCGCCAAGCGCGGTCCACGCTGCCTTGCGGGATGGCTGGGAGGTCATGAAGGCGGAGGATGGAACTGGCATGCCGGACTCTCTGGACAAGGGAAAACACAGGGACGGCCACAGGGTACACCCGCCCGCCCGGCGCACGTTGCCAGCGGTATGCCCGGGTCCATGCCAGGGGCTCGGAGGCAGCGAAACACCCAAGACACGCGGGTTTCTTAGAATTCACCCATTGGCCTGCGGGTCATTCCAGATTCCATGCGCTCCCGGACAGTGCCGTGGCGCCCCGGTGGCGCCAGGCCTGCGCGGCGCCGCTTTCCCCTTCGCTTTCTTCGCGCTCCCTTTTCGCTCCCTTTTCTATGCAAACCCGTTGGCCACCCTATGCGTGGGTGTGTTTTTCCATGTGCGTGGGTGTCATGGGCACCGCCCTGGCCAGCCCGCTGTACCCGCTGTACCAGCAGGCCTGGGGGCTGCAGCCCAGCCACATCACGCAGATCTTCGTGGCCTATATGTTCGGCGCGCTGGCCAGCCTGCTGTTCCTGGGCCGGCTGACCGACCGTTTCGGCTTTGTCACCGTGCTGCGCGCCGGGCTGATCCTGATGACGCTGGGCGTGCTGGCCTCCGCCGTGGCCTGGAACGTGCCCAGCTTTGCGCTGGGGCGCGTGGTCATCGGCGTGGCTTCGGGGCTGATCACCACCTCGGCCTCGGTGGGCATGACCCGGCTCAACAACCGGGGCGACCTGCAGCGCGCCGCGGCCACGACCAGCCTGACCATTGCCTTCGGCTTCGGGCTGGGCCCCGTGGTGGGCGGGCTGATCGCGCAGTGGCTGCCCTGGCCGCTGGTCACGGCCTACATACCCTCGCTGGGGCTGGGCCTGCTGGCCGTCTATGCGCTGTACCAGGTGCGCATCGCCGAGCCGGCCGAGCTGGCCTCCACCCAGGCACGCGCGCTGCACTGGCGCGATTTCATGCCCACCATCACGCTGCCGGAGCGCCGCTTTGCGCGCCACTATGCACTGGGCGGCATGTGCGCGTTCTGCGCCTTCGGCATGTTCAGCCTGTTCGCATCGCTGGCGCCCAGCTTCATGCAGCGCATGGTGCCCTGGCACGGGCCGGCTGTCTCGGGCCTGTCCATCGGCGTGATCCTGTTCCTCTCGGCGGGTTTCCAGTACCTGGCGCGCCCGCGCCCGACCAAGGGCTCGGCCATTGTGGGCTTTGCCTGCCTGGTGGCCTGCAACCTCCTGCTGCTGATCAACAGCTTCGCGGGCTCGGCCCTGCTGTTCGCGCTCAGCGTGATCACCACGGCAGCGGGCCACGGCCTGTGCAACCTGGCGGGCATGTCCATCGTCAACAAGGTCTCCACGCCGGCCACGCGCACGGGCCTGCTGTCCACGTACCTGGTGGTCGGCTACCTGGGCACCATCGTGCCCATCCTGGGCCTGGGCTGGCTCTCGGACCATATCGGCATCACCGAGGCCCTGGTCGCCTACTGCATCGTCATGGGCGCGCTGGCTGGCTGGCTGTGCTGGATGTGCACGCGCACGCCCACGCTGCCCATGCCCAAGCACTAGTTCCGCCAAGGGCGCATGCCCGTTCAGCGAAAGTGCGGCCCCGGCCCGTCTTCGGCCAGGCAGTCGCCGTCATTGCGCAGCGGGCAGACCTTGAGGGACAGGCAGCCGCAGCCTATGCAGCCGTCGATCTGGTCGCGCAGCTGGGTCAGGCCCTGAATGCGCGCATCCAGCGCATGGCGCCAGCGTGCGGACAGCGCGGCCCAGTCGGCCTGCGTGGGCGTGCGGCCGCTGGGCAGGTCCTGCAGCGCCTCGGCAATCTCGGCCAGCGGCACGCCCATGCGCTGGGCCACCCTGATGACCGCCACGCGCCGCAGCACGGCACGCGCATAGCGGCGCTGGTTGCCGGGCGTGCGCAGGCTCTCGATCAGTCCCTGGCGCTCGTAGAAATGCAGGGCCGAGACGGTGATGCCGCTGCGCCGGGCGACTTCGCCCACGGAGAGGATGGCCGGCCCGTCATGGTCGGACGCGGTGACACCGGCAGAAGACAGATTCATGGCAGCAGGAAAATAGGCGCAGGAAAAATAGGTCCAAGCAGGCCTGCATTTGACCTCAACTTTGGTTGAGGTTTCACACTGGCAAGCCTCGCCGCCCGGTCCGGCCCACTCTCAGACTCCAAGCCATACATGCCACACGACGCACTTGCCACCTCCTCGGCACAGCCCGCCGCTTCCACGGCCCCGCAACTGCAACATCTGCAGCCCGCCGGCCTCTACGACGCCACGCCCAACGGCTACACCCATGTGGTCACCGTGCACGGGCCGGCGCAATGGGCCTTCGTCTCGGGCCAGGGGGGCGAGAACCAGGCGGGCGACCTGCCCGACAGCTTCGCGGCCCAGGCGCAGCAGGCCCTGTCCAACCTCAAGCTGGCGCTGCAGGCGGCGGGCGCGGACATGGGCCAGGTGGTCAAGCTGACCCTGCTCATCGTCGACCACTCGGAGGCCCGCTTCAACGACTGGCAGGCCGCCGTGCGCCTGCATTGGAGCGACGGTGCCCCCGGCGATGGCGCCCCCGGCAATACCCTGCCGCGCTTTCCGGCCTGCACACTGATCCCCGTGCCCCGGCTGGCCCTGCCCGGCATGCTGATCGAGGTCGATGCCGTGGCCGCACTGCCCGCCCACGCCCAGCCCGCACGGCCGCCGCTGTGGGTCTGAGCCATCCGTTTGCCACCCATAAGCAGATAACACAGGCATTCGTCAGATGAACAGATCCTCCCAGGCTTGCGCCCAGCCCTCGCCGCCCATGCAGGCCACCGCCACGCCCGTGCTGCCCCAGAGCACCCTGCTGCTCATGGCCACGGCCTGCGGCCTGTGCGCAGGCGCCAACTACTTCAACCAGCCGCTGCTGCACTCCATCGCCATCGACCTGGGCATCAGCGAGGCGCGTGCCTCGCTGACGGTGACCATGGCCCAGGTCTCCTATGCGCTGGGACTGCTGCTGCTCGTGCCGCTGGGCGACATGCTGGAACGCCGCCGCCTGGTGCTGGGCCTGATGCTGCTGGCCGCGCTGGGCATGCTGGCCAGCGGCATGGCGCACAGCTTTGCGCTGCTGGCGGCGGGCACGCTGATGACGGGGCTGTTCTCGGTCGCGGCCCAGGTGCTGGTGCCCATGGCGGCCAGCTTTGCGGCGCCCGGCGCCAGCGGGCGCGCCGTGGGGCTGGTCATGAGCGGGCTGCTGATCGGCATCCTGGCGGCACGCAGCGTGGCGGGCCTGTTGTCGGAGCTGGGCGGCTGGAATGCCGTCTACTGGGTGGGCGCCCTGGCCACGGCCGGCGTGGCCCTGCTGCTGCGGCGCGCGCTGCCCCTGGCGCAGCCGGCCCAGCCCATAGGCTATGGCGCGGTGATGCGCTCCCTGCTCACGCTGGCGAGCGAGCAGCCGCGCCTGCGCAGCCGGGCGCTGATCGGCGGCATGGGCTTTGCCACGGTGAGCGTGCTGTTCTCGACCATGGCACTGCTGCTGGCCGGGCCGGGCTATGGATTCGGCGATGCGCAGATCGGCCTCATCGGCCTGGTCGGCGTGGCCGGCGCCCTCATGGCCAACATGGCCGGCCGGCTGGCCGACCGGGGGCTGGAGCAGCGCACCACGCTGGCCGGCGGCCTGCTGATGCTGGCGGGCTGGGGGGCGCTGTGGCTGGGCGGCACCAGCCTGTGGTGGTTCCTGGCGGGACTGCTCATCGTCGATGCCGCGCTGCAGGCCCTGCACATCAGCAACCAGAACGTGATCTATGCGCTGGCACCCTTGGCGCGCTCGCGCATCAATGCGGTCTATATGACGGGCTATTTCATCGGCGCCTCGGCAGGCTCGGCCGTGGGCTCGGCGGTCTGGCTGCACTGGGGATGGACAGGTGCCAGCGTGGCGGGCCTGATTCTGAGCCTGGCCACGCTGGCCGTCGTGGCCTGGGACAGAAGCCTGGCGCGTCAGACCCGGGCAAGCGCGTAAGAAAGAGCACCAGCCTGCGGCACGCTGCGCAAGAATGCACTGCAAACGTGCCGTCTTGCGCGCCTTGCCATGCAGGAAACGCACCAATCCGATGCGCCAGCGCACCAGCATGGCGCAACCGCCACTGCACCGGATTGGCACGCTAAATGCATGACAAAGGCCGTTACAACCACCACGCCCTGTACCGCCCGTCACGCCCATGTCCGCAGCGCTACCGATCACCGCCGTGCCCGCTTGCGCCTCGGGCTGGCAGGCCATGCTGGACCTGCGCTTCGGGCACCGCGCCGGTCAGGGCAGCGTGCTTTCCCACGCACGCCACAGCGGCCCGCTGCGCGTGCAAAAACCGCTGCACCCCGAAGGCCCCGGCATCTGCCATGCCGTGCTGCTGCACCCGCCCGGCGGCGTGGCCGGCGGCGACCAGTTGCAGATCGATGTGACCGTGGAGCCCGGCGCCCACGCCCTGCTGACCACACCGGGCGCCACGCGCTGGTACAAGTCCCAGGGCCGCCCGGCCGCGCAGCGCGTGCGGCTGCGCGTGGAAGAAGGCGCCATCCTGGAATGGCTGCCACAGGAAAACATACTGTTCGCCGGTGCCGACGCCACCATGGCGCTGGACCTGGAGCTTGCGCCGGGCGCGCGCGCCATCGGCTGGGATGCCGTGGTGCTGGGCCGCTATGGCGCGGGCGAGCACTGGAACCACACTGGCGCCTCCCCCACCGCTGCCGCGCGCCTGCAGCTTCACAACCGGCTCGCATGTGGCGGACGGCCGCTGTGGCTGGAGCAAGGCGAACTGCACGCCGGCCATGCCCTGCTGTCCAGCCCCGTTGCCTGGGCAGGCTTCCCCATACAGGCCAGCCTCTGGGCCGTGGCCCCCGAACCCCTGGCAGCCATGGAGCCATTGAGCGAGCAACTGGCCGCCAGCCTGCCCTGGAGCGATGAAGTGCGCGCCGGCGCCAGCCTGCTGGCCGGCCAGGGCGGCGCGCCCTCGGTGCTGCTGCTGCGCGTGCTGGCCCGGCGCATGGAGGCGGCACGGGCCGTGCTGCATGAAGGCTGGCGCCTGCTGCGCCCGGCCCTGCTGGACCAACCGGCCCGCCCCCCGCGCCTGTGGGCGACCTGAAATGAAACACCCCCTGAGTCGCTTCGCGCCTTCCCCCTCTCTCGCTTCGCGGGAGGAGGACGACAGCCTCGCGGCGGGGCTGCCCTTGCTCGCTGTCTCTGATCGATGCCTCGCCGTATCCATGGCCATCGACGATACCGCGTGCTGTGACAACTGAATGGAGTTGAACTGATGGAACTCACGCCCCGTGAAAAAGACAAGCTGCTGCTGTTCACCGCAGCCCTGGTGGCCGAGCGCCGCAAGGCGCGCGGCCTGAAGCTCAACTACCCCGAGGCCGTGGCGCTGATCAGCGCCGCCGTGCTGGAGTGGGCGCGCGACGGCAGGACCGTGGCCGAGCTCATGCACCTGGGCACCACGGTGCTGACGCGCGCCGATGTGATGGAGGGCATTCCAGAAATGATCCCGGACATCCAGGTCGAAGCCACTTTCCCGGACGGCACCAAACTGGTCACCGTTCATCACCCGATCGTTTGAGGAGATCCGCCATGTTCCATCCCCGCCTTCTGCTCGCCCCGGCCCTGCTGGCCGCCGCCACGGCCGCCAGCGCCCATACGGGGGCCGGCGCCCACCTGCACGCCGGCGACGGCGCCATGCAGGCCCTGATGGCCGGGCTGTCCCACCCCATCGCTGGCCTGGACCATCTGCTGGCCATGCTGGCGCTGGGCCTGTGGTGCGGGCTGATGCTCAAGCGCCAGTGGCTGCCGCCCGTGGCCTTTGCCGCATGCATGGCGCTGGGCCTTGCGCTGACGCAGACCCCGCTGGAGCTGCCGGCCGTCGAGCCCATGGTGGCCGCCTCGCTGCTGGCCTTCGGCCTGCTGCTGGTGGCCCAGCGCCGCCTGCCCGTGGCCCTGGCCATGGTGCTGGCCGGCGCCTTCGCGCTGTTCCACGGATACGCGCATGGCGAGGTATTCCCCCACGCGCTGCCCACAGCCGTGTTCTGGGCCTACATGGCGGGCATGGTCGCCACCACGCTGGTGCTGCATGCGCTGGGCGTGGCCTTTGGCCGGGCCATGCGCGGCGGCACGGCATCGGCCTGGGCTGCACGCCTGGCCGGCGTGGCCGCCATGGGCTACGGTGCCGTGGCGCTGGCAGGCTGATCGCGGGAGCCGCACATGACCGAGCGCATCATCCCCGGCGAGCTGCTCGCCGAGCCCGGCGAGATCCTGCTGAACGCAGGCCGGCCCGTGCAGACCCTCACGGTCACCAACACCGGCGACCGGCCGGTGCAGGTGGGCTCGCACTTTCATTTCTTCGAGGTCAACGAGGCCCTGCACTTCGACCGCGCCGCCGCACGCGGCTGGCGGCTGAACATCGCGGCCGGCACGGCCGTGCGCTTCGAGCCGGGCCAGGAGCGCACGGTGGAACTGGTGGAAATCTCCGGCGACCGCATCATCTTCGGCTTCAACGCCAAGGTGATGGGGCCTCTCTGAAAGGGAACATTCATGGCAAGCATCACGCGCCAGGCCTATGCCGAGATGTTCGGCCCCACCGTGGGCGACCGCCTGCGGCTGGCCGACACAGCCCTGGTCATCGAGATCGAGAAGGACCACACGATCTACGGCGAAGAGGTCAAGTTCGGCGGCGGCAAGGTCATCCGCGACGGCATGGGCCAGAGCCAGCGCATGGCCGCCGACTGCGCCGACACCGTCATCACCAATGCCGTGATCATTGACCACTGGGGCATCGTCAAGGCCGACATCGCCATCAAGAACGGGCTGATCGCAGGCATAGGCAAGGCCGGCAACCCGGACATGCAGCCGGGCGTGACCATCGTCATCGGCCCCGGCACGGAAATCATTGCAGGCGAGGGCATGATCGTCACGGCCGGCGGCATCGACACGCACATCCACTTCATCTGCCCGCAGCAGATCGACGAGGCGCTGACCAGCGGCGTGACCACCATGATCGGCGGCGGCACGGGCCCGGCCACAGGCACCTTCGCCACCACGGTCACGCCCGGCCCCTGGCACATGGAGCGCATGCTGCAGGCCGTGGACGGCTACCCCATGAACATCGGCCTGCTGGGCAAGGGCAACGCCAGCCAGGCCGCGCCGCTGCGCGAGCAGATCGCGGCGGGCGCCATCGGCCTGAAGCTGCACGAGGACTGGGGATCGACGCCCGCCGCCATCGACTGCTGCCTGGGCGTGGCCGACGAGACCGACACCCAGGTCGCCATCCACACCGACACGCTCAACGAGGGCGGCTTCGTCGAGGCCACGGTGGCCGCCTTCAAGGGCCGCACCATCCACACCTACCACACCGAAGGCGCGGGCGGCGGCCACGCGCCCGACATCATCAAGGTCTGCGGCGAGGCCAACGTGCTGCCCTCGTCCACCAACCCCACGCGGCCCTACACGGTGAACACGCTGGACGAGCACCTGGACATGCTCATGGTCTGCCACCACCTGGATGCCTCGATTGCCGAGGACATCGCCTTCGCCGAAAGCCGCATCCGCCGCGAGACCATCGCCGCCGAGGACGTGCTGCACGACCTGGGCGCCTTCTCCATGATCTCCAGCGACAGCCAGGCCATGGGCCGCGTGGGCGAGGTCGTGCTGCGCACCTGGCAGACCGCGCACAAGATGAAGGTCCAGCGCGGCAGCCTGCCGGGCGACAACGCGCGCCACGACAACTTCCGCGTCAAGCGCTACGTGGCCAAGTACACCATCAACCCCGCACGCACGCATGGCATCGCCCATGTCGTGGGCTCGGTCGAGGTCGGCAAGCTGGCCGACCTGGTGCTGTGGCGGCCGGCGTTTTTCGGCGTCAAGCCCAGCCTCATCCTCAAGGGCGGCAGCATCGCCAGCGCCGCCATGGGCGACCCCAACGCCAGCATCCCCACGCCCCAGCCCGTGCACTACCGGCCCATGTTCGCGGGCCAGGGCAGCGGCGTGGCGGCGGCCAGCCTGACCTTCGTCTCGCAGGCCGCCCAGCAGGCCGGCGTGGCCGACCGCTACGGCCTGCGCAAGCGCACCGTGGCCGTGGAAAACTGCCGCAGCGTCAGCAAGCGCGACATGGTGCACAACGACTGGCAGCCCGACATCAGCGTCGATCCCGAGACCTACCAGGTCGTGGCCGACGGCCAGCTGCTGACCTGCGAGCCCGCCACCGAGCTGCCGATGGCGCAGCGGTATTTTCTTTTTTAAGGCGGAGCAATGGGGTCAGCGGGGCAAGGGCGCACCGTGCTCACGTATCCAGAGGGCGAACCCGGCCTCGTCCAGTTCGCCTGCGGCCAAGGCCACCATGGTCAGCACACAGGACTCGTCACCAGCCGTCAATTCCCAGCCATTGAGATGGAGAAACAGCTCGGTCGCCACAAAGGCTGTGCGTTTGTTGCCATCCACAAAGGGATGGTTGCGCGCGATGCCAAAGCCATAGCTGGCCGCCAGCTCGGCCGCATCAGGCGCCCCATAAGCGGCCAGATGGCGCGGCCTGGCCAGGGCGGATGCCAGCAACCCGGCATCACGCACGCCCACCGGGCCACCATGCTCGGTCAGTTGCTCTTCGTGAACAGCCAGCATGACGGCCTCGCTGAGCCAGACCCAAACCTGCATGTTCCCGGTCATTTCGCCAGCTCACGCAAAACACCACGCCGCTTTTTCATGATCAGGCGCGCTGCATCCATCTGCTGCCCGAAGTCCTCGTCATACGGAGAAAGCTTGATGCCGCCGTCGGCAACCTCGGTCAGATACACCGTGTCGCCTTTGCCCAGGTTCAGCTTCGCCAGAATCTCCTTGGGCAGGATCAAGCCCACGGAATTGCCGACCTGGGTGAGTTTGAGAGTGGTCATGGTGGAATCTCCAGCAAAGTCATTGACCTTGCAATGTTATAACGAACGTTAATACAAAACAATCCATGCTCACCGTCAACAAGCACATGCCCCAGGGCGGCGGCCTTGCCGCCGTGCTGGTCAGGCGCGCCGCCACGCTGGAACTGGACTGGGACATGCGCCAGAAGAGCCGTTTTGCGGCAACAGACTCCACGGGGCGCGAGCTGGCCGTGGTGCTGGCGCGCGGCAGCGTGCTGCGCGGCGGCGATGTGCTGGTGGCCGAGGACGGCAGCCTGGTCGCCGTGCGCGCGGCGCCCCAGGCGGTGTTGCGCGTGACGGCGGCCACGCCGCTGGGCCTGCTGCGTGCGGCCTACCATCTGGGCAACCGGCATATCCCGGTGGAGGTCACGCCCACGCACCTGCACCTGGAAAACGACCCCGTGCTCCACGACATGCTGCTGCGCCTGGGCGCGCAGGTGGCCCTGGTGGATGCGCCCTTCGAGCCCGAGGCCGGTGCCTATGGCGGCGGCCACCGCCACGGCCATGACGCCAGCTTTGCCGAGGACCAGGCACTGGCGCAGAGCGTGTATGCGCTGCATGACCATGGGCACGAACACGGCCATTCACACGACCATTCACACGATCATTCCCACGGGCATGAACATGGCCACGACCACAGCCATGACCATGATCACAAAGGCTGCTGCGGACACGGGCACGGCCACGACCATCCGCATGGCTGACCTGTCGATACAGGGGCTGTGCGCCCTACTGCACCTGGCATCGCCCCAGCTGCCCGTGGGCGGCTTCAGCTATTCGCAGGGGCTGGAGGCCGCCATCGAGCACGGCCTGGTCACGGATGCCGGCACGGCGCGCACCTGGATTGCCGATGCGCTGGCCCACGGCTTTGCACGCTGCGAGGCGCCGCTGTGGCTGCTGCTGCGCCGGGCCTGGAGCGCAGGCGACGAGGGGGTGGTGCGCGAATGGAACCAGTGGTTCATTGCCAGCCGCGACAGCCGCGAGGCCCGTGCCGAGACGCTGCAGATGGGCTGGTCGCTGCACAGCCTGCTGCGCTCCGTGCCCTGGGGCGGCGAGGCCTTTGCGCCCCGCATCGCACAACTGGGCGCCCTTGTGGAGGGACCGGGCCTGGCCTATCCCACGGCCTTTGCCTGTGCCTGCGCCGCCGTGGATGCCGACGAGGACCATGCCCTGCTGGCCTATGGCTTTGCCTGGCTGGAGAACCAGGTGGCCGCCGCCATCAAGGCCGTGCCGCTGGGCCAGGTGGCGGGCCAGAGCCTGCTGCTGGCCCTGCATCCGCTGCTGGAGCAGGCCGTGGGCGAGGCACGCCGCCGCGCCAGCGAGGCGCCGCCCCGGCTGGACACCATGCTGCCCCAATGGAGCGTGCTGCAGGCGCGGCACGAACACCAGTACTCCCGGCTCTTCCGGTCCTGATCACTTACCCCAAGTCCACCATGAACACCCGCACCAAGAAACTCCCCCCGCTGCGCGTCGGCATCGGCGGCCCTGTCGGCTCCGGCAAGACCACGCTGCTGGAGATGCTGTGCAAGGCCATGCGCGCCCACTACGACCTGGTGGTCATCACCAACGACATCTACACCAAGGAAGACCAGCGCCTGCTGACGGTGGCCGAGGCCCTGCCGCCCGAGCGCATCATGGGCGTGGAGACCGGCGGCTGCCCGCACACGGCCATCCGCGAGGACGCCTCCATCAACCTCGAGGCCGTGGACCGCATGCTGCGCCAGTTCCCCGAGGCGGACATCGTCTTCATCGAAAGCGGGGGCGACAACCTGGCCGCCACCTTCAGCCCCGAGCTGTCGGACCTGACCATCTACGTGATCGACGTGGCCGGCGGCGAGAAGATTCCGCGCAAGGGCGGCCCCGGCATCACCAAGAGCGATCTGCTGGTGGTCAACAAGACCGACCTGGCGCCCTACGTGGGCGCCAACCTGTCCATCATGGAAGCCGACACGCAGCGCATGCGCGCCCACAAGCCCTATGTGATGGGCAGCGTGAAAAGCGGCAAGGGCCTGCGCGAGGTGATCGACTTCATCACCGAGCGCGGCCTGCTGCCGCCCATGCCCGCGCAGGGCTGAGAAAACAGCGCCTGCCCGCCAGCCGGGAAGTGCAGGCCTACTGCGTCGGCCCCGTGGTCTTGGCCTTGGCCCGTGGCAGGGTGGCTGCGCTGCTGGAGGACACCAGCGGGTTGCCGGTGGAGGTGGCCGCGCCATCGGTCTGGCGCCATGCCGAGGGCTTGGGCGCCACCACGGGCTGCGGTGCGGCGGCAGCACGGCTGCGGTTCCAGGCCGGCAGCAGCACGCGGCGCACAAAGCCCATGTCCAGCACCAGCCACAGCAGAACAGGCGCCAGCGTGGGCACCATCAGGCCCCCCATCTGGTAGCCGTAGACAATGGCATTGAGCTGCCATCCCTGGAGACCCAGCACATTGAGGTCCAGCTTGGCGGCCAAGCACAACTGCATCAACACCTGCGTTACCACACTGAAGGTCTGCAGCGGCAGCAGCGCCACATACCCCACCAGGATGCGCCACCACCGGCCCGGACCCCAGGCCGCCAACAGCATGGCCACCAGCACCGGCAGGCCGTAGCCGTAGCGGGCGGGATCGACCTCGACGATGGCCTCGGCGCGGCGCCATCCGGTCTGCTCGTTGGAGACCTGGACCGAGGAATTGACGACCAGGCTGCGGGGCGTCTCCAGGTCCACGCGCTGCACCCAGCCGTTGGCGGCGTTCTCCAGCACCCACTTGCTCATGCCGGACACCGGCACGGCCAGCCAGCCGGCCGCCAGCGTCCAGGCCAGGGTCAGCACCACGATGCCGCCCATGGCCAGGGCCGCGAAGCGCGAGATGGGATTGCGTCCGATCATGGCCTGCTCCTCAGGCGGCCACGGCGGCAGAAGCTGCAGCGGCGGGCGGCAGCGGCGGCTGGCCGCCGTCATCCTGCGACGGCGCCTTGCGGCCGCTCCAGCGCACCCACAGCAGCCAGAACACCAGCACGTCCAGCATGATCAGCGCCTGCCAGAGGTACTCGTGCGCGAAGTTGAAGGCCGTGGTGCTCCACTGGCCCAGGTAGAACAGGCTGATGACGCGCAGCACATTGATGGCCTGCACGGCCACGAAGCCGGCCAGCAGGCCCACCAGCTTCTGGCGCCATGACGAGGGGAAGGCCATCACGGCGGCAAACAGCACGATGTAGGCCTCCAGGCCATTGCAGCCGGCCTCGATGGAGACGCCGAAGCCCGTGGCCGTGTTCCACAGCACCTTGCCCGTGGCCGAGGCCGTGCTGTCGAACCAGGTCACCAGCGAGGCGCAGATGTGCGCCAGGAAGGCCGTCCAGGGCAGCACGATGTGCTGCTGCACCCAACTGAGCAGGTTCAGCCCGAACATCGTCAGCTGGATGGCCAGAAAGATCAGAAAGAAGCGCAGCATGGCAGGTCTTGGAGTGTTGGTTGCCGGGCTTGCGACCTGGCAGTTGCGAAACAGTGTCCCTCTATAGGCTCGCATTATCTTCGGACCGCTCAAAGACGACAAAGGCCGGTGCGTGAATCACGCCACCGGCCTTTGCCGTCACGCGCGCATCACCGACGCTCGCGCCTGCGCATGGCCCCCAGCGCCATCAGTGCCAGCAGGGACGACATCAGCATCAGGCCCCACTGCGACAGCGTGGGAATGCTGGCCGTGCCGCCCGGCCCCGGCTTGAGCGGCGTGGTGGTCGTGCTCTTGTCGTTGTCGGGATTGCCGTCGCCGGGCACCGAGACCGTGGCCGAGTTGACCAGCGGGCGGGCGCCCTTGTAGGGCTTGTCCAGCTTTGTCTCCAGCGTGAAGACCGCCGTGCCGCCCTGGGCCAGTTGCGGCACGCTGCAGGTCACGGTGCGCGTGCCGCTGGCGTAGCTGCAGCCTGCCGAGGCCGAGACGAACTCCAGCCCTGCGGGCAACACGTCGGTCACCGAGCCGCCCGCGGGCGACTGCGGATCGCGGCCGTAGTTGGTGACGGTCAGCGTGTAGCTGGCCGTGTCGCCATCGTCCAGCGGGCCGGCGGGGCCCTGCTTGCCGATCCCCAGGTCCACGGCATTGCCCTGGCGGCTGGTGGAGGTCCGGTCGGTGGTGGTGTTGTTGACGATCACATCGCCGCCATTGCTCAGCCATTCCGTCTCGAAGGGCTTGACCGAGGCCTCGTGGTAGATGGTGCCGCCCGATGCCTTGTCGGGCAGGGTCTGTGCGCGCATCTTGAACTTGATGGTCATGCTCTGGCCCGGCGCCAGCGCCGGGATGGTGCACTGCAGCGGCCCGCTGGTCGCGTTCAGCGCCGGCTGCACGCCGCACCAGGATGCGGAGGCGCCGGGAATGCCGGCCAGCGCCAGGCCGTTCTGGTAGCTGAAGGTGGCCGTGGAGCCCGATGCGGGGAACTTGTCGGTCACGACCACCTGGGTGGCGTAGGAGGGGCCGGAGTTGGTCACCGTGATGGTGTATTCGGTGTCCTCACCCAGCACCAGGCCGTCCGCCGTGTGGCGCATGCTGATGTTCACATCCAGCTCGGCGCGCTTGAGCCGGGCCTTGGCCTCGGCCTGGTTGTTGGCCTTGGTCAGCTCCTCGGTGGTGGTGTCCACCGCCACGGTGTTGGAGATCTCCGTATCGGCCGCCAGATCGCCGCGCGAGCGCATCTTGTAGCTCACGGTGTACTGCTCGCCTGCAGCCAGCGGATTGGTCCAGGCGCATTCCAGCGTTCCGCCCTGCACGCCATCGGAGGCAGCCGGAGTACAGGTGCCGCCGCCGGTGACCGTGGGCGAGCCGATGAAGATGGCGTCTGCAGGCAGCACGTCCTTGAGCGTGACATTGGCGGCCGACGAGGGGCCGTAGTTGGGCACCGTGACCGTATAGGTCAGCGGCTCGCCCGCAGCGGCCACCTTGGGCGAGACCTGCTTTTGCGCCGCGATTTCCGCGATGGCCTGCACGGTGATGCTGGCCGTAGAGGAATCGTTGCCGGGATCGGCGTCATGGATGTCCAGGGACTGGGCCGAGGCCGCGTTGGCATAGTTGCCGGTGGTGGCGCGCTTGGGGCGGATCTTGACCTCGATCACCACCTCGGCCTCCGGGGCCATGGAGGAGATGTCGCAGGTCAGATCGCGCGTCTCGCTGTTGACGCCACCCGTGGGCGTGCCGCAACTGGCGTTTGCGCCGGAGACGATGCGGCTGGAGACAAAGCCGCCGCCCGGGTAGGTGTACGGCACGGGATTGCCGGCCTCGTCCACCGGGTTGCCGCCCACGATGCGCACGCCGTCAATTTGCTTGACCAGGGACTGCAGCGCGTCGCGCACGCGGACATTCGTCACCGTGGTGCTGGCCGAGTGGTTCTTCACCACCAGCTGGTAGGTGACCTCTTCACCGCTCTTGATGGAGGCCGGCGGCACGGGGCTGACCACGCTCTTGACGATGCCCACATCCACCTTGTCGGCAGACACGGTGACGGTCGCGGAGGTGGTGGCCGATGCATTGTCCCGGCCGATCACGCCAGCGGAGGCGTTGTTGGTGAAGTCCAGATGGCCCGAAGCCAGCGTGACCTTGGCCCTGACCGTGATCCGGCGGCTGGCGCCCACGTCCAGGCCCGCGGTCGAGGTGCAGCTCTGGGCGGCGCAGGTCCAGTCACCCGCGCCGGTGCCCGCACCGGACATGCCGATGACGGTCATTCGGTTGTCCGCAGGGGTGTCGGATACGGTGATCAGCTGATTCGGCAGCACAGGCATGGGACCGTTGTTGGTCACCGTGATCGTGTACTGGAACTCCTCACCCGCCAGCACCGGGCGGCTGGGGCCGGCCTTGACGAGCCTCAGCCGCGCATCGTTGCTGAAGCTCACCGCCGCGCTATCGGTGTTGTTGGTCTTGTTGGGCTCGTTGAGTTCGGGTGGAACCCCGATCACGCCCTGATTGACCAGTTGCGCACCCGGCGTTCCACCCGCAGCCACGCTGGCCTTGAAGCGGATGGCCTGCATGTTGGCGTAGCCAGCCACCGGGTACTCGCCCGCATGGGTGCAGGTGATGGTGCCGCTGTTGTGGCCGCAGTTCCAGGGCGCCGTGCTGCCGTCGAAGCCCGTGAAGGTCACGCCGGCCGGCAGCGTGTCGGTGACGGTAAGGTCGCGCGGCACGAGGGAGCCGCCTTCGCGGCGCGGCTGCAGCGTGTAGGTGACCTCGGTCGCCTGCAGCGCATCCAGCACCGTGGGCGCCACCTGCTTGCGCAGCGAGACATCCACGAACTCGCTGCCGCTGGAGACCACGGCGGCGCTGGCGGTGTTGTTGCCGGACTGGCCGTCAGGCATCTCGGTGCTGGCGTCCTTGTAGCCCTTGACGCTGGCAGCGCCGGCAATGGTGCCGCTCATGTTGGCGATGGCCGGCACGGAGATGGAAGGCAGCACGGCACCCGGCAGCACAGGGCCGCTGCGCGTGCAGCTGAGCTCGCCCGAGATCAGCGGATAGCCCGAGGCCGGCGTGCAGCTCCAGCCGCTGCCTGAGGGCACGCCCGTGACCACGGCGCCGTTGGGCACGGGGAAACGCACCACGGTACGGCCACCGGCGGGCACCTCGGACGGGCCCTTGTTCTGCACGTCGATGGTGTACTGGAAGGCGCCGCCGTTGGCGACGCTGGCGGGAGCCGCCATCGCGATGGCCAGATCGGCGGCCTCGGTGGTGGTGAAGTTGCGATCGAGCTGCGTGTTGTTCTGGTCGTTGTCGTAGTCGGGCGATGCCATGCGCGCGCTGGCCACGGCGCGCCAGTTGGTGCCGACGGTCGGCAGGATGACCTCGAAGCCCACGGACTTGAAGCCATCGGCGGGCGCCAGGTTGCCGATGTTGCAGACCAGCGTGTTATTGCCTGCGGTGAGCACCGTGCCGGCAGCCGGTGCCGTGCAGGTGATGCCGCCCGGGCTGCTGCTGTAGCCCTGGAACACGGCGCCCACGGGCAGCACCTCGGTCAGGGTGACGCCTACGGCGTCGGGACCGATGTTGTTGTGCCTGACCTTGGCCACATAGGTGAAGGTGCCGCCGGCAGGGCCTGCCGATGCGTCCTGTCCGTCATAGAGACCGTCCTGGTTGACCAGGATGTCGGTGTCGGCCGGCGCCGCCACGGCAGCCGCTGTTGCCAGCAAGCCGCCGGACAGCAGCGCACGCGCCAGCCAGCCCTTTCTCGTGAAAGCCATACAAACCTCTCTTTTGCTTCGTTGACAGCGCCGAATGCCGCAGGCACGGACGCACGAGGTGCCCGGCTGGAACAGCTCTGTCAGAAAGCCGACTACCGGACGCACCAAAAGGAGGCATGATGGTTCTTTATTACCAAAAGTAAATATGATCTGGAATTTTTAACAAAAGTGAGTATTTAGAGGTATTTGTGAGTTTTTCGTGAGTCGACCTTTTCCGGTCGGTTTTCCTCACGGAACGCAGACGTGAAAAAGCCGGTGGCAGCTTGGCTGGCACCGGCTTGCAATGCTGATCTGCCGCGCGCTGGCGCGGCAGTGAGCAGGCACTAAGGCCTAGGGAATGCGGCGGGGCAATCCTTGTGAGGAACTCACGCCAGCAGCGCGTTCACGCGCCTGACGTAGGCGGCCGGGTCCTCGGGCATGCCGCCTTCGGCCAGCACGGCCTGGTCGAAAAGGATGTTGGCCAGGTCATGGAAATGCACCGATCCGTCCAGCTTCTTGACCAGCGGATGCTCGGGGTTGACCTCCAGCACGGGGCGGGCGTCCGGCGCCTGCTGGCCGGCCTGCTTGAGCAGGCGCGCCAGCTGCAGGCTCATGCCGCCGTCCTGCACCACCAGGCAGGCGGGCGAGTCCACCAGGCGCGTGGTCACGCGCACGTCCTCGGCCTTGTCCTTGAGCGCTTCCTTGAGCTTGGCCAGCAGGGGCTTGAAGGTCTCGGCCGCTTCCTCGGCGGCCTTCTTTTCCTCTTCGTCCTGCAGCTTGCCCAGGTCCACGGCGCCCTTGGCCACGGACTGCAGCGGCGTGCCGTCGAATTCGGTCAGGTAGCCCATGGCCCATTCGTCCACGCGGTCGGCCATCAGCAGCACTTCGATGCCCTTCTTGCGGAAGACTTCGAGCTGCGGGCTGTTGCGCGCTGCGGTCAGGGAGTCGGCCGTGATGTAGTAGATCGCGTCCTGGCCTTCCTTCATGCGGGCCTTATAGTCGGCCAGCGAGACGATGGCCTCGTCCTGGTTGGTGGAGGAAAAGCGCAGCAGCTTGGCGATGCGTTCCTTGTTGGCAAAGTCCTCGCCCAGGCCTTCCTTGAGCACGGGGCCGAACTCGGCGTAGAACTGGCTGTACTTGCCTTCCTTGGCCTTGTCCTCTTCGCTGACCACGTCGGTGACGCCGTCGGCAGCCGCGTCAGCGGCCGCATCGTGGCGATCGTGCTTGGCCAGGTCTTCCAGCATGGACAGCACGCGCTTGGTCGAGCCGTCGCGGATCAGGCGCACATCGCGGCTTTCCTGCAGCAGCTCGCGGCTGACGTTCAGCGGCAGGTCGGCCGAGTCGATCACGCCCTTGACGAAGCGCAGGTAGCCGGGCATCAGCGCCTCGGCGTCATCCATGATGAAGACGCGCTTGACGTAGAGCTTGACGCCGGCCTTCTTGTCGCGGTTGTAGAGGTCGAACGGCGCCTTGGCCGGGATGAACAGCAGCTGCGTGTACTCGGTGTTGCCCTCGACGCGGTTGTGGCTCCAGGTCAGCGGGTTCTCGAAGTCGTGGCTGATGGCCTTGTAGAAGTCCTGGTACTGCTCGGCCGTGATGTCCTTCTTGGGACGTGTCCACAGCGCGCTGGCCTTGTTGATGGTCTCCCACTCGCCCGTCTTCTCCATGGTGCCGGGCTGGTCGTTCTCGCCGTCCTTCCACTCCTCTTTTTCCATGAGGATGGGCAGGCTGATGTGGTCGGAGTACTTGCCGATGACCTGCTTGATCTTCCAGGCGTTGAGGAACTCCTCGGCCTCGGGGCGCAGGTGCAGCGTGATGCTGGTGCCGCGCTGGGGGCGCTCGATCTGCTCGACCTCGAACTCGCCCGTGCCGCCGCTGGTCCAGCGCACGCCTTCGGAGGCCGGCAGGCCCGCGCGGCGTGTTTCCACGGTGATCTTGTCGGCCACGATGTAGCCCGAGTAAAAGCCCACGCCGAACTGGCCGATCAGCTGCGAGTCCGACTTCTGGTCGCCCGACAGCTTGTCCATGAAGGCCTTGGTGCCGCTCTTGGCGATGGTGCCCAGGTTGTCGATGGCTTCCTGCTCGCTCATGCCGATGCCGGTGTCGGCAATGGTCAGCGTCTTGGTAGCGGCGTCGAAGGACACGCGCACTTCCAGGTTGGGCTGGTCCTCATAGAGGGAGGCATCGTTCAGCGCCTCGAAGCGCAGCTTGTCGCAGGCGTCGGAGGCGTTGGAGACCAGCTCGCGCAGGAAGATCTCGGGGTTGGAGTACAGCGAATGCGTGACCAGGTGCAGCAGTTGTGCAACTTCGGCCTGAAAAGAATGGGTTTGCTTGCTCATGCAGACAGTGTCCTATGTCCTATGGGTTCACAACAGGGAAAAAATCAGCCCTCATCTCGGGCCGGCGAGCGCATTATCAAGACCCCGCCGCCCCTGTGGCGGCGCAGGCTCTGGACGATTGTTCACTTTTTCGCCCTCACGGCGGGGCTGGCGCAGGGCTATAACTGCGCCACTTTCCGCTGTGCGGCGGACGGTGCGCGCAGGGCCCGGGCGCAATGGCGGGCCTGCTTCAGGAGATTTTCCATGCACAGCTCTGTTCAAAAATGGTCCGCAGAATTCCTCGGAACCCTGTGGCTGACCCTGGGCGGCTGCGGTGCGGCCGTGCTGGCCGCCGCCTTCCCGCAGGTGGGCATCGGCCTGGTCGGCGTCTCGCTGGCCTTCGGCCTGACGGTGCTCACGGGCGCCTATGCCTTCGGGCCCATCTCGGGCGGGCACTTCAACCCGGCCGTCTCCGTGGGCCTGGCCATGGGCGGGCGCTTTGCCTGGAGCGAACTGCCGGGCTACATCGTCTCGCAGGTGCTGGGCGCCATCACGGGCGCGGCCATCCTCTATGTGATCGCCACGGGCAAGGCCGGTGCCGACATCGGCGGCTTTGCCACCAACGGCTACGGCGCGCATTCGCCGGGCGGCTACGGCATGACGGCAGCCCTGGTCACCGAGGTGGTGATGACGGCCTTCTTCATCCTGGTCATCCTGGGCGCCACGGCCAAGCGCGCGGCAGCCGGCTTTGGCGGGCTGGCCATCGGCCTGTGCCTGACGCTGATCCACCTGATCTCGATTCCCGTGACCAACACCTCGGTCAATCCCGCGCGCAGCACGGGCCCGGCCCTGTTCGGTCCCGAGATCGCCATCTCGCAACTGTGGCTGTTCTGGGTGGCCCCCATCGTGGGTGCGCTGATCGGCGCCGTGATCTACAAGGCCCTGCTGGCCAACCAGGCCAACGAATAAGGCCAGGGACGGGCGCTGCAGGCGCCCCGCAGAAGACTCAAGCGGCTGGCGACAGCCGCTTTTTTCATTGAATCTTTGGTGAAACACGGTTTTCGTTTGTTGCATGGCGGCAACGCGAAGGACTTTCACCCGGCACAAACCAGCCAACTTTACGAAGCAGAAACCGAACACTAGTGATTCGCAATAACAATCCGCGGGCTTTCATCGGAGTGAACATGAGCAAAATCCAACAAATCCTCCCCCCCGCGAACCTCACCCAGCTGGCCCTTGCCGCTGCCCTGTGCCTCGCGGGCACCCCGGCCTTCGCGCAGGCCAGCACCACGCTGGGCACCGTGAACGTGACGTCTTCGACTGAAGCGCCCGTGAAGACCGACAACGCCTCCTCGGCCAAGTTCACGGCCCCGCTGGTGGACACGCCCAAGACGGTGCAGGTCATCAACGAGGAAATCATCAAGCAGACCGGCGCGACAAGCCTGCAGGAAGCCCTGCGGTCCACGCCCGGCATCACCTTCGGCAACGGCGAAGGCGGCAACCCCTCGGGTGACCAGCCCTTCATCCGCGGCATGGACGCCCAGGCCAGCACCTTCGTGGACGGCATGCGCGACATTGCGGCCGGCACGCGCGAGGTGTTCAACCTGGAAGCGGTGGAAGTCATCAAGGGCGCCGATTCGGCCTATGCAGGCCGTGGCGGCGCTGGCGGCTCCATCAACCTGGTGACCAAGAAGGCCAGGAACGAGAACTTCATCAGCGGCGACGTGGGCCTGGGCACGGACAGCTACCGGCGCGCCACCATCGACGCCAACCGCGTGCTGGGCGAAGGCGTGGGCCTGCGCCTGAACGCCATGGTGCACGACGCCGACGTTCCCGGCCGCAGCGGCCCCGAGAACAAGCGCTGGGGCATTGCCCCCACGGTGACCTTCGGCATGGGCACGCCCACCGAGGTCTCGCTGTCCTGGCAGCACCTGCAGACCGACAACATTCCCGATGGCGGCGTGCCCTACCTGTACAGCAGCACGGCTGCGGCCGGCCTGCGCGGCGGCAGCGTGGTGCGTCCCACCTACGGCAACAACCGCGACAACTGGTACGGCCTGACCAGCCGCGACTACGAAAAGGAAAAGAGCGACCTGTTCACGGCCACCGTGGAGCACAAGTTCACCGACACCCAGAAGTTCCGCAACAGCCTGCGCTACAGCAAGACCGAACAGGACTACCTGTGGACCCAGCCCGACGACAGCAAGGGCAATGTCGTCAATGGCTATGTGTTCCGCCGCGGCAATGCCCGCGTGGCCGACATCAAGACGCTGCAGAACCTCTCGGAATTCACGGGCAAGGCCCAGACCGGCAGCGTGGGCCACAGCTACTCGTTCGGCCTGGAACTGTCCAAGGAAAAGGCCGAGTCCCGCATCGCCGCGCTGCAGACCACCAACACCACCTGCACGGCCGCCAGCCTGTGGTGCGCCTCGCTGAACAACCCCGACAGCAGCCCGCTGTGGAACCTGCCCGTGACGCTGGGCGACCCCAGCCACAACCAGATCGACACCGTGGCGCTGTACGGCTTCGACACGCTGAAGTTCAACGACCAGTGGTTGCTCAATGCCGGCCTACGCATGGACCACTACAAGATCAGCTCCTCCGGTCCCGCCGGCCGCACCACGCCGGCCTATCACCTGAGCCGTTCGGACACATTGTTCAACTACCAGCTGGGCCTGGTCTACAAGCCGGCCACCAACGGCAGCATCTACGCCAGCATCGGCACCTCCTCGCGCCCCGGCGGCTCCATGCTGGGCAACGGCAACGAGGACCTGGGCATCTCCACCGACCAGCTGGCCAACCTCGCTCCCGAGAAGACCCGCTCGCTCGAACTGGGCACCAAGTGGGACCTGATGGAAAAGCGCCTGGCGCTGACCGCCGCGCTGTTCCGCAACGACGTGACCAATGCGCGCATCACCGAAAACGGTGTCACCTACATGGGCGGCAACAAGGTGGTCAACGGCGTGGAACTGGGCTTCACGGGCAGCGTGCTGCCGGGCCTGAGCGTCTTCGGCGGCTACACCTACATGGACAGCGAGCAGAAGAACGCCGGCGCGGGCAGCGTGGCCAATGGCCAGCCCTTCCCCAACACGCCCAAGCACAGCTTCAGCCTGTGGACCAGCTACAAGCCCATGGCAAAGCTGACCGTGGGCCTGGGCATCTACGCCCAGAGCAGCGTGAACCAGAGCTACATCCTGTCCACGGTGGATGGCGGCATCGTCACCAAGGGTGCCAGCGGCTATGCGCGCTACGACGCCATGGTGGCCTACCAGATCGACCGCAACCTGACCGTGCAGCTGAACCTGTACAACCTGGGCGACAAGGTCTACTACAGCGGCATCCGCTCGCCCCACTACGCGACCATGGCCGCAGGCCGCTCGGCCGTGGCCTCGCTCAAGTGGACGTACTGATCTGCTGATCGCCCCGGGCGACCGCGCAGCGGCTTGACGCTGCGCAGATCACCGCAAAGCCCCGCAGGCCATCGCCGCCTGCGGGGCTTTTTTGCGGGACACTCGCTGATTCCCCCTGAGGACCGCCTGCCATGATGCTCCGCATACCCGCCCTGCTCAGCCCCGACGAAGTGCGCCAATGCCGCCAGGCGCTGGAGCAGGCCCCGTGGCAGGACGGCCGCGCCACGGCCGGCCCTCTGGCAGCCCAGGTCAAGGCCAACCTGCAGCTGCCGCTGGACAGCCAGGCCGGCCAGGCGATAGGCAACCTCATCCTCGACAAGCTGGGGGCCAGCGCGCTGTTCATGTCGGCCACCCTGCCGCTGAAGGTGCTGCCGCCGCGCTTCAACCGCTACGAAGGCGGCGGCACCTACGGCAACCATATAGACAACGCCATCTTCACCATCCCCGGCACGGCCATCAAGGTGCGCAGCGATGTCTCCACCACCGTGTTCTTCAGCGAGCCCGACGAGTACGAAGGCGGCGAGCTGATCGTGGAGGACACCTTCGGCCACCAGAGCGTGAAGCTGGCCGCAGGCGACGCCATCGTCTACCCCGGCACCAGCCTGCACCGCGTCAACCCCGTCACGCGCGGCACGCGCTACGCCAGCTTCTTCTGGACGCACAGCCTCGTGGCCTCGGACGAGAAGCGCCGCATCCTGTTCGACCTGGACCAGCAGATCCAGCAACTGACGGTGCGCCACCCGGGCGAGCCCGCGCTTTCCGCGCTGTCCGGCACGTACCACAACCTGTTGCGGATGTGGTCGCAGGCCTGACGACAAAGCGGTCCGGGAGCCGCATCAGAACCTGTACCGCGCAGTCAGCAGCACATTGCGCGGATCGCCATACACGCCCGTGCCATAGGAGCCCAGGCCCGGCATATAGGTCTTGTCGAACAGGTTGTTGACGTTCAGCGTCACCGACCACTGGCGGTCCACGTCGTAGCGCGCCATCAGGCCGACCAGCGCATAGGCGCGCTGGTCGGCGCGTGCATAGGGGGCGGAGGATTGCTGGTAGTAGGTCAGGCTCTGCCAGGCCAGCGACCCGCCCACGGTCCACTGCGGGTTGAGACGGTAGCTGGTGCTGAGCTTGAACAGGTGGCGCGGCTGGTTGGTGTTGACGGCGCTGAGGATCACATCGGGCTGGGCCGGCGCGCGCGAGGTACGGTAGGTGTAGCCGCCGTAGATGTTCCAGGCCGGCGTGATGCTGCCCGACACCTCCATCTCCACGCCTTTGCTGGTCACGCCGTCGATGGCCGCATAGACCTCTTCCCCGGTTTCCGGATTGGCGCTGACGTACTGCGCGGCATTGCGCTGCTGGATGTGGAACAGCGCCAGCGAGGCGTTGAGCCGGCCGTCCAGGAACTCGCCCTTCACGCCCACTTCGCGGCTGCGGCCGGTGAGCGGCGGCAGCGGGCTGCCGGCTGCGTCCTTGTAGTAGGTCTGCGGATTGAAGATATCGGTCTGGCTGGCGTACAGCGACAGCTGGCGGTTCAGGTCATAGACCACGCCTGCATAGGGCACGGTCTTGTGCGCCACGCGCAGCGCGTTGTTCACGCCGTAGCTGCCGTCCAGGCCCGTGGTGTCGTCCAGCATGTCGTACCAGCTCACGCGCGCACCCAGGATCACGGACAGGTCGTCCGTGGGCCGCAGGCGCGCAGCGCCGAAGACGCCCTTTTCCACGATACGCGTCATGCGGTGGTCACGCAGCTGGAAATCGGGCCGGGGCACCTGGCCGTCCCACTCGAAGTAGTTGCCCACGGGGCCGTAGGCGTTGGTGTAGCCGGGCGCATGCCGGCGCTGGCGCGACCAGCTGGCGCCGAACGACAGCTCGTGCTCGCGCCCGAACAGCTGCAACGGCCCGGACAGCGCCGCATTCACGGCCTGCGTGGTGGCATCGGTGGGAATCTTGTTGGACAGCATGTTGATGCCCAGGCCGCTGACCGGGTCCACCATGCCGTGGGCGGCCACGCCGACCTCCACGTCGCGCGACTGGCGCAGCCGGCTGGCCGACAGGTCCGCCTTCCAGCCATTGCCGAAGCTGTGCTTGAGTTCGGCAAACAGGTTGGTGCTGTCGTTGTCCCAGTACGACCAGCGCGCGGCCGGGTTCAGCGAGGTCGGGAAATGCGTGCGGCTGCCATCCTTGAAGAACAGCGGGATGTGGCCGAAGCTGGCCCCGTTGGCGCGCGTCTGCATGTGGTCAATGCCCAGGCTGGCCACCGTGCTGGGACCCAGGTCGGCCTCGATGATGCCGTACAGGCTGCGCACGTTGCGGCTGTAGTCGTCCACATGGGACTTGGCGTTCTGCGCCACCGCCACCACGCGGGCGCGCACGCGGCCGTCCTCGGTCAGCGGCGCGGAGATGTCGCCCACGCCGCGCAACCGGTCATGGCTGCCGATGGCCGCCTCGGCCGATGCCTGGAAGGTCTTGGTGGGCCGCTTGCGCACCAGATTGACCACGGCCGACGGATAGCCCGCGCCCGTGAGCAGGCCTGTGGCGCCCTTGACCACCTCCACGCGGTCATAGATGGCGCTGTCGGCCAGCGAGGTGGTGTACTGGTTGGCCGAGTCCATGGTGTTGGGCACGCCGTCGAACTGGAAATTCTCGATGGCATAGCCGCGCGAGTAGAAGGTGGTGCGCTCGCTGTCGTTGCGGCCCACGGTAATGCCGGGCGTCTTCTCCAGCACCTCCGGCAGGCTGGTCAGGCCCTGGTCGTCCATGAGCTGGCGCGTGACCACGCTGACGGACTGCGGCGTCTCGCGCTGCGACAGGCCCAGCCGTGTGGCCGTGCTGGACTGGCGCGTGGCGTAGGAGCCCGTGCCTTCGGAGACCGCGCTGCGCTCGGCAGCCGCCGTCACGTTGACCGTGGCCAGCGTGGCGCCTGCAGCGGCAGCGGGCACCACCTGCTCCACCCGCCGCAGCGCATAGGCGCCGCTGGCCTGGCGCACGGCCTGCCAGGCGGTGCCGGCCAGCAGGGCCTCGAAGGCGCCCTCCACCGTGTAGCTGCCGCGCAGGCCCGCGCTGCGCTGTCCGGCCGTCTGATCGGCCGTGAAGATCAGGGCCACGCCGGCCTGGGCGGCCGTGCTGCGCAAGGCGGCATCCAGCGGGCCGGCAGCGACGTCATAGCTGCGCTGGGCCTGGGCCAGCACGGCGGCGGGCATGAGCGCGATGGCCAGCGCCAGCGCGGGGCGGGGCATGAAAAGGGGTTGCATGGTCCTGGGTTCTCCCTGTGTTCCGATGTCGAAAATCAAAGCTCTCGGAAGCAAGGAAGCGCGGCGCGGGAAATCGGGTCACCCCCGGCGCAAAAAAAGCGAAAAGGAAGAAAAAAGCCTCAGCCGCGCGCCTGCGCAGGCTCCACCACCACCCACCAGCGCGTGCGCCAGCGCAGCTGCACGGGCAGCGCTCCGGGCAGCATGGCCAGCACGGCGTCCGTGCCATCGATGCCGCCTTCGTCCAGCGGGAACACGCCCGAGAACCGCAGCCCGGCCACGGCCGGATCGGCGTGCAGCCAGCCGGAGCGGTAGCGGTTGAGCTCGGCCAGGAAGTCGTCCAGGCGCTGGTTGTCCACCCACAATTGGCCCCGGCTCCAGGCGTCGTCCGCAGGGCCGGCCGGCTGCACCGTGCTCCAGCCCGTGCGCGTGAAGTCCATGGCCTCGCCCGCCTGCAGACGCCGTGCGGATGCGCCTGTACCGGCCGGGCGCAGTTCCACGGCGCGCTCGAACACCGCCACGCGCGCACCTGCATGGTTGCTGCGCACCATGAAGCGCGTGCCAAGGGCGCGCACGCGGCCGTGGGCGGTCTCCACCACAAAGGGCAGATCGCCCAACGTTCCTGCGGGATGGCCGGTGGTGAACAGCGCCTCGCCAGCCATCAGGCGCAGCCGGCGTTCGCTGCCGTCGAACTGCAAGGCCACGGCGCTGCCGGGGCCCAGCAGCATGTCCGTGCCGTCGGGCAGGGTCCAGCGGCGGCGCTGCGTGCCCGAGGCGTAGTCGGCCGCCATCTGCTGCCACTGCGGCGTGCGGCTGGCCAGCCAGCCCGCGCCGGCCGCCGTGCCCAGGCCCGCAAACAGGCCCAGCAGGCGCCGCCGCGCAGCCCGGGGAGCGGCGGACAGGCCGCGATAGCCCGCGCCACCGGCGTTGAGCCCCGTCAGCGCGCCCGTGACGGCCTGCAGATGGGCCCAGGCGCGGCCATGGTCGGCGTCTTCATCGAGCCAGCGCTGCCAGCGCGCCCTGTCGGCGGCCGAGGCCTGGCCCGATTGCAGCAGCGCAAACCAGCCGGCCGCCGCCCGCGCCACGCCGGCCGGCAAGGGCCGGCCCAGCGCCTGGGGCGCCTGGATACTGCTGCCGGGTAGCGGCGCGGCGCTGGACAGGCGCCGAGGATCGGAAGGAGGCACCGGCGCCATCAGGACAGCGCCAGCACGAAGCAGCGCTCATAGCCCTGGGCCAGGTAGCGCTTGACGCTGGTCATGGACACGCCCAGGCGCGTGGCGATGTCCGCATAGCTCAGGCCTTCGAGGTGGGCCAGCAGGAAGGCCTCGCGCACCTTGGGCGCCAGCGCGTCCAGCGCCTGGTCCACGGCCTGCAGCGATTCGAGGGCGATCAGCCGCTCTTGAAGGGGCAAGTTCAGCGGGCAACAGGGCCAGGGTGTCGAGATAGGCGCGCTCCAGCAGCCGGCGCCGGTGCTGGCGGATGACCAGATGGCGGGCCACGGTGGCCAGAAAGGGGCGCGGCTGCTCGATGCGGCCGGCCATGCCCGAGGTGATCACGTTGACGAAAGTGTCGTGCGCGATATCGGAAGCCTCGAACACATTGCCCAGCTTGCGGCGCAGCCAGCCTTGCAGCCAGCCGTGGTGTTCGACATAGAGGGTGTGTACGGGATCGGCCGGTGCGCGCATGAAAAGACGGACGCGCCCCGGACTGGCGTGCCGCAGCGCTGAAGCTCGTTTGAGAATGGTTCGCATTCTAAACACGAGCTCAAAACCGTCGCTGCCCAAATCAGGGGCACCGAGGAAGGGCCGTCCCGCACCGAGGGTGCCGTCCCCCTCCCGCGAAGCGAGAGAGGGGGAAGCGGCGCAGCCGCTCAGGGGGTGCTAAAAATTCTCGTGTGCACCCAGGTAGCGCCACTGGCCCACAGGCAGGTTGCCCAGCGTCACGCGGCCGATGCGGATGCGCTTGAGGCCCACCACGCGCAGGCCCACCAGTTCGCACATGCGGCGGATCTGGCGCTTCTTGCCTTCGGTCAGCACAAAGCGCAGCTGCTCGGGGTTCTGCCAGTCCACCTTGGCGGGCTTGAGTGCCTCGCCGTCCAGCGACAGGCCATGGCACAGGCGTGCCAGCTGTTCGGCCGGGAACACGGATTGCACGTCGATGTCGCGGTCACCGTAGGTCACGCGCACCAGGTACTCCTTGTCCATCTCCGAGTCTTCGCCAATGATCTGGCGCGCCACGCGGCCGTCCTGGGTCATGACCAGCAGGCCCACGGAGTCGATGTCCAGCCGGCCGCAGGGCGCCAGGCCCTTGAGCTGCGCGAAGTTGAAGCGCGTGCGGCTGGTGTCCTGGTTCCAGTGGTTCTGGGGCGTGACCAGGACCACGGCGGGCTCGTGGCCGTCCTCGGCCTGGCCGCTGACATAGCCCATGGGCTTGTGGATCAGGATGGTGACCTGCTGGTCCTGGCGCTCGCGCGCC
This sequence comes from Delftia sp. S65, assembly GCF_016516495.1. Taxonomy (NCBI): domain Bacteria; kingdom Pseudomonadati; phylum Pseudomonadota; class Betaproteobacteria; order Burkholderiales; family Comamonadaceae; genus Delftia; species Delftia sp. S65. The sequence goes on from NZ_JACVUR010000016.1 coordinate 101,067, forward strand.
TCGCGCTCGACGGTGATGCGGTCGGCCGCCACCACGTTCTGACCCATCACGGCGAGTTCGCCATTGACGCGGACCCAACCCTTGTCCACCCACTCGTCGGCTTCGCGGCGCGAGCACAGGCCCATGTCGGCCAGGCGCTTGTTGATGCGCACGCCACCGGGAACCTGCTCCTGCAGCGGCTCGGGAGCACGCTTGACGGGGATTTCGCGGCTGGCGCCACCGTCGGCGGGACGGTAGGTGCGGATGCCGCTGAGCGGACGGTAGGCGGGCTCGGCCTGGGGCGCCTCGTCGCGGCGCGGGCCACGGGCGTCATCACGGCGGGGACCACGGGCGTCGTCGCGGCGCGGTCCGCGCGCATCGTCACGGCGGGGGCCGCGGGCGTCGTCGCGGGGACGGTCGCGGAAACCACCTTCACGCGGGCCGTCACGGGGACCGTCGCGCTGGGCGTCACGTTGGCCATCGCGTTGACCATCACGCGGACGCTCATCGCGCTGGCCATAGGGCCGGTCGCGGCGATCGTCCGGGCGGGGCGGGCGCGGGGGGCGGGCGTCGCGCGTATCACGGGCATCGCGCATGTCGCGCTGCTCGCGCGGGGCACGGTTTTCGCCGCCGCCCTGTTCGCGCCAGTCGCCACGCGGCTGGGAACGGTCCAGGTCCTCGGCACGGCCGAAACCGCTGCTGCGCGGGCGCTGGTCACGGGCGTCGTCGCGGGGTGCTGCACCGCGGGGGGCATCGCCTCGGGGTGCCGCACCGCGGGCATCGCCGCGAGGGGGGGCATCACGGCGGTCGGAGCGCTCGTAGCGATCATTGCGGCCACCACGGTCGCCGCCACGTTCATTGCGGTCGTTGCGGTCACTGCGCGGGCCGCCGCGTGCGCCCGCAGATTTGCCCGCGCCACCCGAAGGGCGGCGGGCATCGCCAGCCGGCTCGGCCTGTGGCTTTTCGGGGCGGCGCAGCACAGGGCGCGCGGAGGGCGCTGCCGCCTCGTCGGCGCCGGGCCGGGACGGTTTGGAAGAAGTAGGGGATGACATTAGACCGCCATTGTCGCGCGGCAAGGCCCGCAGCGGCTGCGCCCTGCGGCCAATACGGGCATTGCGCTCGGCTATCGGGCGACTATCGGGCGGCCTGCGGGCAGGCCGCCAGGCGCCCCTTGCCAGCCCCGCCGCCCGGCCCTGCGCCCCGGCGGGCTCGCCATGTTCCGCACCACACATTCATGCCCCATGCAATGCGCCTGGCGGCCGACCCATCCCGATCGCTGTATCCGGCGCGATATGCACAACCGGATGAATCCTCAATGAAAAATCGACAAGAAGCGAATCACATCGGCAAAACATCTTCAATCCGGCCGATTGGGATCTTCCAATGCACGGCATGCGATATGTAAAAAACTGTATTTTATTTGGGCGATTCCATTCATTGGCGATTGCAAATCAACCCATTGGGCTTGCCATTGCCCATACATCTCCCCATAGAATGGCGCCCGTCCAGAAACGGGGGGCTTTTTCGAGACAACAGCCCTTCGCGCAGCGCCTGCTGCGGTATCCAGACCATCCCGCCCGGACTCCCGCCTCATTCAACAAGGAAAACCATGAGCGATACACCCAACCTATCGAATCCCACTCCATTGAAAGAACAATTCAAGGCGCTGCTTATCACCAAGCCGGACTTGACTGGAATCGAGTGGTCCGATATGGAGACCGCCATCGGCCCGAATGCTGAAAAATACCGGCCACTGTGGGAGCGCATGGTCAGCGGGAAAAAGGGCTTTTTCGCATCCATGAGTCCCTGCTGGACCGCCATTCCCTTCATGGGCGTTTCCTGGGCCATTGCGCGCCGCGTCTACGCCTATGCCGTGGTGGCCTTCATCACCCTGTTGATCATCAATCTGCTGATGCCCGGCACGGGCGGCGCCGGGCGCGTGCTCGGCATCGCGGTGGCCATCTCGTTCACGGTCAAGCGCACCTACCTGCAATGGCTGGTCACGCGCATACAGCAGATCAACCAGAGGGGCCTGGTGGGCGCTGCGCGCGAAGAGGCGCTGCGCCAGATCGGCGGCCTGGACCAGAAGAACGGCTGGATCTCCTTCGGCGTGCTGCTGGCCATCGGCATCGTGCTGGCCGCCTTCTGAAGCGCCAGGCCCGCAGATCAGCGGTCCACGGGCAGCCGGTCGCACAGGGCCACCAACTGCGCCAACTGGGGGCCCACATCCCGGATCAGCGTGCGGGCCGGCATGCGCAGGCCCGGCACGGCGCAGTTGAACAGCAGCCGGCGCGACCCGTAGCGGATGCGCGAGGCCGCACCCACGGCGCACACGCCCAGGCCGGAGTCGCCCATGTTGACCGCGAAGCCCCGGGCGGCATAGTGCGCCAGGCTTTCGCTGGCGTTGTCCCTGCAGCGCGCATATTCCTCGGGCCGCTGGCTGCGCACGCGGTCCAGGAAGCGCTGCAGTTCCCCGGCATCGAGCTGGGCCAGCCCTGCCCGGCCCATGGCCGTTTCCAGCACGCCGCGCACGGCGCCCACGCCGGGTCGCTTGAGCGTGCCGCCCTCCCAGGCGCAGGTATCCAGGTAGACCACATCCAGGTCCATGACCACGCCCACCGACACCGCCCCCTTCACACGATCGGCCAGCGCCTGCATGGGCAGGCGCAGCGGGCCGAGCAAGGGCGTATTGATCACATAGGGGTAGCCCAGGGCGACGGCGGCCGGGCCGACGAAGTAGCGGTCCAGCCGCTCGTCATGGTCCAGGTAGCCCATGGTCTGCAGGCTGCGGCACAGCCTGGACACGGTGGGGCGCGGCAGGCCCAGGCGGCGGGCCAGCTCGCTGTTGGCATGCGGGCGCGGGTCGCTGACGAAGCACTGGAGAATCATCAGCCCCTTGGCCAGCGTGCCCGCGAAATACGGGTCCTGCTCGCGGATGCGGCAGACATCCTGCGAATCCCTGGGTTGGTGGGCAATGGGGGTGTGGGGCACGTGGCGATTGTGCGGACCACGGCCGCAAAGCCGCAACTGCATTTCAATATTTGAAACTGCATTGCAGCCCTGGTGCCCGCGCTTCCTACAGTGCGGCCCATGAGCCAAGCCCCCACCCCCCATCCCGCCGACGCCCGCCTGCAGGCGTTGATTGCAGACATCCGCCATTTCGTGCGCCACCGCTGGCATCCGCTGGAGGAGCAGATCGAGCGCGACGACAGCATTCCGCCCGCCGTGGTCCAGGAGCTGCGCGACAAGGGCTATTTCGGCTGGAGCATTCCCCAGGCCCATGGCGGCCTGGGCCTGAGCACCGAGGAGTTGGTGCGCTGCGCCTTCGAGCTGTCCCAGGCCTCGGTGGCGCTGCGGGCCCGCGTGGGCACCAACACCGGCATTGGCTCGGAAGCCCTGGTGGCCGACGGCACCGAGGCGCAAAAGCAGCGCTGGCTGCCGCGCATGGCGCGCGGCGAGCTCACGGGTTGCCTGGCGCTGACCGAGCCGGACGCGGGCTCGGAGGCGAGCAACATCCAGACCACGGCGCGCCGCGAGGGCGACCACTATGTGCTCAACGGCAGCAAGCGCTTCATCACCAATGCGCCGCTGGCCGATGTCTTCACCGTCATCGCCCGCACCGGCGAAGGCAGCACGGGCAGCGAGGGGCTGACGGCCTTCTTCGTGGAGCGCTCGCCGGGCCTGGTGACGGGCCAGCCCTATCGCAAGATGGGCCAGGCGGGCTCGCCCGTGTCGGACGTGCATTTCCAGGACTGCCGCGTGCCGGCCGACCAGATCATCGGCGGGCGCGAGGGCCAGGGCTTCAAGACCGTGATGAAGGTGCTCAACAAGCAGCGCCTGCACCTGGCCGCGCTGTGCACGGGGCCGGCGATCCGCATGCTGGACCTGGCGCTGGCCCATGTGCGCCAGCGCGAGCAGTTCGGCCAGCCGGTGGCGAACTTCCAGCTGGTGCAGGCCATGCTGGCCGACAGCCGCACCGAGATCTTCGCGGCGCAATCCATGATCCTGGAGGCCGCCCGCGCCCGCGACCGGGGCGAGGACGTGGCGCTGTCCGCCTCCATGTGCAAGTACTTCGCCTCCGAGATGTGCGGCCGCGTGGCCGACCGCGCCGTGCAGATGTTCGGCGGCGCAGGCTATGTGGCCGACTTCAGTCCCATCGAGCGCTACTTCCGCGACGTGCGCCTGTTCCGCCTCTACGAAGGCACCAGCCAGATCCACCAGCTCAACATCGCCAAGCTCATGCTGCGCGAGAGCGCCTGACACCGGAGGCCCCCATGACACACCCCCTCACCTCGAAGCACCTGGCCACCCTGGGCCTGCTGGCCGGGCTGTGTGCCTGCGCGCAGGCGGCCCAGGCGGCACAGGCGGCCCAGGCGACTTTTCCCGATCGGCCCGTGCGCGTGATCGTTCCCTTTCCCGCAGGCGGCAGCACCGACCTCGTGGCCCGCGCGCTGTCGGTGGAACTGGGCCAGGCCCTGGGCCAGCCGGTGGTGGTGGAGAACAAGCCGGGCGCGGGCAGCCTGGTCGGCTCGGAACTCGTGGCCCGCGCCGCGCCCGATGGCTACACCCTGCTCATGGCGGGCCTGAGCAATGTCTTCCTGCCCCATGTGCACGCCAACCTCAAGTGGAACCCGCTGACCGACTACGAGTACATCGGCCTGGTGGCCGACCTGCCCAACGTCATCGCCGTCAACGCCAAGACCCCCTACCGCACGCTGGCCGAACTGGTGGCGGCCGACAAGGCCAGGCCCGGCACGCTGTCCTTCGGCTCGGCCGGCACGGCCACGCCCTCGCACCTGGTCTGCGAGATGGTCAACCACCGGCTCGGCACCAAGATGCAGCACCTGCCCTACAAGGGCAATGCCCCGGCCGTCAACGACCTCATGGCCGGCCACATCCCGGTGATGTGCAACAACCTGGGCGGCACCCTGCCCTACATACAGGGCGGGCAGATCCGCATCCTGGCGCAGACCGGCAAGAGCCGCTCGCCCGCCGCGCCCGACATTCCCACCTTTGCCGAGCTGGGCGTGGCCGGGCTGGACACCGGCCTGTGGGTGGGCCTGGCCGCGCCCAAGGGCACGCCGCAGCAGATCGTGGCCACGCTCAACCAGGCGCTGGCCAAGGCCATGGCCTTGCCCGAGACACGCGACAAGCTGGCGCGCCTGGGTGCCACGCCGCTGCCCACGCAGACGGCGGACTTCCACAAGCGCGTGGCCGAAGACCGCCGCGCCTGGGAGCCCGTGCTGAAGAACGTGGACCTGAAAGGCAACTGATGCAGCGCCAAGGCTATCCGCTGGAGGGTGTGCGCATCCTCGACATGGCCACGGTGCTGGCCGCCCCCTTCTCGGCCACGCTGTGCGGCGACCTGGGCGCCGACGTCGTCAAGCTGGAGCTGCCCGGCGGCGGCGACACGCTGCGCAGCCTGGCCCCCGTGCACGACGGCCACGCCGTGTTCTGGAAAACCGCCAACCGGGGCAAGCAGGGCATCTCGCTGGATGTGCGCAAGGCCGAGGGCCGCACGCTGTTCCTGCGGCTGATCGAGGATTTCGACGTGCTTGTGGAGAACTTCCGCACCGGCACGCTGGACCGCTGGGGGCTGGACCTGGCCACCTTGCATGCCCGCAACCCGCGCCTCATCGTGCTGCGCCTGACGGGCTTCGGCCAGACAGGTCCCTATGCGCGCCGGCCGGGCTTTGCGCGCATCTTCGAGGCCATGAGCGGCTTCGCCCACCTCACGGGCGAGGCGGGCGGCCCGCCCCAGCACATGAACTACCCGCTGGGCGATGCCGTGGCCGGCCTGTTCGGCGCCTTCTCCATCGCGGCCGCATTGGCCGAGCGCAATGCACAGCCTCCAGGCGAACGGCGCGGCGTGGAGATCGACCTGTCGGCCACCGAAGCCATGCTGCGCCTGCTGGACCCTCTGGCGGCCGAGTACCAGCTGGGCGGACAGGCACGCAGCCGCACGGGATCGTGCGCGGGCTACACGGCGCCCTCCAACGTCTACCGCACGCGCGACGGCGCCTGGCTCACCGTGGTCGCCACGGGCGACGCCATCTTCACGCGCCTGTGCCAGGCCATGGACCGCGCCGACCTGGCCGCCGACCCGCGCTTTGCGGACAACGCCGCGCGCATCTGCCACCTGCAGGCGCTGGATGCGCTGATCGTGCAATGGTGCGCAGCCCTGGACTGCGCCCAGGCCACGGCCGCGCTGGCCGCGCACGACATTCCGTTCAGCAAGGTCTGCTCGGCCGAGGACGCGCTGCAGGACCCGCATTTCGTGGAGCGCGGCAGCTTCATCACCCTGCCCGACCCCGACCTGGGCCCCCTCACCG
>NZ_JACVUR010000017.1:0-103402 GCF_016516495.1 Delftia sp. S65
ACTGCCTTCACACGGCAGGGGTCACATGTTCGATCCATGTATCACCCACCAATCAAGCCCTCCTGAAATCTGTTCAGGAGGGCTTTTTCATTTCCGCTCGGTGCATGGTTTTCAGGCCCTGGAAAATCCAATGCGTCCAGATGATCTGTGGCGCATTCGTGTCTGACGCCGTCTGATAATCGGCTGCTGGACGGTGAAAGGGCAGACAAGATGAGCGAACAGGTCGATTGCGTGGTGGTGGGTGCGGGCGTGGTGGGGCTGGCGGTGGCCAGGGCGCTGGCGTTGCAGGGCAGGGAGGTCATGGTGCTGGAGGCGGCTGAAGCCATTGGCACGGGCACCAGCTCGCGCAACAGCGAGGTCATCCACGCCGGCATCTACTATCCCGAAGGTTCCTTGAAAGCCCGTTTGTGCGTAGAAGGCCGGCAGCGTCTCTACGCCTACTGCGGTGAACGCGGCATTGCCCATCAGCGCTGTGGCAAGCTCATCGTGGCAACGGATGAGGCGCAGCGCGGCCAGCTCCAGACCATTGCACGCAAGGCCGAAGCCAATGGCGTCCACGACCTGCGCTGGCTTGAAGGCGCCGAGGCACGTGCCATGGAGCCCGCGCTGCACTGTGCGGCGGCACTGCACTCCCCCAGCACCGGCATCATCGACAGCCACGCACTGATGCTGGCCTTGCAGGGCGATCTCGAGAACGCAGGCGGCATGGTGGTCTGCCATGCCGAGGTGCAGGGGGCAGCCATCCGTCCAGGCGGCGTGTGGCTGCGCACGGCCGATGGGACGGAACTGACGGCCCGCACCCTGGTCAATGCGGCAGGTCTTCATGCGCCATTGCTGGCGGCCCGTTTGCAGGGGTTTCCGCAGCAGTTTGTTCCGCAGGCCTTCTATGCCAAAGGCAACTATTTCACGCTGTCCGGGCGGGCACCGTTCTCGCGCCTGATCTATCCCGTGCCCGAGGCAGCGGGCCTGGGCGTGCATCTCACGCTGGACATGGGTGGCCAGGCCAAGTTCGGCCCCGATGTGCAGTGGGTCGAGAGCCCAGGCGATCTGCAGGTCGATCCCGTGCGCGCTGACGCCTTCTACGCAGAGATCCGCCGGTATTGGCCGGGTCTGGCCGATGGCGCGCTGGTGCCCGGCTACGCCGGCATCCGCCCCAAGATCAGCGGCCCCGGCGAGGCCGCCGCAGACTTCGTGATTCAGGGGCCTCAGACCCACGGCGTTGCGGGCGTGGTGCAACTGCTGGGCATCGAGTCACCGGGATTGACCAGCTGCCTGGCCATTGGCGCGCACGTGGCGCAATTGCTGGCCTGAGGATCTGCCGGTTCACGACACACGGCCACGGCAGGCCTTGTCTGACAAGGCTCAGGCCCCCTCGCTTCCCAGAAGCCCGGGAACAATTGGATAAGATGCTTGCATGTAACAAGGGCCTTGCCCATGTTGCGTGACAGGTATCGGGCGACATGATTGCCTGCTCCCCGCTGTATTTGTTTTCACCTCAATAGAAAGGCTCATCATGACGAAATCGATCACTGACACCGTCTCCACCGCACAAGCCGATCTTGAAAAACTGGTCGGCGACCTGCGTGGTCTGCTGTCCGCCAAGGAGCTGGATGCCGTGCCGGAAATCCATATGCTGCGCCAGCGTATCGATGATGGCATGTCCAATGTGCGTGAGTCCGCAGTGCGTGCGGCGCAGGAAGCGGCCCGCCAGGCCAAGGATGCCGCCTATGCTGCCGATCGCTACGCCCACGATGAGCCGTGGCGCGTCGCAGGCGCTGCCCTTGCCATGGGCGCCTTGCTGGGCTTCCTGCTGGGTCGTCGCTGATCAGCGGCATGCCTGACCAGAAAAGGATGCCTGTGAATTGGATTTCCCTTCTGGGTTTGGATGCCTGGGTGGCGCGCTGGCGCGCTTCCGTGATCGAGCTGGCCATTGCCGCAGAAGACCGCACGGACCTCGCGCGGCTTGAATGGGCCGAGCACAAGCGCAGCATGCAGACGGTGGTCGTGCTGCTGATTGCGCTTGCTGGACTCAGCGTCGTGGTCATGCTCACGCTGTCGGTGGCCTTGCTCGTGCAGTTCTGGGACACCGAGCACCGCGTGCTGGTGGGCTGGCTGGTGGGCGGTGGCTGGCTGGCGGTCTGGGCCATTGCCCTGTGGCAATTGCTTGCTGCCGTGCGCCGCCTGGCCCGCCCCTTCATCCTTACCCGCAACGAGCTGAGCCAGGACTGGCAGGCGCTGAAGAAGAGGCTGTAGCCATGGTCGATGCTTCCAACGCTTCCCCGTCCCGCAACGCTGTCACGCCACCCGCGCCCACGGGGCTCAACGCGGAGCTCTGGGTCACATCGACCGTTGAGCAGCAGCAGGTGATGCAACGCATTGCCCAGCAACGCGAGCGCCTCAAGGCGCGCTCTGCGGCCGTGGCCCAGGCCCGGGCATTGAGCCGCTCTGCCACCCATGTGCAGCCCGATGCACCGCTGGTGGAGCGTGCCATCACCTTTGCGCGCCTGCATCCCGTGGCCGTGGCCGTGGCGGCCGGTGCCGCACTGATGGTGGGCCCGCGCAAGCTGCTGCGATTCGGCACCACCGTCATGCCCTTGATCCTGCGCTGGCAGCAGCGCAGGGGTTGAGGGCCGAGAAGCCTGCTTCTCTCCCAAAGAAAACGCCCGGCATGCCGGGCGTTTTCGCGTTCTGCGTTCAGTGCGCTAGCACTGGCTATGTCTTGACTCAACTGCCTTGGGTCGAAACGCCAGGCAGCCACCTGTCTGGCGCGAGCCTCAACGCAGCTGGGCTATGGCGCGTGCGGTCTCGGGCACCAGGGCAGGGCCTCGGTAGATCAGGCCGCTGTAGATCTGGACCACGTCGGCGCCTGCGCGGATTTTGCTGACGGCATCTTCGCCGCTGAGAATGCCGCCCACGCCGATGATGGGGTAGCGGCTGCCCAGGGCGGAACGCAACTGGCGAATGACTTGGTTGCTGGCCTCCAACACCGGCGCACCGGACAGGCCGCCCGTTTCCTGCGCGTGGGGCAGGCCCTTGACGGCTTCCCGGCTGATCGTGGTGTTGGTGGCGATCACACCATCCATGCCATGGCGCTGCAGCGTGGCGGCGATGACGCCGACCTGCTCTTCATCCAGGTCGGGTGCAATCTTCACGAACACCGGCACCCGCTTGCCATGCTGCGTGGCCAGCTGCTCGCGGCGCTCGGCAATCGCACCCAGCAGGGCGTCCAGCGCTTCGTCGCTTTGCAGGGCGCGCAGGTTCTTGGTGTTGGGCGAGCTGATGTTCACCGTCACGTAGTCGGCATGCGGGTACACGCCGTCCAGCGCCTTGAGATAGTCGCTGGTGGCGTCTTCGATGGGAGTGGTGGCGTTCTTGCCGATGTTCAGCCCCAGCAGCATGGGTTTGCCCTGGGCGCGGGCCTGCGAGCGCTTGACGTTGCTCAGGAAGGCATCCAGGCCTTCGTTGTTGAAGCCCAGGCGGTTGATCAACGCATTGCGTTCGGGAATGCGGAACATGCGCGGCTTGGGGTTGCCCGGCTGCGGGCGGGGTGTCACGGTGCCCACCTCGACGAAGCCGAAGCCCATGGCGGCCAGCGCGTCGATGCAGCGTGCATTCTTGTCCAGACCCGCTGCCATGCCCACGCGGTTGGGGAACTTGAGGCCGGCAAGCTCGACGGGGTCACTCACCATGGGCTGTGCCCACGCCTGCTGCAGGAGCGTGTTCTGCCCCTTTGCCATCAGGTTCATCGTGAGATCGTGGGCGGATTCGGGGTCCATGCCGAAGAGAAAGGGACGGGTCAGGGCGTAGGGGATCAGAGACATGGGGATAATCAAAGGATTACCTGGATTTTCCCTCATGACGACATCTGCTGCCTCTTTTTCCCAAGATGAACTCAAAGCCCTGGTCGGGCAAGCCGCTCTGGCCTATGTGGTGCCCGGCGAAATCGTCGGCGTTGGCACCGGCTCCACGGTCAACAAGTTCATCGATGCACTGGCCACCATCAAGGACCAGATCCCGGGCGCCGTGTCCAGTTCCGTGGCCAGCACCGAGCGCCTGAAGGCGCTGGGCATCAAGGTGCTGGATGCCAACGAAGTCGCCAGCTTGTCGGTCTACATCGACGGAGCCGACGAGATCGACGGCCGCGGCTACATGGTCAAGGGCGGCGGCGCCGCACTGACGCGCGAGAAGATCGTCGCTGCGCTGGCCGAGCGCTTTGTCTGCATTGCCGATGCCTCCAAGCGCGTCGAGGTGCTCGGAGACTTTCCGCTGCCTGTGGAGGTGATTCCCATGGCGGCTGCCCAGATTGCGAACCGCTTCAAGGCCATGGGTGGCCGTGCCGAGATCCGCATGAAGGACGGCGCGCCCCTGGTGACGGACAACGGCCAGCACATTCTTGATGTGCGTGGCCTGAAGATCGCCGAGCCGCTGGCCTTCGAGTCCGAGGTCAACCAGTGGCCCGGCGTGGTGACCGTGGGAGTGTTTGCGCACCAGAAGGCATCGGTCTGCCTGCTGGGCACGCCCGAGGGCGTGCAGACGCTCAACTATTGAGCGAAGGCCCTCCGGCCTCGGCTAGCCGAGGCTCTCGAACGCCACGGCGCCTGTGATCCACGCGAGCAGGGCCAATGCACCCAGGCACAGCGCGCGCAACGAAGCTTGCGCGCGCTGTTTTTTGTGGCGCTGCATGAGCAGGGCGATGGCCGCCAGCCCGGTGTAGACGGCAAGGAACGCAGCCGTCGCCATGTAGTAGGCCAGACGGTTGAGGCCATTGCCCAAGCCTCCGTCATGCATGAACCACAGCGTGATCAGGCAAGGCACCAGCGCCAGGCTGGCCAGCCTGAAAGGCTCGCGCCATGAAGGCCTTGCAACCAGGGTCCACGCGATGAGCGCGGGCAGGCCGACAAGCGTGGCAAGCCTTGCCATGGTCCAGACCACATCGGACAGCATGGAATCCACTGTCGGGCTCCTGATTGCGGCAGGCGCTTGCCTAGAAGCTCAGGCCTGCGGGGTTGTCGTTGGTGCGTGCACCAGGCGTTGGGGCGGGCATGGGGGGGCGCCGGCTGCCCGGGTCCTCGGCAGCGGTGGGTGCTGCTGCGGGCGCCGATGCCGTCGCCGATGCAGAGGGCGTAGGCGTGGTCAATGGCTGTGCCGATGGCCGCTTGTACTGGGCCGGCAGTTGCGAGGTCGCAGGATAGCCTGCGGCATCCAGGTATTGGGTCCATTCGCTGGACGAGAAGCCGCTCAGGAACTGCTTGCCAACGGTGGCGAACGGCAGGCTGTTCTGGCCGCTGAGCTTTTGCAGGGCAGCGGCGTCCGCCTCGGTCTGCACCAGGCGTTCGGCATAGGGAATGCCTCTGGATTGGAGCAACTGGCGCGCGCTGTCGCAGGGCGCGCAGTCGGACGAGGTGTACAGCGTCACCGGAAAGCGGCCTGCGATCTGGCGCAGCGCATAGGGCAGGGAGGCATTGCTGTCAGCGGCACCCGCGACTGACGGGGCGGCAGCGGCGGCAGGCGCTGCCTGCTGCTGGGCGCTTTGGGCCGGGCGGTCCGAGAAGGTGACTTTTCCATCGGGCCCGACGATACGGTAGACCTGTTGTGCGCTGGCCGGCAGCGCGGCAGCGAGGCAGACGAGGGCGAGGCATGGCATCAGGTGGCGCAGGGCGCCGCGGCCAAGGCTGGGAGAAGACTGCATGGACGATCTCGGTTTCGGAAGAAGGGTTTCGTGCCGGGGGCCACCACTCGTCGGATGGATGCCCGCACAGGAGTGCCTGCAAGCATAGCGTGCCATTCATCCTGGGCCATCTTCTGGAGCCACAGGATGTGGCTGCGCGCATCCGATGGGGTGGCCGGGCCAGGAAAAAGCGCCCCGTCGGGGCGCTGCAGACCTGGGGTCGGGCTCTCAGGCCTGGGCCATGCCCTGGTGGCGCAACAGCGCATCCAGCTGGGGTTCGCGGCCACGGAAGGCCTTGAACGACTCCATGGCCGGGCGTGCCCCTCCGGCCTCCAGAATCGCCTCACGGTAGCGGCGGCCTGTTTCGGGATTGGGGGTTCCATCGGCCAGCATGGTTTCCTCGAAGGCCGCATAGGCATCTGCCGAGAGGACTTCAGCCCACTTGTAGCTGTAGTAGCCGGCTGCATAGCCGCCTGCAAAGATGTGGCTGAAGGTGTGGGCCGAGCGGCTGTAAGGGGTCGACGGCAGCACGGCCACCTCGGCCCGCACGCGGGCCAGCAGCGGCATGATGTCTGCCTTCGGATCGTGCTCGGTATGCAGCAGCATGTCGAACAGCGAGAACTCGATCTGGCGCAGCGTCTGCATGCCCGACTGGAAGTTCTTGGCCGCGATCATCTTGTCGTACAGGGCGCGCGGCAGCGGCTCGCCGCTGTCCACGTGGGCGGTCATGTGCTTGAGCACTTCCCATTCCCAGCAGAAGTTCTCCATGAACTGGCTTGGCAGCTCCACGGCATCCCATTCCACGCCCGCGATGCCCGAGACGTCGCGCTCGTTGACCTGGGTCAGCATGTGGTGCAGGCCGTGGCCGGTTTCATGGAACAGCGTGATCACGTCATCGTGCGTGAGCAGGGCCGGTTTTCCATCGACGCCGGTGGCAAAGTTGCAGACCAGATGAGCGACCGGCGTCTGCAGCCTGTGGTTGTCAGGGCGCAGCCAGCGGGTACGAACATCGTCCATCCAGGCGCCGCCACGCTTGCCCGATCGCGCCGGCTGGTCCAGGTAGAACTGGCCGACCAGCTCAGGGCCTTGCGGCGTGCTGCGCTCGATGCGGTAGAACTCGACGGCGGGATTCCAGACCGGCGCCGCGTCGCGGCGGATGGCCACGTCGAACAGCGTCTCGACGATCTTGAACAGGCCGGCCAGCACCTTGGGCGCAGGGAAGTACTGCTTGACCTCCTGCTCGCTGAAGGCATAGCGCGCCTCCTTGAGCTTTTCGGAGACATAGGCCCAGTCCCAGGGCTGGGGATCGGCCAGGCCCAGTTCATCGAGTGCGAAGGCGCGCAGGTCGGCGACATCCTTCTCGGCATAGGGGCGGGCCCGGTGCGCGAGATCGCGCAGAAAGTCGATCACCTGCTGTGGCGAATGCGCCATCTTGGGAACCAGCGAAATCTCGCCGAAATTGCGGTAACCCAGCAACTGCGCCTCTTCCTTGCGCAGGGCCAGGATCTCCGAGATGTTGGCCGTGTTGTCGAAGCGGATGGCATCGCCCTCGGCCTGGTCGGAGGCGCGTGTCACATAGGCGCGGTAGAGCTTCTCGCGCAGCGCACTGCTGGCCGCGAACTGCATCACGGGCAGATAGCAGGGCATCTTCAGCGTGAGCTTGAAGCCTTGCTTGCCTTCGGCCTCGGCGGCGGAGCGGGCTGCCTGGCGCACATCCTGCGGCACGCCGTCAAGCTCTTCGGCCGTGGCGTAGTAGGCGAATGCATCGGTGGCGTCGAGCGCGTTCTCGCTGAACTTCTGCGTCAGTTCGGCCGAGCGTTCCTGGATCTTGGCAAAGCGCAGCTTTTCCTCGCCCCGCAGCTCTGCGCCGGAGAGCACGAAGTTGCGCATGGCATGGTCCCAGGCCGCACGCTGCTCGACATTGAGCGTGGCGGGGTCAATGGCCTTGTACTTGGCATACAGGCGCTCGTCTGCACCCAGGCGCGTCCAGAATTCGGTGACCTTGGGCAGGGACTCGTTGTAGGCGGCGCGCAGCTCGGGTGTATCGGCCACGCTGTTGAGGTGGCTGACGGCGCCCCAGGCCGTTCCCAGCTTCTCGGTGGCGACATCGAGCACGGCCGAGATCGAATCCCAGCGCGCCGGAAAGTCGGGTGCCGTGACGGTCTCCAGGGCCTCTGCGGCCCCGGTCAGCAGGATATCGATGGCCGGGCCGACATCGGCAGGGCGTATGCGATCGAACAGGGGCAGGTCGGAGGATTCGAGGAGGGGATTGCTCATGCGTGTCAGATGCCGTCGGGTGCATTGAAATCAAGCGGCTCCCCAGGGAGCCGCCCGATGCTTGTCAGCTCCTGGTCAGCCGGCGGCGCGCTCGGCCGCCTCCATGGTGTTGACCAGCAGCATGGTAATCGTCATGGGGCCGACACCGCCGGGTACGGGCGTGATGAAGCCGGCCACTTCCTTGACGCCGTCAAAGTCCACGTCGCCGCAGAGCTTGCCTTCGTCGTTGCGATTCATGCCCACGTCGATGACCACGGCGCCGGGCTTGCACATGTCGGCCGTCAGCACGTTGCGCTTGCCGACGGCGGCGACCACGATGTCGGCCTGGCGCGTCATGGCGGCGAGATCGGCCGTGCCGCTGTGGCAGATGGTGACGGTGGCATTGGCGGCCAGCAGCATCATGGCCATGGGCTTGCCGACGATGTTGGAGCGGCCGATGACCACGGCGTGCTTGCCGCGCAGGTCCTTCATGCCGATGGATTCCAGCATCTTCATGCAGCCGTAGGGGGTGCAGGCCTTGAAGCCGACTTCGCCCACCATCAGCGCGCCTGCACTGGCCACGTGAAAGCCATCCACGTCCTTGAGCGGCGAAATGGTCTCGATGACCTTGTGGTCGTCGATGTGTGCGGGCAGCGGCAGTTGGACCAGGATGCCGTGGATGCTGGGGTCGTTGTTCAGCGCCTCGACGCGGGCCAGCAGTTCGGCCTCGGTCATCGAGGCATCGTACTTCTCCAGCACCGAATGAAAGCCCGCGTCCTCGCAGGCCTTGACCTTGTTGCGCACATAGACCTGGGAGGCAGGGTTGTCGCCGACCAGGACCACGGCCAGGCCGGGCGTGGTTCCGCGGGCCTTCAGGGCGGTGGCGCGCTGGGCGACTTCGGCACGCAGTTGGCGGGAGAGGGCGTTGCCGTCGATGAGTTGGGCTGTCATTGCAGTGAATACCAATAAAAATGCTGCTAGGGCTTGTTGATCAAGCGCTAGCAGCTCTTTGAAAAAAAGCGGTGGTGTCTTGGCTTATCCGGCGACGGCTGCCTTGGCCGCTGCAGCGGTCTGGCCCTGGCCCAGGGCGATCTTGAGCAGATCGGCCACGGTGTTGGCGTTGAGCTTTTCCATGATGTTGGCGCGGTGCGCCTCCACCGTCTTGATGCTGATGCCAAGATCGTCGGCGATCTGCTTGTTCAGCCGGCCGGCTACGATGCGCTCCAGCACCTGGGCTTCACGGCTGGTCAGCTTGGCCAGCAGCGCGTCGCGGCTGGCGGCCTGCTGGTGGCCGGCAAAGGCTTCGCGGGCATGGTCCAGCATGCGCTCGACCAGGTTCAGCAGTTCCTCTTCGTTGAACGGCTTCTGGATGAAGTCCAGTGCGCCCTTCTTCATGGTGTTCACCGCCATGGGCACGTCGCCGTGGCCGGTGATGAAGACGATGGGCAGGGGGGACTTGCGTTCGATCAGGCGGTCCTGCAGTTCCAGGCCCGTCATGCCGCCCATGCGGATGTCGACGATGAGGCAGGCGATCTCGCGTGGGTCGTAGCGCGAGAGGAAGGTCTCGGCCGAGTCGAAGCAGCGCACACGATAGTCCTTGCCCTCCAACAACCATTGCAACGAATCACGAACCGCTTCGTCGTCATCAACTACGTACACAGTGCCTTTTTTCGGGATCAAGCTCATGCAATCGTCCTTGTTGTGGGTTCAATGGTCGCTGCCGGCGTTGTCGCGTCGCCCGGCGGGGCCAGCGGCAGCCAGAATGAAAACCGGCAGCCGACAACCTCGGAACCATTGTAGAGGTTCTCGGCACGCATCCGGCCCTGGTGGGACTCGACAATGCTGCGGCATAGATTCAGCCCCATGCCCATGCCTTCGCTCTTGGTGGTGAAGAAGGCCTCGAAGAGGCGTTCCAGCACCTCGGGCGGCAGGCCCTTGCCGGTGTCCTGCACGTTGAATTCGATGACGCGCTGGTCCTCGATGGTGCGCGGCACCACGCGCAGTTCCACGTTGCGCTGGTGGCTGGGGCGGCCCGACTGCTCGATGGATTCGGCGCCGTTCTTCATGAGGTTGACCAGCACCTGCTCGATGAGGATGGTGTCGGCCATGATGGCCGGCATGCGCTCGGCCACGTGGTAGGTCAGCTGCACATTGCGGCGGCGCAGCTCGATCCCGGCCAGCTCCACGGCCTCGCTGACCATGTCGGTGACCTGGGCCAGGGTGCGGTTGGGCTCGCTGCGCTTGACGAAGGAGCGTATGCGCAAAATGATCTGCCCCGCGCGCTGCGCCTGGTGGGCGGTTTTCTCCAGCGCGAACTTCATCTGCTCTTCGGTCAGCGTGCCCTTTTCGAGCCGGGTGAGCATGCCGCTGCAGTAGTTGCTGATGGCGGTCAGCGGCTGGTTGAGCTCATGGGCGACGCTGGAGGCCATCTCGCCCATGGTGATCAGGCGGCTGACGGACTGGGCGTGCTCGGCCTGGCGATCGGCCTGCTCCTCAGCCAGGCGGCGCGGCGTGATGTCGGTGGCGATCACCATCTGGGCCAGGCGGCCGTCCACCCAACTCAGGTAACGCGATCGCACTTCCAGCCACTTGCCCAGTTCTGGCAGGTAGATCTCGGCGTTTTCGCTGCGTGCGCTGGTCAGCGAGTCGGTGGGCAGGCCCATGAGGCCGTCCTCGTCGTCCATGCCTTGCGGCTGCGAGCGCACGGGCAGCACGCCGGCCTGGGCGACGAGCTGCAGGTGGCCATCGGTCTGCGAGCCAAACCATTGCCGGTACAGCTTGTTGGCGAACAGCAGTTCGGCGCTGCCCAGCGGGGCGACGGACACCGAGGCGTCCAGCGCCTCCAGCACGATGGTGAAGCGCTCATAGGAGGCGGACAGTTGCTCGCGGATGCGGTTGGGCTCGGTGATGTCGGTCATGGACGACATCCAGCCCGTGTGCTGGCCATGGGCGTCGATCAGCGGCGAGACATACAGGCGCGCATCGAACTGCGTGCCGTTCTTGCGCTGCACGCGCACCTGGAAGCCGCCGACGATGGTCTTTCCCGAAAGCTCTTCGCGCAGCTTGGAGTGCAGGTTGTCGTAGTCGTTGTCGGGCCAGTAGGAGTAGGGCGGCATCTGGCCGACCAGCTCTGATTCGCTCCAGCCCGTCATCTGGCAGAAGGCGGCATTCACATAGGTGATGCGGCCTTGCAGGTCCAGCGCGCGCATGCCGGTGAGCACGGAGTTTTCCATGGCGCGGCGGAAGTTGGTCTCTGCGACCAGGGCCTCCTGGGCGCGCTGGCGGCGGCGCGTGTGGCGCCAGGTGGCCAGCAGCAGCCATGCCGTCATCGCACTGAGCGTGCCCACCAGCCAGAACAGGCCGCTGCCGACCACGCCCAGCGAGGTGCGATAGGCCTGAGCACGCAGCACCAGGCTGTTGCCGACGGGGGCGACGGGTGCCTCGTCCTCGTTGGCAACGGTGCGCCAGCGCAGCAGTTCGGTGGCGGTCTGCTTGCGCGGTGTCAGCGGCGTGCCAGCCAGCACCTGGCCCCGGCTGTCGAGCATGGTCATGGCGTAGCGGGCCATGATTTCGGTGGGCGTTCCATAGCGCAGCAGGCTGTCGATGGAGTACTCGCCCAGCAGCTCGCCGATGTAGCGGCCGTCCTGTGCCAGCGGCACATGCAGTTGCAGCAGCGGCGCGGCTTCCCCCTTGTGGGCCAGTCCCTGCACGTAGATGGGTTGCTGCATCTCGCGCGCGAGCTGGTAGGCCTCCAGCGCGTCTCCGGCGCGCAGCACTTCACGCGGAATGCGCAGCTGCTCGCTGCTCACGGTGGGGGCGGACTGGCTGGCCAGGATGCGCCGCTGTGCATCGATCCAGGTGATGGACTGCAGTTCCGGGTACTGGCTGATGAGTGCTTCGGCGCGGCTGGCGAAGTCGGACTCGCCCAGGTCGTGGTTGCCGATGTCGCGCGCCATGCGCATCAGTTGCTCCTGGCGCTCCAGCAGGCGCAGGCGCACGCGTTGCTGGGCATATTCCACGTCGCGGTGCAGCGCTTCCTTCTCGCGGTCTATCTCCTCCATGCGCAGGTACCAGAAGGAGGCCACGATGGCCGCCATGAACATCAGTACGGCCGCGAGGGGGGCGAGCGCCGCGAAGCGGTCCTGACGCGTGGGGGAAAGACTGCGCCACCAGCTGCGCCACCAGCGCACTGGCGCGGCCACGCCTGCCATGGGGGCAGGGCTGTGCGTGCCGTGCTCGGAAGGGGAGGATTGCATGCGCCCAGTGTAGGGGAGAGTCTGACTGTTTTTAAGGAGTATTGGAGTCGCCGCCGAGGCGCTTCGGCGACGTTCTTTGGGGTCTTCACTGTATGTGCGTTTGCAGCAAAATTTCAAATTATGAAATCAAAAAGCACCATTTGAAATTCGAAAAAAGTATGCGACACTCGCCGAGCATTGAGGCAGTGAATCGGTATTTTCAAGTTCGCCAGACAGGGTCTGTGCCGCGCAAGGCGTGGTGAACTACCCGCCTGCGTTGGCGCGCTGCGCCGCTCACTGGTTCGACCCCAAGACGCTACCTTCTGCAAGGAGACATTCCCATGACAGCTCAGACTGACCCGCAAGGCAATGCAGGCGTTCCCGCCGGCCTGGACCAACAAGAATCGCGCGAATGGATGGACGCCCTGTCGGCCGTCATCGACCGTGAAGGCGCCGAATACGCGCACAAGCTGATCGAGGACCTGCTCGAACACGCACGCCAGAACAGCGTGGACATGCCTTTCTCGGCCAACACCGGCTATGTGAACACCATCGAGACCTCGCAGGAAGCCCGCTGTCCCGGCAACCTGGAAATCGAAGGTCGTCTGCGCGCCTACATGCGCTGGAATGCCATGGCCATGGTGGTCAAGGCCAACCGCCTGCACCCGCCCGAAGGCGGTGACCTGGGCGGCCACATCGGCTCCTTCGCTTCGCTGGCCAACATGTTCGCGGCCGGCTTCAACCATTTCTGGCACGCCGAAAACGAGAACCACGGCGGCGACTGCCTGTACATCCAGGGCCACGTATCTCCCGGCATCTATGCCCGCGCCTACCTGGAAGGCCGCATCTCCGAAGAGCAGCTGCTGAACTTCCGCCAGGAAGTGGACGGCAAGGGCCTGTCCAGCTACCCGCACCCCAAGCTGATGCCCGAGTTCTGGCAGTTCCCCACGGTGTCCATGGGCCTGGGCCCGCTGATGGCCATCTACCAGGCACGCTTCCTCAAGTACCTGCATGCCCGTGGCATTGCCGACACCGAAAGCCGCAAGGTCTGGGTGTTCTGCGGCGACGGCGAAATGGACGAGGTCGAGTCGCTGGGCGCAATCTCGCTGGCCGCCCGCGAAAAGCTGGACAACCTGATCTTCGTGATCAACTGCAACCTGCAGCGCCTGGACGGCCCGGTGCGCGGCAACGGCAAGATCATCCAGGAACTCGAGGGCGAGTTCCGCGGCTCCGGCTGGAACGTCATCAAGCTGCTGTGGGGCAAGGGCTGGGACGAGCTGCTGGCCAAGGACAAGGACGGCGTGCTCAAGAAGATCATGGCCGAGTGCAACGACGGCGACTACCAGTCGTTCAAGGCCAATGACGGCGCCTACGTGCGCAAGAACTTCTTCGGCCGCGATCCGCGCGCGCTGAAGATGGTCGAGCACATGAGCGACGACGAGATCTGGAACCTGCGCCGCGGCGGCCACGATTCGCAGAAGGTCTACGCTGCCTTCCACGCTGCCAATTCGCACAAGGGCCAGCCCACCGTGCTGCTGGTCAAGACCGTCAAGGGCTTCGGCATGGGCAAGATCGGTGAAGGCAAGAACACCGTTCACCAGACCAAGAAGCTGGGCGACGAGGACATCAAGGCCTTCCGCGACCGTTTCAACATTCCCATTCCCGACAGCCAGATCGCCGACCTGCCTTTCTACAAGCCGGCCGACGACACCCCGGAAATGCGCTACCTGCACGAGCGCCGCAAGGCCCTGGGCGGCTACCTGCCGCACCGCCGCGTGAAGGCCAGCGAGCAATTCACGGCGCCTGCGCTGGATACCTTCAAGGCCATCCTTGAAGCCACGCCCGAAGGCCGTGAGATCTCGACCACCCAGGCCTATGTGCGCTTCCTCACGCAGCTGCTGCGCGACAAGGAAATCGGCCCGCGCGTCGTGCCCATCCTGGTGGACGAGGCACGTACCTTCGGCATGGAAGGCCTGTTCCGCCAGATCGGCATCTACAACCCCGCTGGACAGCAGTACACCCCGGTCGACAAGGACCAGGTGATGTACTACCGCGAGGACAAGGCCGGCCAGATCCTGCAGGAAGGCATCAACGAAGCCGGCGGCATGAGCAGCTGGATCGCGGCAGCCACGAGCTACAGCACGAGCAACCGGATCATGATCCCGTTCTACGTGTACTACTCGATGTTCGGCTTCCAGCGCATCGGTGACCTGGCCTGGGCGGCCGGCGACATGCAGGCGCGCGGTTTCCTGCTGGGCGGCACTTCGGGCCGCACCACGCTGAACGGCGAAGGCCTGCAGCACGAAGACGGCCACAGCCACATCCTGGCCAACACCATTCCCAACTGCGTGAGCTACGACCCGACCTTCGCCCACGAAGTCGCCGTGATCATGCAGGACGGCCTGCGCCGCATGGTGCAGAACCAGGAAAACGTCTTCTACTACATCACGCTGCTCAACGAGAACTACGCCATGCCCGGCCTCACGCCCGGCACCGAGCAGCAGATCATCAAGGGCATGTACCTGTGCAAGCCCGGCCAGAAGGTGCCGGAAAGCGGCCTGCGCGTGCAACTGCTGGGTTCGGGCACCATCCTGCGTGAATCCTTCTTCGCCCAGGAACTGCTGCTGGCCGACTGGGGCATTGCCGCCGACGTGTGGAGCTGCCCGAGCTTCAACGAGCTCACCCGCGACGGCCAGGACGCCGACCGCTGGAACCTGCTGCATCCGCTGGACACCCAGAAGGTGCCCTTCGTCACGCAGCAGCTGCAGTCGCACAATGGCCCGGTGATCGCATCCACCGACTACATGAAGGCCTACGCCGAGCAGATCCGCCCCTACATGCCCAAGGGCCGCACCTACAAGGTGCTGGGCACCGACGGCTTCGGCCGCTCGGACTTCCGCCGCAAGCTGCGCGAGCACTTCGAAGTGGATCGCCACTACATCGTGGTTGCCGCACTGCGCGCGCTGGCCGAAGAAGGCAAGATCAACGCCACCACCGTGGCCGAAGCGATCGCCAAGTACGGCATCAAGGCCGACAAGATCAACCCGCTGCACGCTTGAGTAAGAACGGGAGACACATATGGCATTGGTAGAAATTCAAGTCCCCGATATCGGTGATTTCGACGAAGTTGCTGTGATCGAAGTGCTGGTCAAGGCCGGCGATCAGATCAAGGCCGAGCAATCGCTGATCACCGTGGAGTCCGACAAGGCCTCCATGGAGATCCCCTCCAGCCACGCTGGCGTGCTCAAGGAGCTGCGCGTCAACATGGGCGACAAGGTCAAGCAGGGCAGCATCATTGCCGTGGTCGAGTCGGCGGAAGCCGCTGCCCCGGCACCTGCAGCCGCCGCACCGGCCCCCGCCGCTGCAGCCCCGGCCCCGGTGGCTGCGCCTGTACCGGCCGCTGCTCCCGCTGCCGCGCCTGCGGCCTCGGGCGCCGCCACGCAGATCGACATCAAGATTCCCGACATTGGCGACTTCAAGGACGTGGCCGTGATCGAGATGCTGGTCAAGGTCGGCGACACCGTGACGGCCGAGCAATCGCTGTTCACCGTCGAGTCCGACAAGGCCTCGATGGAAATCCCGTCGCCAGCGGCCGGCACCATCACGGCGCTGGCGCTCAAGATCGGTGACACGGTCAACGTGGGCGACGTGGTCGGCCAGATGAGCGTGCAGGGCGCTGCCGCGCCTGCAGCCCAGGCTGCGGCCCCGGCACCTGCTGCAGCAGCCCCTGCCCCGGCCGCTGCTGCCCCGGCCGCTGCAGCTCCGGTGGCTGCCGCTGCAGCATCGGCTCCCGCCGCTGCACCTGCGCATAATCCCACCGTGGCGCCCACGGGCAAGCTGCCCCATGCATCGCCCTCGGTACGCAAGTTCGCCCGCGAGCTGGGTGTGCCGCTGGACGAGGTCAAGGGCTCGGGCAACAAGGGCCGCATCACGGCCGACGACATCCAGGCTTTCACCAAGTCCGTCATGGCGGGTGCCGTGCAGACCAAGGCCCAGGCCGCGACCGCTCCCAAGGGTGGCTCCGGCGGCGCAGGTCTGGACCTGCTGCCCTGGCCCAAGGTGGACTTCGCCAAGTTCGGCCCGGTCGAGCGCAAGGACCTGTCGCGCATCAAGAAGATCAGCGGCGCCAACCTGTCGCGCAACTGGGTCATGATCCCGCACGTCACCAACAATGACGAGGCCGACATCACCGACCTGGAAGCCTTCCGTGTCTCCACCAACAAGGAGAACGAGAAGAGCGGCGTCAAGGTGACCATGCTGGCCTTCGTGATCAAGGCGGTGGTCGCGGCCCTCAAGAAGTTCCCCGAGTTCAATGCCTCGCTGGACGGCGACACCCTGGTCTACAAGCAGTACTTCCACGTCGGCTTTGCGGCCGACACGCCCAACGGCCTGGTGGTCCCCGTGCTGCGCGATGCCGACAAGAAGGGCATCCTGCAGATCAGCCAGGAAATGGGCGAGCTGGCCAAGAAGGCCCGCGACGGCAAGCTCGGCGCCGCCGACATGCAGGGCGGCTGCTTCTCGATTTCGTCGCTGGGCGGCATCGGTGGCACGAACTTCACGCCCATCATCAACGCCCCTGAAGTGGCCATCCTCGGCCTGTCCAAGGGCCAGATGAAGCCGGTGTGGGATGGCAAGCAATTCGTGCCGCGCCTGACGCTGCCGCTGTCGCTGTCCTATGACCACCGTGTCATCGACGGTGCCTCGGCCGCGCGCTTCAATGCCTTCCTGGGCCAAGTGCTGGCGGACTACCGCCGCATCCTGCTGTAAACGGAGGCCCGACACATGGCAATCATCGACATCAAGGTGCCCGACATCGGCGACTTCGCCGAAGTGGGCGTGATCGAACTGCTGGTCCAGCCCGGTGACACCGTGGCCAAGGACCAGTCCCTGATCACCGTGGAGTCCGACAAGGCCTCCATGGAGATCCCCTCCAGCCATGCCGGCGTGGTCAAGGAACTCAAGGTCAAGATCGGCGACAAGATCGCCGAAGGCGGCCTGATCCTGACGCTGGAGGCCGCTGGCGAAGCGGCCGCCGCACCCCAGGCGGCAGCACCGGCCCCTGCAGCGGCGGCTCCGGCGCCCGCCGCTGCAGCGCCCGCAGCATCGGCTCCCGCTCCGGCCGCAGCCAGCTACGCTGGTGGCGCGGCCGATTACGACTGCGACGTGGTCGTGCTCGGCGGCGGTCCTGGCGGCTACTCGGCAGCCTTCCGTGCGGCCGATCTGGGCCTGAATGTGGTCATCGTCGAGCGCTACAAGAGCCTGGGCGGCGTCTGCCTGAACGTGGGCTGCATCCCGTCCAAGGCGCTGCTGCACGTGGCCGCCGTGGTGGACGAGGTCAAGCACCTGGAGGTGGCCGGCGTCAAGTTCGGCGCGCCCGAGGTCAACATCGACCAGCTGCGCGGACACAAGGACAAGGTCATCGGCAAGCTGACCGGCGGCCTGGGCCAGATGGCCAAGATGCGCAAGGTCACCGTGGTGCGCGGCTACGGCAACTTCGTCGGCGCCAACCACCTTGAGGTGGAAGAGACCACGGGCGACGGCCAGGAAAAGACCGGCAGCAAGAAGATCGTGCAGTTCAAGCGCGCCATCATTGCTGCCGGCAGCCAGGCCGTGCACCTGCCCTTCATGCCCAAGGACCCGCGCGTGGTGGACTCCACCGGCGCGCTGGACCTGGCCAGCGTGCCCAAACGCATGCTGATCCTGGGCGGCGGCATCATCGGCCTGGAAATGGGCACCGTCTACTCCACGCTGGGCGCACGCCTGGACGTGGTGGAGATGATGGACGGCCTCATGCAGGGCGCCGACCGTGACCTGGTCAAGGTCTGGCAGAAGATGAACGCGCCGCGCTTCGACAACATCATGGTCAACACCAAGACCGTGGGTGCCGAAGCCACGCCCGAAGGCATCAAGGTCAGCTTTGCGCCTGCCAAGGACGGCATCACCGTGCCCGAGCCCCAGGTCTACGACCTGGTGCTGCAGGCCGTGGGCCGCACGCCCAACGGCAAGAAGATCGCTGCCGAGAAGGCCGGCGTGGCCGTCACGGACCGCGGCTTCATCGAAGTCGATATCCAGATGCGCACCAATGTGCCCCACATCTTCGCCATCGGCGACGTGGTGGGCCAGCCCATGCTGGCGCACAAGGCTGTGCACGAGGCCCATGTGGCCGCCGAAGTCATCGCCGGTGAACTGCAGGGCAACAAGGAGCTGGCTGCCAGCGCCTTCAACGCCCGCGTGATCCCCAGCGTGGCCTACACCGACCCGGAAGTGGCGTGGGTGGGTCTGACCGAGGACCAAGCCAAGGCCCAGGGCATCAAGGTCAAGAAGGGTGTGTTCCCCTGGACGGCTTCGGGCCGCGCCATTGCCAATGGCCGCGACGAAGGCGTCACCAAGCTGCTGTTCGATGACAGCCCCGAGGCGCACGGCCATGGCCGCATCCTGGGTGGCGGCATCGTCGGCACGCATGCGGGCGACATGATCGGCGAGATTGCGCTGGCCATCGAAATGGGTGCCGACGCCGTGGACATCGGCAAGACCATCCATCCCCACCCCACGCTGGGCGAAAGCCTGGGCATGGCGGCCGAGGTGGCGCACGGCTCCTGCACGGACCTGCCGCCGCAGCGCAAGTAAGCGCAAGGCCTGGCGTTCAGGCCTGGCAAGAACAGAAAGGCAGCTTCGGC
Source organism: Delftia sp. S65 (assembly GCF_016516495.1). Lineage (NCBI taxonomy): Bacteria > Pseudomonadati > Pseudomonadota > Betaproteobacteria > Burkholderiales > Comamonadaceae > Delftia > Delftia sp. S65. Next base: position 18,837 of record NZ_JACVUR010000017.1, read on the forward strand.
TGCCTTTCTGCTTTGGGAGACGCAGATACGGACACAGGCATCAGCCCAGACACAGGCAAGGAAAAGTGGGCAGACCTGTTCAGGCCTGGGCGCGCAGCCACTGCAGCAATTGGTCGTGCACGCCATCTGGCGTGGGCGGAGCGGGGGACAGCAGGCAGTAGCGCGAACCGTCCTCGACAAAGCCCATGGGCGCTGCCAGCACGCCGTTGGCGATGTCGTCGCGCACCAGTTGCCAGGGTCCGATGGCCAGTCCCATGCCTGCCACGGCGGCCTGCAGGCTGAAATAGAAATGGTCGAACTGCAGCTGGGATCCCGACGGCGGCGGCTGGCCGCTGTGCTCTGCCCAGGTGGACCAGGCCCCCGGGCGGGTGCGGCTTTGCAGCAAGGGCGCCTCCGGACGCAGCCCGGTGGCATGCCCCTCGTCGGAGCGCGTGCACCACTGCGCCAGCCGCTCGGGCCGGCAGACCGGGCCTATGCGCTCGGCAAACAGGGTCTCCGCATGACAGCCCGCTGGCGGAGAGAAGTCATCGCGCCGTATGGCCAGATCGATGCCGTCCGCGAAAGAGAAAGGCCCGCCGCCCGCCATCAGGTGCAGCTGCAACTCCGGGTGTTGTTCCTGGAACTGGGGCCAGCGAGGGATCAGCCAGCGCATGAGCAAGGTGGGCTCGCAGGACAGCACCCAGCGGCGCGCCTGCTGCGCGCGCGAGCGCAACTCCTGCGTGGCCTGGCGCATGCGCTCCAGGCCTTCGTGCACGGCCTGGGCCAGGTGGCGGCCCGCCTCGGTCAGGAAGACGCGGCGACTGCGGCGGTCAAACAGGGTCACGCCCAGATCGTCCTCCAGCAGGCGCACGGCCCGGCTGATGGCGCCATGGGTCAGGTGCAACTCTTCTGCCGCCTTGCTGAAGTTCTCCCGCCGGGCGGCCGCTTCGAAGCAGCGCAAGGCCTGCAGCGACGGCAGTCGCTTGCTCGGGGTATGTGAGTTGAGTTCACCAACTGTGTCAGAAAACATCGTTATGTATTTTCATGGAAGGCCAATACTATCCGGCGCGTTGCATTGAATCGAATGGATAACCGATGACCGAATGGATAGCTGTAGTCACCATTACCCTGCTGGCCGTCATCAGCCCAGGGGCGGATTTCGCCATGGTCACACGCAACAGCCTGCTGCGCTCGCGCCGCGCGGGCCTGCTCACGGCGCTGGGCATTGGCATGGGAGTGCTGGTCCATGTCGGCTATACCTTGCTCGGGGTCGGACTGCTCATGCAGCAGTCCACCTGGTTGTTCGACGTGGTCAAGCTGCTGGGTGCAGCCTATCTGATCTATCTGGGCGTGACCATGCTGCGCAGCCGCCCGGAGGGCGATTTGCCCAGCCAGCCCGTGGCCGCGCTCTCCGACATGGCGGCACTGCGCACGGGCTTTCTGACGAATGCGCTCAATCCCAAGACCACGGTGTTCGTGGTCAGCCTGTTCCTGCAGATCGTGGGACAGGACACGCCGCTGGCCACGCAGCTGGCATATGGCGGATTCATCTCGCTGGCCCATGTGGCGTGGTTCTGCATCGTGGCGCTGTGCTTTTCCGCCCAGCGGGTGCGTGCGCGGTTGCTGGCCGTGCGGCATTGGATAGACAGGGCCTTTGGCGGCATGTTGGTGGGGTTTGGTTTGCTGCTGGCAACGGCCAAGCTGCGGCTGTGATGTGGTGATGGTCTGACAGAAATTGGTGGGGGAGGACGGGCAAGCAGGCGGCTGCTGCCCGGCATGCGAGGCCTGCGGGGTGCCATCTGGTACCTCGCAGGCTTGGCTGTTTCTGGCGAGTGTCAGGTTCGCCCGGCAAGCGGGCCGGCGTCCCAGTGGCTTGCGGTTCGACCCGGCACGGCAGGTGTTCATGGTGGGGGCGTGCCATCGTCTCCATGGTGAACGCCGACGCCAAGGCCTGCTCCCATGCCCAGGCCGCCCATGCCTGCGGCGCCCATTCCTGCGCCGGCACCGCCGCCACCACTGCCACCACCGCCCTTGCTCGAAGCGCCGGATTCCGCGCCACCTTTGCGCGCCCCGCCCGCCGTGCCGCCGGGACGCGTGGGGCCCTGGTTGGGAACGCGCAGGCTGTCAGGGATCGGCTCCAGATCCAGCGCTTCGCGGATGAAGGCGCGCAGCGAAGTGACGAGTGCCGCAGTCTCGACAGGCTGGCCTGCCACCATGTCCTGGGCCGCCTGGGCGGCCATGCGCACCTGGTCTTGCGTCCCGAGCAAGATGACATCGGACAGCGCGGCTTCCACCGCATCGCGAATGCGCCGTTGGCGCTCGCTGCCAAAAGCCGGTGGTGCATCGGCATCGGCATCGTCGGCGGCGGGCCTGCGCAGATCGCGCAGGTGCAGGGGATTCACATGCAGCGTGCCCGTGAAGGAGCCGCCCAGCGTCTTGTAGGCGGCGATAAGCGACTTCAGGCGTTCATTGATCTGGCGGTTCTCACGCTCGCGCCGCTTTTGCACGGTCTGCATGAACAGCAGGCGAATGCCCATCATCAGGCAGGTGACCAGCAGCAGGCCCAACACCGTGGACAGCAGCGAAGACCAGGAGCTGAAATCTAGTGATGAGCGCATGCGCAAGGCCTCGGGAGTTGATTCAGGCCTTCAGTGTGCCTCCATACAGACAGGTCGGCGGGTAAGAAGAGTGCTGTTTGCAGGCGCCGCTTGGCCTATGCTTTCGATACTTCACACATCAGCTACAGGGCGCATGGCATGCGCCCCCGGGAGACAGCATCCAGTGAAAACAACGAAGCAGGGGGTACATCCCTCATGGATCGTCGTGGCGGCCGGCGTCAGCGCGGCTCTGCATGTAGGCAAGCTGCCGCCGGCTGTGCCGGTGCTGCAGCAGCAATTGGGCCTGTCCCTGCTGCAGGCCGGCTTTCTGCTTTCCACCGTGCAGGTGGCCGGCATGGTGCTGGGCCTGGTGGTGGGTCTGGGTGCAGACCGCTGGGGGCTGCGGCGCAGCATGCTGGCAGGCCTGCTGCTGATGGCGGGTGCCAGCGCCCTGGGCGCCACCGCTACGGGGTTTGCAGCGCTGCTGGCCTTGCGTGCCGTGGAGGGACTGGGCTTTTTGCTGGTGGCCATGCCGGGGCCGGGTCTGATCCGGCGCTGCGTGGCGCCACGCGATCTGAGCGCGCGCATGGGCTGGTGGGGCACCTATATGCCGTTGGGCAGTGCCATCGGCTTGCTGCTGGGGCCGTGGGTGATGGCCTGGGCATCTTGGCCCGCATGGTGGTTGCTGTTGGGGCTGATCTCGGCATTCGCATGGGTCGCCGTCTGGTGTGGCGTGCCGGCAGACAGGCCGGTGCCCCTTGGCGCGTCGGTGGCGGGCGGTGGCTGGCGTCCGCGCCTGGCGTTGACCCTGCGCAGCCCCGGACCCTGGTGCGTGGCTGTGGCCTTTGCCGTGTATTCAGGGCAGTGGATGGCCGTCATCGGCTTTCTCCCCACGGTCTATGCCGAGGCTGGCCTGGGCGCCGCATTGTCGGGGACGCTGACGGCCGTGGTGGCGCTGGCCAACATGGTGGGCAATGTGGCCTCTGGCCGTTTGCTCCAAAGCGGCTGGAGCGCCACGCGCGCCTTGCGCCTGGGCTTTGGCTGCATGGCGGCGTGTGCGCTGCTGGCCTATCTGCAATGGCAGGGGCAACCGCTGGCGCCGTTGTGGCTGCGCTTTGTGGCGGTGGTGTTGTTTTCGGCGGCGGGCGGGCTGATCCCGGGCACGCTGTTTTCCATGGCGGTGCGGCTGGCCCCCGATGAGTCCACGGTATCGACCACGGTGGGTTTCATGCAGCAATGGTCCAGCGTGGGGCAGTTTGCAGGCCCGCCTCTGGTGGCGGCCGTGGCCGTGCAGGCGGGCGGATGGCAGTGGACCTGGGTGGTGACGGCGGCCATGTGCGCTATCGGCTGGTGGCTGGCCGGCGCGATCGGGCGCATCAGCGGTGCAGGTGCAGCGCCGCGCGGGCGCGCTGCAGTCTGAATCACGCGTCGCGCGAGCCTATCAACGCCTTCAGGGCCTCTTCCATCTGCTGCGCATGGTCCAGCGCGGGCAGCCAGGCCTGGGGCACCGGCTGGGCGGGTGCCTGGGGAGCGGAGGCGGCCAGTTCGGCCAGGGCGTCATCGGGCTGCAGGGCCACCACGTTGCCGTTGGCGGACAGCTGGCGGCAGGCATCGACCAGCCATTCGCAGTGCAGCACGATGGCGCGCGGCATGAGGCCACTGTCATGCGACATGCCGCGCACCAGGCTTTCGCCCAGCAGCAGTGCGCTGGCATACAGGCGCACGGCGTGGCGGTCATAGCGCCCGGTGATGGTCTGCAGCCCCGCGCCACCCAGGCGGCCGCGCAGGGACCAGCGGCTTGCGCTTTGCGCCTCCACCATGGCTGCGCGCAGTGCGCTCAGCGCATCGCTGCTGCGCGTGAGCTGGCCCAGCGCGACGGTGGCATCGGGCGTGTCGTGGGTGGCGGTGGCGCGCAGGGTGGCTTCCAGCCCCTCGGCCAGCTGGCCCAGCAAGGCGCTTGCCGAGCGCGACACGGCGCGCAGCGGATTGGCCGTGAAGATCACCTGGCTGAACATCAGGCCGACACCGGCGCCCACCAGTACGTCAACCAGCCGCGTCTCGCCCGCGGCGCTCGGCCCCATGCTCAGCACCAGCACGACGGAGACGCCCGCCTGTATCGGGACGACCGGCGGCTGCCCGAGCATGGCGGCCAGAGACAGGGCGACCAGCGAGGCCAGACTAAGCCGCAGCAGCGGAATGGTGTCGGGCAGCAGCCAGGCCAGTTCGCCGACGATGATGCCGATGGCGCAGCCCAGCACCAGACCCCAGGTCTGCTTGAGGTGGCTGGGCAGGCCGGGCGCCAGGCAGACCAGGGCGGTGACGGCGGCAAAGACGGGTTTGGGGTGGCCGAGCAGGTAGTGGGACAGCTCCCAGGCCAGCATCGCACCCAGGGAGGCGGCGATGGCGTCGCGAAGCGCCAGACGCAGGCGACCGGGCGCAGCGGCCATGCCGCTCTTGGGAGTTCCAGGGGGTGTTTTTGCTTTTGCTTTTCGCCAACGCACGAAGATTCTCCCTCCAGCATGCGAAATCCAGGTTCGCAAATGCCCAAAAGCATAGCGGCCGGTGCAGGTCCGGCGTGCAGGAGAGAAGCTTCTTGCTTGTAAGAAAGCAGCCCGCAGCGGGCGGTTCGGCAGCTCAGGCGGGTTGGAGCAGGCCTTCGATGAAGGCCCATTCCTCGGGCGTGACCGGCGTGATCGAAAGGCGGTTGCCCTTTTGCAGTACACGCATGCCGGCAAGCTCGGGATGCTCGCGCAGCTCGGCGATCTGCAGCGTGCGTGTCTTGCGCAGCGCCTGCACGTCCAGCGTGAGCCAGCGTGGCTTGTCGGGCGAGGACTTGGGGTCGTAGTAGGGACTGCGCGGGTCGAACTGCGAGGCATCGACGCGCAGGTTGCCTGCAATGCGGGCGATGCCGTAGATGCCGGGCTCGGCGCAACTGGAGTGCCAATACAGCACCCCATCGCCCACCTGCATGGCATCGCGCATGAAGTTGCGCGCCTGGTAGTTGCGCACACCGTCCCAGGCGATGGTGGCCTGCGGTGCGGCCAGCGCGTGGTCTATGGAGAATTCGTCTGGCTCGTTCTTCATGAGCCAGAACTGGCGGGCGGAGGTGGGGGCGGCAGTCATGCCGCGATTGTGGCAAATCCCCGGGCGCCGTGGCGGCGTTCCGCGCACGCCGGCAAGAGCGCGCCGGTGACGGGACAATCACTTTCAGCCGGGCACCTCTCCCCAGCCCGCGAACCACAGGAATCCTGCATGACCGACAGCTCCACCTATGTCCCGCCCGCCGTATGGCAGCCAGCGCCTTCGGGCGGCACCTTTGCCAACATCAACCGCCCGGTCGCCGGTCCCACCCATGACAAGGCATTGCCGGTGGGGCAGCAGCCTCTGCAGCTGTATTCGCTGGCTACGCCCAACGGCGTGAAGGTCACCATCATGCTGGAGGAGCTGCTGGCGCTGGGCCATGCCGGCGCGGAGTACGACGCGTGGCTGATCCGCATCAGCGAAGGCGACCAGTTCTCCAGCGGCTTTGTCGAAGTCAATCCCAACTCCAAGATCCCGGCGCTGTTGGACCGCAGCGTCGAGCCGCCGGTGCGCGTGTTCGAGTCAGGCTCCATCCTGCTGTACCTGGCCGAGAAGTTTGGTGCGCTGCTGCCTGCCGAGCCCGCTGCGCGCACCGAGACGCTGAACTGGCTGTTCTGGCAGATGGGGTCGGCACCTTACCTTGGCGGCGGTTTCGGGCATTTCTATGCCTATGCGCCCGAGAAGTTCGAGTACCCCATCAACCGCTTCACCATGGAGACCAAGCGCCAGCTCGATGTGCTCGATCGCCAGCTGGCCCTGCACCCGTTCATTGCAGGGGCGAACTACAGCATTGCCGATATCGCCATCTGGCCCTGGTATGGGGCCCTGGTGCTCAACGAGGTGTATGGCGCGGCCGAGTTCCTCTCAGCCCATGAATACACGCATGTCATGCGCTGGGCCAGGGAGATTGCCCAAAGGCCGGCCGTGCTGCGGGGCCGCCGCGTGAATCGTACCTGGGGAGATGAAGCCACCCAGGTGCCCGAGCGCCACCAGGCGTCGGACCTGGGCTGATAGCCGTCTACTGGGAGCGGCCCCAGGGGCCGCGATCGGGCTGGCGCCAGAAGCGCGGGCGCTTGCCGGAAGGCTCGGGGGCGGGCTCGGCCTCGCGCCCGTCCTTGTCGGTCCTGTCGGCCTTGTCGGTCTTTTTTGCCTTTTCCAATTGCTGATCTGTCTGCTCGACCTTGCGCGCCGTGCGATCCAGCCGCGAGGGAATGTCGAGTTCTGCATGCTCGACCACACGAATGCAGTCCTGGATATGCCGCTCGCCCAGGTAGCGCAGCGTGGCATAGCCCAGCGCTGCTGCTGCGGCCTGGCCTGCCAGCGGCACATACTTGGCGGCCTGCGTGGCCGTCATGCGCATGCCGGCCGCGCGCGCCAGGCGCACCACCATGTCGCGCGTGATCAGCTTGCCGATCAGCACCGAGCCCACCATGGCCACGGCCTTTTGCACCTGCTCGCGCTTGCCGGGTTCCAGCTTGTCCAACTGTTCAGGTGTGAGGCCGAATTCGCGGTTGATGCGTGGCAGCAGCCGCGCCAGCAGTGCCGCATCCACCAGCCAGTCCAGGCCCGGAATGGGCAGGCTGCTGGCTGCTGCGCCGACCAGTGCACGCCGGTGCAGCAACTTGCGCGCGCTCTCGGCCGCTTGCGCCACATCGTGGCGCGGTGGTGGAGGGGGAGGGGTTTTGTCCGATGTGCGAAAGATCATGCGTGCCAGTGAAGACGGGGCAGATGTCGATCAAGAGAATGCGCCAGCCGGCGGATGCGGCTGGCGCGCAGGGTGGTCAGCGTGCGCTCTTGCTGCGCACCAGACTGTAGATGAAGAGGATGACGATGGCACCCACGATGGAGGCGATCCAGCCGGCGGGTTGCCCGGCCTCGTACCAGCCCATGGCGACACCGACGTAGCTGGCAAGAAACGATCCTGCCACGCCGAGCAGGATGGTCATGATCCAGCCAAGGCTGTCATCGCCGGGTTTGAGTGCCCGCGCCAGCAAGCCAACGACCAGGCCAACGATGAGGGTACCAATCAAGGACATCATGCTTTTCTCCGAACTGAAGCTTCCATGCCGCGACTCTAGGGCCCGGCACCGGGTGGCCCTGTCGGACAGCATCTCAACCTGGGACGAAGCCAGAGCAGGGCCCTGAAAAACAAAACGCCTGCATGTGCAGGCGTTTGTGGATTGGCGCAAAAGACGCTGCGATCACTGCAGCTGGCTTGCCTGCATTTGCAGGGCCAGAGCGGCCTTGCTGGCGTCAAGGCCCAGGCCGTCGGCGTCCTGCACGCGGCGGGCGCCATCGAAGCGGCGGGCCCAGTACGCGCTTTGCATGCTTTCCACGCGAACCTGCGCACCGGTGCGCGGTGCATGGATGAAGTTGCCGTCGCCGACATAGATGCCGACATGGCTGAAGGTGCGGCGCATGGTGTTGAAGAACACCAGATCACCGGGCTTGAGTTCGTTCTTGTCGATTTTTTCCGTGGCCTGCGCCTGCTGGTCAGCGCGGCGCGGCAGGACCTTGCCCAGGGTTTCGGAGTAGATGGCGCGGACGAAACCGCTGCAGTCGAAGCCGGTCTCGGCACTGTTGCCGCCGCGGCGGTAGGGAACGCCGATGAAGCCCATGGCGGTCACGACCAGATCGGAGGTCTTTTCGGCGACGCTTTGTCGTGCTTCCTTGACGAAGTCGGAAGTGCGTTCCGCCATGTGGTGGCGGGCTTCGCGCAGCTGCGAGATGAGGCTGCGGTTGACCAGCAGCTGGTTCATATCGTCGTCACGCATTTCGGGCGGAGCCGCGTGTGCCGTGACGCTGACAAACAGGAGTGCAATAAGCCATCGGGACATGGGGCGCGAGATTACCACGCAAAAACGTAGGACAAATTCGATAAGACCCCCGAAAGCCTGGGTTTTTGAGTTACCTCAGGAATCCGGGCTGCGCGGCAGGGAGCGCACGCAAGCTGCGACAATGGAAAGCTTTCCCTTTTGTCCTCTATAAGAAGGGCGGCCCGCGCCGCCCCATATTCCCAAGAAAGATCCGCCATGCTGCTTGAAGCCACCGACTCCCAGCTCGTACTCGTCGATTACCAGGAGCGCCTGATGCCGGCCATCTTCGAGGGACCGGCAGTTCTGGCCAATGCCGTGAAGCTGGCGCGCCTGGCGCAGCTGGTGGACGTGCCGGTCTTCGGTACCGAGCAGAACCCCTCGCGCCTGGGCGCCAACGACGCCGAACTGCGCGCGCTGTGCGACCGGACCCTGTCCAAGATGCATTTCAGCGCCGTGGCCGAGGGCCTGGGCGAGTGGCTGCGTCCTCCTGCACGGCCCCAGGGCGGCAATGCACGCAGCCTGCCCAAGCACCTGCAAAAGCCCCAGCAGCAGGCGCCCGAGCGCAGCATGGTGGTGATTGCCGGCTGTGAAGCCCATGTCTGCCTGCTGCAGACGGCGCTGGAGCTGCTGGAAGATGAGTTCGATGTCTGGGTCGTCACCGACGCCTGCAGCTCGCGCACCGAGCGCAACCGCGATGCCGCCTTCGACCGCCTGGCCGGAGCAGGTGCCGAGCTGGTTACCACGGAGATGGTGGCCTTCGAGTGGCTGCGCAGCTGCGAGCATCCGGCCTTCAAGGAGCTGCTTGCCCTGGTCAAGTAAGGCACGGGTTCCTGGGTCCGCCGTCTTGGGGCGCTCTTTGGAGCGCCTTTTTTCATGGTGACCTGTCTGTTCTCGGGAGGCGGGCCGTCGCTGCACCGCGTAGTTCTACGGAGCTGCGTGCGTAGCCGGCCGAATAGGCGCGGGCAGGGCGTTTTTCTACAGTGGCGGCATTCCCCCAAGAGAGACTGTATGAAGCACGTTCTGACCTTCACCGCCCTGATCCTGACCGCCTCGGGCAGCGCTTTGGCTGCCGACCATTTCTATGGCGCCGTCCGCATCAACTCCGCCAACTACAAGGCCCACGATATGGACTCCAGCGCCCGCCCCGGCTTGGGGCAGTTCGTGCCTGGCGACGACAGTCGCCGCGCTACAGGCGGCTCTCTGGCCCTGGGTTATCAGCTCCCGTCGGACTGGCGCCTGGAAGCCGAGTACACCCTGCCCAGGAGCAACGAATTCACCAGCGGCTCCACGCGCTTTCCCACGAGTTTCAATCACCACAGCATCCGTTCTCAGCGCCTGATGATCAATGCGTACAAGGATTTCCCCCTGAACGCGCAGTTCTCCGTGTACGGCACGGCGGGCCTGGGCCTGGCCCACCTGCAGTCCAGCGGCTGGCAAGGCAATCCGAATCGCCAGTACTTCAGCGATTCCCAGAACAATCTGGCCTATGCGCTGGGCTTTGGCGTCAGCTACTCGCCGATTCAAAAGGTCAGCATCGACCTGGGCTATCGCTATGTGGGCATGGGCAAGACCCACAGCGGCGCCAACAACTTCACCAATGTCCGTGGCCTGCAGGATGAGCAGATGCGCGCTAAGCTGAGTTCCAGCGAGATCTCGGTCGGCCTGCGCTACAGCTTCTGAGTTTGAAGGGGCCTGTCTGCCCGCGCAGCGCGGAGTTGTCAGCTTTTGGCAAGCGCATTATGAATAATTATGAATTCAGAAGCCGCCAATCCATGACAACGACAGGAGACAGACAATGGCCCCGCGTTTCGACGATTTCCACCGCCGCTCCATCGAGGAGCGCGATGCCTTTTGGGCCGAGCAGGCCCGCCGCATCGACTGGCATGTGCCGCCCCAGCGCATCTGCGACTACGACAATCCGCCGTTTGCACGGTGGTTTGTCGGGGGGCAGACCAATCTCTGCCACAACGCCGTGGACCGGCACCTGGCCGAGCGCGCCGACCAGAACGCGCTGATCGCCATCTCCACCGAGACCGGCACGGAAAAGGTCTACACCTACCGCGAACTGCATGCCGAGGTGCAGCGCATGGCCGCCGTGCTGCAGTCGCTGGGTGTGCAAAAGGGCGACCGCGTCCAGATCTACATGCCCATGATTGCCGAGGCGGCCTTTGCCATGCTGGCCTGCGCGCGGCTGGGTGCCATCCATTCGGTGGTGTTCGGCGGCTTTGCCTCGGCGGCGCTGGCCTCGCGCATCGACGATGCCGAGCCCAAGGTCATCATCAGTGCCGACGCGGGCTCGCGCGGCGGGCGCGTCGTGGCCTACAAGCCCTTGCTGGACGAGGCCCTGCAACTGGCCAGCCACAAGCCAGCGGCCGTGCTCATCGTGGACCGTGGCCTGGCGCCTGCGCCCATGCGCGCCGGCCGTGACCACGACTGGGCCAGCCTGCGTGCGCTGCACGCCGACGCCCAGGTCGCCTGCACCTGGGTGGAGTCCACCGACCCCAGCTACACGCTCTACACCAGCGGCACCACGGGGCGCCCCAAGGGCGTGCAGCGCGATACGGGCGGCTACACGGTGGCGTTGGCCGCCAGCATGCCGCTGATCTTCGGGGCCGAGGCAGGGCAGACTTTTTTCTGCACCAGCGACATCGGCTGGGTCGTGGGCCACAGCTACATCATCTATGCGCCGCTGATCGCAGGCATGGCCACCGTGCTCTACGAGGGCCTGCCCATACGCCCCGACGCGGGCATCTGGTGGAGCATCGTGGAGAAGTACCGGGTCACCCACATGTTCTCGGCGCCCACGGCCATCCGTGTGCTCAAGAAGCACGATGCCGAGTACCTGCACCGCCACGATATCTCCAGCCTCAAGGCGCTGTGGCTGGCCGGCGAACCGCTGGACGAGCCCACGGCGCAGTGGATCAGCCAGGCCCTGGGCAAGCCCATCATCGACAACTACTGGCAGACCGAGACCGGCTGGCCCATCCTCACGCTGTGCAACGGCGTGGAGCAGCAGACCACGCGCTTCGGCAGTCCCGGCAAGGCCGTCTATGGCTATGACGTGAAACTGATCGACGAGGCCACGGGCGAGGAACTGCTCGGTGCCGGGCAAAAGGGCGTGCTGGCCATCGAGGGACCGCTGCCGCCGGGCTGCATGCAGACCGTCTGGCGTGACGATCAGCGCTTCGTCAACACCTACTGGAAGAGCATTCCGGGCCGCATGGTCTACAGCACCTTCGATTGGGGCATTCGCGACGAGGATGGCTACTTCTTCATCCTGGGCCGCACGGACGACGTGATCAACGTGGCCGGCCACCGCCTTGGCACGCGCGAGATCGAGGAATGCATTTCCGCCCACCCCCAGGTGGCCGAAGTCGCCGTGGTCGGCGTGGCCGATACGCTCAAGGGCCAGGTGGCGCTGGCCTTTGCCGTGCCCCGGACGGCGCTGGAGGGCGAGGCCGAGCGCGCGGCGCTGCAGGCCGATGTGATGAAGCTGGTCGATGCGCGGCTGGGCGCCGTGGCCCGGCCCTCGCGCGTGGTCTTCGTCAGTGCGCTGCCCAAGACGCGCAGCGGCAAGCTGCTGCGCCGTGCCATGCAGGCCGTGGCTGAGGGGCGCGACCCGGGCGACCTCAGCACCATGGAAGACCCGGCGGCGCTGGCCCAGGTGCAGCAGCAGCTGTGAGGCAGGGCGCGCGCCGCAACCGCTTGCGGCCGGGGTGATGTGCGCCGGCGCCCCTGCCTGCCGCGCCTACAAGCCTGCCGCGCCTACAATTGCGGCTTGGGCCGCAGCCGGGCCAGGTTCCGGGCTGCGGCGCCCTGTTTTCAACCGACGAGAAAGCGTTTTCGACGTGCAGGTCGCATCTTCCATCTTCAAAGCCTATGACATCCGCGGCATCGTGCCGTCCACGCTCAACGAGGAGGTCGCGCTTGGCGTGGGCCGCGCCTTCGGCATGGCAGCCCTGGCGGCCGGCGAGACCGTGGTGGCCGTGGGACGCGATGGCCGCCTGTCGGGACCTTCGCTGTCCGCGGCGCTGATAGCCGGCCTGACCGAGGTCGGCATCGAGGTGATCGACATCGGCCTGGCCACCACGCCCATGCTGTACTACGCGGCCAGCACACTGGCGCGCTCGGGCATCCAGGTCACGGGCAGCCACAACCCCAAGGACTACAACGGTTTCAAGATGGTGCTGGCCGGCCGCGCCATCTACGGCGAGGAAATCCAGGCCCTGCGCCGCCGTGTCGAGAGCGACGACTGGACCCTGACGGGCACCGGCAGCGTGCGCCGCGCCGATGTGCAGGCCGACTACCAGGCGCGCATCGTGGGTGACGTGAAGCTGGCGCGCCCCATCAAGATCGTGGTGGACTGCGGCAACGGCGTGGCCGGTGCCTCGGCGCCCGGCATCTTCCGCGCCCTGGGCTGCGAGGTGATCGAGCTGTTCTCCGAAGTGGACGGTGAATTCCCCAACCACCATCCCGACCCCAGCAAGCCCGAGAACCTGCGCGACGTGATCGAGGCGCTGCGCACCTCGGACGCCGAACTGGGCCTGGCCTTCGACGGTGACGGCGACCGCCTGGGCATCGTCACCAAGGACGGCCAGAACATCTTCCCCGACCGCCAGATGATGCTGTTCGCCAAGGACGTGCTCTCGCGCGTGCCGGGCGGCAGCATCGTCTACGACGTGAAATGCACGCAGCGCCTGGCGCCCGCCATCCGCGAGGCCGGGGGCGAGCCCGTGATGTTCAAGACCGGGCACTCCCTGGTCAAGGCCCGCATGAAGGAACTGGACGCGCCGCTGGGCGGCGAGATGAGCGGCCACATCTTCTTCAAGGAGCGCTGGTATGGCTTCGATGACGGCACCTACGCGGGCTGCCGCCTGCTGGAGATCGTCAGCCGCGAGGCCGACCCCAGCGCCTTGCTCAACGCGCTGCCCACCAGCTTTTCCACCCCTGAACTGAATGTGGCCTGCGCCGAGGGCGAGCCCCATCGCCTGGCCGCCGAATTGCAGGCCCTGGCCGCCGAGACCTTTGCCGCACCGGCCCAGGTCAGCACCATCGACGGCCTGCGCGTGGACTGGGCCGACGGCTTCGGCCTGATCCGCGCCAGCAACACCACGCCCGTGCTGGTGCTGCGCTTCGAGGGCCAGACCCAGGAGGCGCTGTCGCGTATCGAGGCGCAGATGCTGGCGCTGCTGGAGCGCGTCAAGCCCGGCGCGCAGGTTGGCGGCGCCGCGCACTGATTTGCGCGCCAGGCGATGACTTCACGCTCTCCCACGTCCTGGGCGCGCGCGCTGTACAGCGCCGTGACCTGGGCGGCGCAGCCGCTGCTGCGCCGCAAGCTGCTGCGCCGCGCCGAGGCGGAGCCCGTCTATGCCGAGCACATTCCCGAGCGCTTTGGCCGCTACCAGCCAGCCACGCTGGGGCAGGACGGACGCGGCCGGTGGATCTGGATTCACGCCGTATCGCTGGGTGAGACGCGCGCTGCCGCCATCTTGCTGACCGCGCTGCGCGAGCGCCTGCCCGGTATGCGCCTGCTGCTGACCCATGGCACGGCCACAGGCCGCACCGAAGGCCGCCGGCTGCTGCAGCCCGGGGACCTGCAGGTCTGGCAGCCCTGGGATACCCCAGCGGCCGTGCGCCGCTTCGTGCAGCAATTCCGGCCCGCGGTCGGCGTGCTCATGGAGACCGAAGTGTGGCCCAACCTGGTCACCATCTGCCGCGAAGAAGGCGTGCCGCTGGCGCTGGCCAATGCGCGGCTCAGCGACAAATCACTGGGCCAGGCGCTGCGCGTGGCGCCGCTGGCACGGCCCACCTATGCTGCTCTGGCCGCCGCCTGGGCGCAGACCGAGGACGATGCGCAGCGCCTGCGCCTGCTGGGTGCGCCCGTGCGCGGCGTGCTCGGCAACCTGAAATTCGATGCGCGTCCGGACGCTGCGCTGCTGGAGCGCGCCGGGCAATGGAAGTCCGGCCTGTCCCGCCCTGTGGTGCTGCTGGCCAGCAGCCGCGAGGGCGAGGAGGCCATGCTGCTGTCCGCCCTGCGCACGCTGGGGCCGGCAGGCCGGGCCGTGCAATGGCTGGTCGTGCCGCGCCATCCGCAGCGCTTTGACGAAGTGGCGGCGCTGCTGGCTGGCGGCGGCCTGCATGTCTCGCGCCGCAGCCAGTGGGTGGGTGGCCCGCCCTGCGGGGCTGCGGCGGATGACATCGACATCTGGCTGGGTGATTCGCTGGGCGAGATGGCCCTGTACTACGGCCTGGCCGACGCCACGCTCATGGGCGGCAGCTTTGCGCCGTTGGGCGGCCAGAACCTCATCGAGGCCCTGGCCTGCGACTGCCCCGTGGTGCTGGGGCCGCATACCTTCAACTTCAGCGAAGCCTCGGACCTGGCCTGCGAAGCCGGCGCCGCGCTGCGGGCGCCCGACATGGAGCACGGGCTGCGCCTGGCCGTGGACCTGGCCGGGGACCGCCAGTCCCACGCCCATGCCGTGGCCCAGGCGCGCGGCTTCCTGGACCAGCACCGCGGGGCCGCACAGGCCATGGCGCAGGCGGTGGCCGGGCTGTTGCAGTCCCAACCGTTGCGCTGAGCCCTAGGTTTTCAGCTGGCGGTATCCGCAGGCCGGATCAGCCGGTGTCCTGCAGCACCGGCAGGCTCACACTCGCCAGCAGCCCTCCATCCTCCGCATTGAGCAGCTCGATGCTGCCGCCGTGCCGCTCGGTCACGGTCCTGGCGATGGCCAGGCCCAGGCCGCTGCCGCTCTGGCTCTGGTCGGGTACGCGGAAGAAGCGGTCGAAGACACGCTGGCGCCAGGCCTCGGCGATGCCCGGGCCACGGTCGCGCACCTGGAGCACGGCCTGGTCGCCCTGGCGCTGCAGGCGCACGCTGATGGTGGCGTGCGCGGGGCTGTATTTGATGGCGTTGTCCACGAGGTTGTCGATCAGCGAGACCAGGCCTTCGCGTTCGCCCATCACGCTCAGTGGCTCGCTGGCTTCCAGGGCCAGTTCCACCGGGCGGCGGCAGGCCAGGGCGTCGAGTGCGGCGAGCCGGTCTTCCAGCAGCAGGTCCAGGCGCAGCGGCTGCATGGCCATGCCGGGCGCTTCGGTCTCGCTGCGCATGAGTTGCAGCAGCTGGGCCACCATGCGGCTGGCGCGCTGGTTGCTGCGCAGCAGGCTGTCCATGAGTTCCTGCTGGCGCGGTTCGCTGCCAAGGCGCAGCAGGGCCTCGACGTTGACGTGCATGGCTGCCAGCGGCGTGCGCAGTTCGTGGGCTGCATCGGCGATGAGGTTGCGCTCGCGCTCGCTGCTGGAGCGCACGCGGGCCAGCAGGGCGTTGATGTCCTGCACCAGCGGCCGCAGCTCGGCGTGTGGCGGCGCATAGGTGAGCGCGCTGAGGTCGTCGGGGCCGCGCGTGGCCAGCTCGTCGCCCACGCGGCGCAGCGGGCGCAGCGCCGCGCGTACCGACCACCAAGCAGGAAAGGCCAGGAAGGGCAGGCTGATCAGCAGCGGCAGCAGGTAATAGCTGCGGGTGTTGAGGGTGATCAGCAGTTCCTTGAAGGACGGCAGCATCAGCGTGACTTCGGTCTGGCCCGAGGCCGAGCGCAGCGTGCTCATGCGCCAGGTCTGCCCTTCGAAATCTATGTCCTCGACCGTGTCCAGCACGCGGTTGCGCAGCGTGGGCGCCGGCGTGGGCGAGCGGTACAGGAGCTGGCCGCGCTGCCAGACCAGCAGCGTGGGCGTGAAGCGGATGTCGTCGTCTCCGTCGCCGTACTCATGGCGCAGGGCCGTGTCCAGCGCGGCCAGGCTGTGCTGCTGGCGGTCCGGAAGGTCGGCCAGGTCCTCGGCCACTGCCATGACAAGTTCGTAGACAGGCTTGCTGACCAGCAATTCATTGTGGAAGTGGGCCATGTAGATGGCTGCCACCAGCAACGCGGTCCAGATCGCGGTGAGCACGCCCATCTGGGCCAGCAGCATCCGCCGGCCAAGGGTGGGCCGCAGCCAGCGGCGCCATCTCGGGCTGGCCTGTTGCCCCTGCAGGGTGTGCGATGTCATGGTCAGGACAGGGATGCCATCGGCTGCGAGTCGATGACATAGCCAATGCCGCGCACCGTGCGTATGAAGCCCGGCCCGATCTTGCGGCGCAGGTTGGAGACATGGACCTCCAGCGCATTGCTGCCGTTGGCGCTGCCGCCCGGGATGACTTCCTCCTCGATGCCGCTGCGCGTGACCACGCGGTCCATGCGCCGCAGCAGCAGGGCCAGCAGGTCGAATTCGCAGCGGGACAGCTCGACGTTCTGGCCTGCAACGCTGACACGGCGCGTGGGCTCGTGCAGCGACAGGCCGCGCAGATGCAGCGTTCCGTCGCCCTGCCCATAGCTGCGGCGTGCCAGGGCGCGCACGCGTGACACCAGTTCGGCCAGGGCAAAGGGCTTGACCAGATAGTCATCGGCGCCGCTGTCCAGGCCGTGCAGCCGGTCGTGCAGGCTGTCGCGTGCGCTCAGGATCAGCACGGGCAGGCGGCGCCATTCGCGGCGCAGGCGCGTGAGCAGGCTGATGCCGTCGCCATCGGGCAGGCCCAGGTCCAGCAACACCATCTCGAAGCTTTGCTGCTCCAGCGTGCGCAGCGCATCGGACAGGCGGCGCACCCAGACCACGTCCATGGCGTGATCGCCCAATGCGATGCGCACGCCATTGCCCAGATCCAGATCGTCCTCCACCAGCAGCAGTCTCATCGTGTGTTTCCTGTGCCGCTCCCACGCCGCGGACCGGCGCCTGCGGGAGGGCTGCCGCGAGTATCGGTCAAGGCGGGGACGATGCGCTTCAGCATCCCTTCAGGAAAGCCGGGGCAGGTCTTCAGGCTGGTTTGCCACAGTGGCCCGCTCGACAACTCCCACGAAGGCAAGGCACGCATGCCAAGACTCTCCCGCTGTTCCTTGCTGAGCCGTCTGGCGGTGCTGTGCGCGCTGGCTGCCTGGATGCTGGTCGTGGCGGGTTTGCGTGCCTCGGCTTTGCCAGAGCACAGGGCTGCGGCGCCGGGCGCGCGGCCTGCGGCGGCCGGGCATCAGCCCGGGGCACTGCCGGCCGTGCGGGCACTTCAGGGATTCAAGGGGCTGGCGCGCGGAGCGACAGCGCATCGATGGCGCGCAGGTCGTCGTCGCTGAGCGTGCCGGCCGCCTGGCGCAGCTTGAGCTGGCCCAGCAGCACCTGGTAGCGCGCCAGGGCCAGGTCGCGCTGGGTCTGGTAGAGCTGGCTTTGCGCGTTGAGCACGTCGATGTTGATGCGCACGCCGACCTCGTAGCCGAGCTTGTTGGCGTCCAGCGCGCTCTGGCTGGACGCCAGCGCGGCCTCCAGCGCCTTGACCTGGGCCTGGCCCGACTGCACGCCGAAGAAGGCCGTGCGCGTGCTCTGCTCCACGTTGCGCTGAGCGTCGTCCAGCTGTGCCCGCGCCTTGTCTTCCAGCGCCAGGGTCTCCTTGATGCGGTTTTGCACGGCAAAGCCGGCGAACAGGGGCAGGTTCATGACCACGCCCACGCTGGCGGCATTGGTGCGGTAGCTGGTGCCGATCTGCGGTGTGACCGAGCCATTGGGATAGCGGTTGACCACGTAGCCGGCCTGCAGGTCCACGGTGGGCTTGTGGCCGGCCTCGGCTTTCTTCGTTTCCAGCTGGGCGATGTCCAGCGCCAGGCGGGCCTGGCGCAGCTGGGGCTGGCCTTGCAGTGCGGTGTCCACCCAGGCCTGGGCGTCGGAGGGCATCAGGGCCGGCAACTGCAGCGGCTGGGCCAGGGGGCGGGGCACGGTGCCCACGGCGCCAACGATCTGGTCCAGCACCAGGCGCTTGACGCGCAGATCGTTCTCGGCGGCGATTTCCTGCGCGCCGGCCAGGTCGAACCGGGCCTGGGCTTCGCGCGAATCGGTGATGGTGGCCGTGCCGACCTCGAAGTTGCGCTTGGCGAATTCCAGCTGCTGTGCAATGGCGGCCTTCTGTGCCTTGACCACGGCCAGGCTGTCCTGGGCGCCGAGGACATCGAAGTAGGCCTGGGCCACGCGCACCAGCAGGTTCTGCTCGCCGCTGTCCAACTGGGCGCGCGCCACGTCCACGCCGCGCTGGCCCTGGTCGTAGGCGATCTTGTTGGCCGGGCGGTACAGCGGCTGCTGGGCGCTGAGCTGCAGGTTCTGCTGGGGCGAGCGAAAGCTCCCCGGCAGCACGCTGACTTCCACATGCGAGGTGTTGGCACCGGCCTGCAGACCCACGCTGGGCAACAGGCCCGAGCGTGCCTGCTCGGCGCGGCTGGCGGCGGCCTGGGCGTCGGCCTGCTGGGCCTGCCACTGGGCGTCGTAGCCGCGGGCCTTGGCCACCAGTTCGGACAGGTTCTGGCCCGTGGCCGCAGACGCTGTCAGAGAGGGCAGGGCAGACTGCGGGGCCGCAGGGGCGGGCGCAAGGACGGCTGGGGCAGGAGCCTGTGCCAGGGCCGAGCCCATGCCGGCCGCGCACAGCAGCAAGGCCATGTGGCGCAGGGGCCAGGCGTATGGGCGGGTCAGGGCGGAAGCGACAGGGGCAAGGGGCCGAAGCAGGGGCATAGAGGTCCTCGAATCAAAACACAGTCGTCACGAAGCACCGGGGACGGCGGGTGTGCCGCCGTGTCCCGGGTTTCTTTTGCGTGTTGCCGCTCAGTAGCGCGGCACGCCTGGGTCGCGCTCGCGCGACCAGGCATCGATGCCTCCGCTGATATTGGCCACGGTCTCGAAGCCGTTGTTCATCAGGAAGGCAGCGACATGCATGCTGCGTGCGCCGTGATGGCACAGGCAGGCTGTGGGGTGATCCGGATCGAGTTCCTGCAGGCGCGAGGGAATCTCGCCCATGGGGATGCAGCGCAGCTCGAAGCCCTCGGGGCGTACGCTGGCCTGGGCCACTTCCCAGGGCTCGCGCACGTCCAGCACCAGGGGCAGGGCATCGGAGCCGCTGGAGTGCTGGTTCAGCCAATCGTTGAGTTGCGCGGGAGGCACTTGGGGAAGCATCGGAAAGATCCTTGCGGAATGGAGTGGAGTTGCCGCAGCGGCCGAAATCCTCTGGACCCCGGCCGCCGTGGCGGATTTCAGAACGTGAAGCGCGAAGGCTCTTCGAAGTTGGCCAGGCGTGCGGTCACCACGTCCCAGGGCTGGCTGGTTTCGAACTGGTGGCCGTTCTTTTGCACCAGCGTGAAACGCATCATGGGCAGTTGGCCGACGATGGCTGCCAGGCGGCCGCCGTCGTTGAGCTGGGCCAGCAGGGCCTGCGGCACCTGGGCGACCGAGCCGCTGAGCACGATGGCGTCGAATTGGCCCAGAGCGGCCGCAGCCGTGGCGCCATCGGCCAGCTTGACCTCGGCATTGGTGATGCCGGCGCCCAGCAGGTTCTCGCGGGCCATCTCGGCCAGCTCGGGGACGATTTCCAGTGTCACGACTTCCTTGGCCTGGGCGGCCAGCAGGGCGGCCATGTAGCCCGAGCCGGCGCCGATTTCCAG
The DNA here is from genome assembly GCF_016516495.1 of Delftia sp. S65. Classification (NCBI taxonomy): domain Bacteria; kingdom Pseudomonadati; phylum Pseudomonadota; class Betaproteobacteria; order Burkholderiales; family Comamonadaceae; genus Delftia; species Delftia sp. S65. Next base: position 38,799 of record NZ_JACVUR010000017.1, read on the forward strand.
CACGCGGTCGGTGGGCTTGATCTTCAGGTCCTGCAGCATGCGGGACTCGATGCGCGGGGCCAGCATGCACCAGCCCTTGGCGGCGGCTTCCTCGGCCGGGGCGACCAGGGGGATTTCCAGGTCCATGAAGGCCAGGCCGGCATGCTCGGGCGGCACGAAATTCTCGCGGTGCACCTTGCCCAGCAGCGCCAGCACTTCTTCATCAAGCACGTTCCAGGGGCGGATCTGTTGCTCGATCATGTTGTAGCGCGCGTGCGCTTGGGCGCTGTGGTGTTCGGGCAGGCTGTTCAGGGGCAGGCTCATGGGGTATCTCCGGAGAAAGACTTGTCAGGACAAACCTTTGATTCTACGAGTCTCGCGGCGGGGTGGGGGCGCTGGCGGCGCCTTGGCCGGGTGCCGCGTCGTGCCGGTTGCCGTTCCACAGGCGCCGCAGCCACTGGGAGAAGTCGTCAAGGTAGCAATAGACCACGGGCACGACCACCAGGGTCAGCAGCGACGAGGTGACCACGCCGCCGATCACCGACTGGCCCATGGGCGCGCGCTGCTCGGAGCCTTCGCTGAGTGCGAAGGCCAGCGGCACCATGCCGAAGATCATGGCCAGCGTGGTCATCAGAATGGGGCGCAGCCGCACGCGTGCTGCCAGCAGCAGGGCCTGCTCGCGCGGCAAGCCGTCGCGGATCTGGCCGGTGTCCGGGTCGCTGTGCGGCCCGCGCGCGCGGATGGCGAAGTCCACCAGCAAGATGGCGTTCTTGGTGACCAGTCCCATGAGCATGACCACGCCGATGATGGAGAACATGGACAGGGCCGAGCCGAACATCATCAGCGCCAGCACCACGCCGATCAGCGTCAGCGGCAGCGAGGTCATCAGCGCCAGCGGCTGCAGGAAGCTCTTGAACTGGCTGGCCAGGATCATGTAGATGAAGATGATGGCCAGCGCCAGGGCGGACACCGCATAGCCGAACGATTCGTTCATGCTCTTGGTGGCGCCGCTGAACTGCGTGCGGTAGCCGGGCGGCAGGGCGATGTCGGCCAGGGCATCGCGGATGTCGGCCGAGACCTCGCCGCTGGAGCGCAGGTAGACGTTGCCGCTGAAGGCGACCTCGCGCGTCATGTCGCGGCGGTTGATCTGGCTGGGGCCGGTGGCGGGCGTGACGGTGGCCACCTGGTTCAGCCGCACGATGCGCATGCCGCCGTCGCCCGAGGTGGACGGCAGGGCGAAGGGCAGGCGCTCCAGGTCCTGGGGCGTGCTGCGCGACTCGGGCGCCAGGCGCACCTTGACGTCATAGGTCTGGTCGTCGCTGGCGCGCCAGTTGCCCACGGTCTGGCCGGCCACCCAGGTGCGCAGAGCCGTTGCCATGGAGCCTACCGACAGGCCCAGGTCGGCGGCCGCATCGCGCCGCACGGTGATGTCGATCACGGGCTTGTCGGGCTTGAGGCTGCTGTCCAGGTCCACCAGTCCGGGAATGCCGCGCAGGCGTTCCATCACCACGCGGTTCAGGCGCTCCAGCTCGCCCAGGTCCGGGCCCTGCAGCGAGAATTCGACCTGTTTTTGCCCGCCCACGGGCTCGCGCTGGCCCACATGGGTGACGGTGATGCCGGGCACGCTTTGCAACTGCTCGCGCAGCACGCCCGAGAGTTCATCGCCGCTGCGCTGGCGCAGGTGGCGGTCCAGCAGGCGGATGTAGATGCTGGCGTATATCTTGCCCTGGGCCGTGCCGGTGTTGATGGTGGCCAGCGTGTAGCGGACCTCGGGCAGGGCGCGGATGATGGCATCGACCTGGCGGGCCTTGGCCTCCGTGGCCTCGATGGACGAGCCCACGGGCGTGTTGAAGCTCACCGTGGTTTCCGAGAAATCGGCCTTGGACACGAATTCCGTGCCCAGCAGCGGCACCAGGAAGATGCTGGCCACGAAGATGGCCAGCGCCGCCGCCAGCGTGGTGATCTTGTGGCGCAGCGCCCAGCCCAGCACGTCCTGGTAGAAGTGGGACAGCGAGTCGGTAGCGCGTTCGAACCAGGCCGTGACCCGGCCCAGCGTGCGGTCGTAGAGGCTGCGGCCGCGCTTGTCGCCATGGGCGTGGATGGTCGGGTCATGCCAGACGCTGGAGAGCATGGGGTCCAGCGTGAAGCTCACGAACATGGAGATCATCACGGCCGCCACGATGGTGATGCCGAATTCGTGGAAGAACTTGCCGATGATGCCGCCCATGAAGCCGATGGGCAGGAACACCGCCACGATGGACAGCGTGGTGGCCAGCACGGCCAGGCCGATCTCCTGCGTGCCGTCGAGCGCGGCCGCATGCGCGTCCTTGCCCATCTGCACGTGGCGCACGATGTTCTCGCGCACCACGATGGCGTCGTCGATCAGCAGGCCCACGCACAGCGACAGCGCCATCAGCGTGATCATGTTGATCGAGAAGCCGAACCAGTACATGAACAAAAAGGTGCCGATCAGCGCAATGGGCAGCGTCAGCCCCGTGATCACCGTGGAGCGCCAGGAGTTCAGGAACAGGAAGACGATGAGCACCGTCAGTGCCGCGCCCTCGATCAGCGTCTGGCGCACGTTGTTGACGGCCACGCGGATGGGGCGGGCGCTGTCGGCGATCGGCTCCAGCCGCACGCCGGCCGGCACTTCGGCGGCGATCTCGCGCAGCGTGGCGTTCAGGCCGTCCACGACTTCGATGGTGTTCTCGTCCTGGGCCTTCTGCACGGACAGCAGCAGGGTACGGCTGCTGTTGTACAGGGCCACGGTCTCCAGTTCGCCCGCGCCGTCCTGCACGCGCGCCAGCTGGCCCAGCCGCACGGGCGCGCCGCCGCGCTGGGCGACGATGATGCGCTCGAAGTCCTGGGGGCGCTTCATGCGTGCGTCGATCTGCACCACGCGCTCCTGCTCGCGCGAGCGGATGGCGCCCAGCGGCAGGTCCTGGTTCTCGCTGCGCACGGCGTTCACGATCTGGTCGGGCGTGATGGCATAGGCTTCCAGCGCCTCGGGCTGCAGGTAGATGTTGATCTCTCGCGGGGTGGCGCCCACCAGGTTGACGGCGCCCACGCCGCGCACGTTCTCCAGCCGTTTCTTGAGGACCTGGTCGGCCCAACTGGTCAGCGCGACGGCATCGGGCGCCTTGGCGCCGCCATCGGCCTGGGGCAGCACGGCCACGGACCAGATGGGCGAGCTGGCCGGATCGAAGCGCAGCACGCGCGGCTCCTTGACCTCGTCGCGCAGGGTGGGACGCACCGAGGCCACCTTCTCGCGCACGTCTTCGGCAGCGCGGCGGCCATCGACATGCAGCTGGAATTCGATGATGACGACGCTGGTGCTCTCATAGCTGCGCGAGGTCAGCGCGTTGATGCCGGCAATGGAGTTGACGCCTTCCTCGATCTTCTTGGTGACCTCGGACTCCACGATCTCGGGCGAGGCGCCCGGATAGTCCACGGTGACCACGACCACGGGGAAGTCCACATTCGGGAACTGGTCCACCTTGAGCCGCTGATAGGAAAACACACCCAGCACCATGAGGGCCAGCATGAGCATGGTGGCGAACACAGGGTTGGCCAGGCTGACGCGCGTGAACCACATGGTCAGCGGGCTCCGGGGGCTGGCGCAGCCTGGGGTTGCTGCAACGGTTGCAACGGTTGCAGCTGCACGGCCGTGCCTGCGCGCAGGCCGCCCACACTGCCGGCCAGCACCCGGTCACCGGCCTGCAGGCCGGTGGATACGGCGATCCAGGTGGCGCCATCCTGCGCGCTCTGGCTGCCCAGCGTGACAGGGCGGTGCTGCACGCGCAGCAGGGTCTTGTCCGCTTCGGACTCGCCCGCAGGCTGCAGCAACTGGACATAGGGCTGGGGCTGGTCGGTGCGAACGGCGGTCAAGGGCACGGCCAGCTGTTCGGTCTGCCCCGTGACGATGCTGCCCTGCAGGTACAGGCCCGGGCGCACGATGGGGATGGATCTGCCGGCGGCGCCTGCGTTGACCGGTGCAGCCTGCACACGCAGATAGACGGCCACGCTGCGCGAACCTGCCTGGGCGCTGGGGTTGATGCGCACCACGCGCGCGGGCACGGCGGCCACATCGTCGCCCGCACCCTGGACCTGCAACTGGGCCTGCTGGCCGACCTGCACGCGCACCGAGTCGGCGGGCGCCAGCTGGGCCACGACTTCGAGGTCGGACGGATCGACGATCTCCAGCACCCGCGTTTCCACGCCTACGCGTTCGCCGTCCTGCACCAGGCGCTGCGCGACCTGCCCGTCCATGGGACTGCGCAGCACGCTGTCGGTCACGCTCTTGCGGGCCACATCGGCGGCGGCCTGGGCAGCGGCTAGGTTGGCGCGTGCGGCGTCGAGGTTGGATTGGGAGGTGGCCAGCGCCGTGGTCGAAATGAAGCCTTGCGTGACCAGGGCCTGGTTGTTGTCGTGCTGGCGCTGAGATAGCTGCAGCTGCGCCTGGGCCGCATCGGCCTGCTGGCGGGTCTGGCGCCAGCGGGCCTCGACCTCGGTGGCGTCCACGCGGGCCAGTTCCTGGCCCTTGCGCACGCTGTCGCCCTCGCGCACCTGCAGGCCGCGCAGCTCGCCGGCCACATAGGCCTTGACCACGGCGCTGCGCACGGCCTGCACCACGCCGCTGACGGGCACGGTCAATTGCAGCTGGCGCGGCTGCAGCTGCACCACTTCCTGCGGACCCACGCGCACCGGCATCTCGCGCGGCTGGGTGGCTGCGGCGATGGCGCTTTGCTTGCTGTGCCGGGTGGATGCGGCGCGCCATACGCTGGCGCCGATGGCGATCAATAAGGCCAGGCCGATCAGCCAGCCGGTGCGACGCTTCATGGTGTGGGCGGGGAGGAGGGTGGTGTGGTGGCTGCAAGGGGCTGGCACATGCCATGCAGCAGGTAGTCGATCTGGGATTCCAGAAACTGCTCGGGATCGAAGTCGCCATGGGGCAGGCAGCCGCCCAGCGAATGCTTCCAGATCATCAGAAACATCATCGGGGCGACCACGCAGTGCACGGACAGGTCCAGATCCATGGGCCGGAACTCGCCGCGCTCGACGCCGCGCTGCAGGATGCGCCGGATCAGCTCATGGCCTGGAAGAACCACTTCCTGGTGGTAGAACTGAGACAGCTCGGGAAAATTGCCCGCCTCGCTGAGCATGAGCTTGGTGATGCCCGACGCCTTGGTGCTGCCGATGCGTTCCCACCAGGACTTGAAGCAGTAGCGCAGCAGATCGGTTGAAGGCGCGCAGTAGTTGTCGAGCTCTTCGCTCCACTCGCCGAAGCGGCCCGCGATGCTGTGGCGCACCACGGCCTTGAAAAGCTCCTGCTTGCTCGCGAAATAGAGGAACAGCGTGCCCTTGGAGACCCCGGCGCGGGCGGCGACTTCTTCGACGCGGGTGGCGGCGTAGCCCTTTTCCACGAAGAGGTCGAGTGCCGCTTCCAGCAACTCGCCGGGACGCTCCTGCTTGCGGCGGCTGCGCTTTCCGGAAGGCTCGGCGGGGGCGGGTGAAGAGGCGGGGGAGTCGGTCACGGAAAATTAATGACTGATGGGTTAGTTATCGTAACCGCAGAACCGTTCGTCGTCACCTGGCTTGTGCATGGGCTAACCTGTAGGAGCGACGGCCCGCATGCATTGCGTGTGGTCATTTTTTCGATTTCTTCACAGAAAAGGCGCATATGGCGACTGAAACCATTTATCTGGGCGGCGGCTGTTTCTGGTGCACCGAAGCCGTTTTCGACCGCGTGCGCGGCGTGAGCGACGTGCAAAGCGGCTACGCCAATGGCGATCTGGACGATCCCAGCTACGAAGACATCTGCACCGGCGAGACCGGCCATTCCGAGGTCATCCGCGTGCAGTTCGATCCTGCCGTGATCCCGCTGCGTGACCTGCTCACCGTGTTCTTCGGCACGCACGATCCGACCACGCTCAACCGCCAGGGCAATGATGTGGGCACGCAGTACCGCAGCGGCATCTACACCACGAATGAGCAACAGGCCGAAGTGGCGCGCACGCTGATCTCCGAACTCACCCAGGCCGGCGCCTACGACGCGCCCATCGTCACCGAGGTGCAGCCCCTGGCCAGCTACTGGCCGGCAGAGGACTATCACCAGGACTACTTCCTCAACCATCCCAACCAGGGCTACTGCGCCTTTGTCGTGGGGCCCAAGGTGCAGAAGTTCCGGGGCGCCTTTGCGCGCTGGGTCAAGCCGTGAGCTAGTGGGGGCGCGTGATGTAAGCGGTTGTGATTCGCAGGCATAATGCAACCCGGTTGCGATAATGCCGCCTGGCTGCCTGCCGTGTTCAGCGGCCTGACCTTTGATCACCGATGTCCTTGCCGATCCCCACTTCCCTGCCCATACCTGCCGGCATGCGTTCGACGCGTGCCACGCGGGCCGTGCTGGCGATGTGGGAGTCGCGGGCCGACGCACTCCTGAGCGAAGCCGATGTGGAAGCGGCCCTGCACGCCCAGGGCGTGCAGGTCAACCGCGTCACTGTCTACCGGCTGCTGGACCGTCTGGCGGCAGCCGGTGTGTTGCGCCGCAGCGTGGATGCTGCCCGCGTGGCCCGCTACGGCCGGTCCGTGCCGGGCGCGGGCAGGCAGGCCGATGCCGCTGCGCATTTCGAATGCGCGGACTGCCACAGCGCTTTTCGGCTGGGCGGCGAGGGCGGTGGGGGCGGCGAGCCGCTGCAGGCCGCTTTGCTGCAACTGCGCCAGGCGCTGGCCGCCAGCGGCCTGCAGGGCCGGGCCATCGATGTGGCGGTGACAGGGCTGTGCCAGGACTGCAGCAGTGCAGGGCCATCCCGAAATGCCCCGTCCGCCTGAGGCGATCGCCCTAGCCCCTTTCTTCTCTTGCATAGCTCTTCAGGATTTCGCATGACCCTTGCACCATTGCGCTCCGTTTCCTTGATCCTGGCCGCCGTCTTCCTGGCCGCAGCAGCCCAGGCACATGACCACGACCACGACCACGCGAAAGCCCAGTCGGACGCCAAGACACAGGGCGCCTCGGCGCCGCTCGATGCCCATGCCCGGGCCGACATGGAACGCCATCGCGCCATGGCCAAGGCCCACGAAGCCGCCGCGCAGTGCCTGGCCGCCGGCCGCGACCATGAACAATGCCAAAAGCAACTGCAGGCCGATTGCAAGGGCCTGGCGCTGGGCAAGTTCTGCGGCATGCGTCATGCGCATTGAGTGCGGTCCTGCCCGCCGTGTGGCGCCGTGAGCAATCGCCAGTCTTTGTGACGGGATGGTGAAACCTGCCCCGCAAATTGGCGCATACACTCTGCGCTGCCCATCCAGCCCCTGATCCCTCCATGCCCTTGCAACCCCCGGAACGTCACTTGCCAGCGCAGGCCTCAAGGCTTGCGTTGCGCGGCGCCGTGCCGGGTCGGGCCTGGCTGGTGGCCTGGCTGCTGGTCTGGTCCATTGCCCTGGCGCCGCTGCTGGGCCAGATGCACCGCGTGGTACACGCGGGTGGTCTGGCCGCAGCCACGCTCCATGGCCCGGTGGAGGTGGTTGCCACTTCCTGCAATGCACCTGTCGATTGGGTCCATGCGCTGTTCTCGGGCCACGGCCCGGCGGATTGCCAACTGCTGGACCAGTTGCACGAAGGCATGGCGGGGCCGCCATCCGCCGTGGTGCTGCCGCCTTTCTGGGGCGAGCAGGCCGAACCCGTCCAGCCGGTCGTCGTGCGCGATGGCCGCATGCTGGCGGCCTTCTTCGATGCGCGGGGTCCCCCGCATCCCATCACTGTCTACCTGGCGGCTTGAATCTCCGGGACTGGCGCTGCATGCGCCTGCCCTGCACAGCCGTTTGGCCGCGCCTTGCTGCATTGATCGCAACAAGGCGCCGCGCCCAGGTCCGGCAGTTCCTTGAATGCATATCCGATCGGATGGCCGCATGCGCCTGCAGGGCGCGCCGTGGCCGTCCGCTTCCGACGCCATTTTTTTGCAGCGCCCGGATTTCCACGCCCCGCAGGGCCGTGGCCGGCCGCTGCCGGGAAGACCAGTGATGAGAGTGACAACAAAGCAATACCACCAGGACGCCAAGGCGCAGGGGGAGAGGACGAAACTGCGCCCGCTGCTGCAGCAACTGCTGCTGGCAGGCGTGCTGGGCCCGGCGACGGGCGGCCTGGCCATGGCGGCAGAGCCTGCCGACCCCGTGCCCGCATCAGGACCTGCAGCCGCAGCTGCTGCCGATGCGGGCGCGCCGCGCAGTGATGCCCCCGTGCTCAATGAGGTGACGGTCAAGGCCAGCGGCCTGGGCCTGACCTCGGCCGACATGTCCACGCCGGCCACGGTGCTGGAAGGCGACGTGCTCACGCTGCGCCAGGCGGCCACGCTGGGCGAGACGCTGGACGGCGAGCCCGGCATCCATGCCAGCCATTTCGGCGCAGGCGCAAGTCGGCCCATCATCCGCGGCATGGACGGCCCGCGCGTGCAAATCCTCAGCGATGGCTCCGAGCTGCACGATGCGTCCACCATCAGCCCTGACCATGCCGTGGCCAGCGAGCCCATGCTCGCCACGCAGATCGAAGTGCTGCGCGGCCCCTCGGCGCTGATCTACGGCGGCGGTGGCGCCATGGGCGGTGTGGTCAACATCCTGGACGACAAGATTCCCACGTCCATTCCCAAGAACGGCATCACGGGCTCGGCCCAGCTGCGCGGCAGCACCGGCGCGGGCGAGACGGCGGGCGCTTTCTCGCTGACGGGCGGCGCCGGCCAGCTGGCCATCCACGCCGAGGGCATGGCGCGCGATGCCGGCGACTACCGCGTGGGCAGCGGCTGGGCGCCCAACGGCCAGTCCCAGGGGCGCGTGGGCGGCAGCTTCAACCGCACGGACACGGGCAGCCTGGGCCTGTCCTGGATCGGCACGCAAGGCTACCTGGGCCTGGCCTACACGCGCCAGACTGCGCGCTATGGCCTGCCAGGCCACAACCACAGCTTCGAGGGCTGCCACACCCATGGCGACCATCTGCACTGCGGCGGCCATGACCACGGCGACGAGGACGGACATGACCATGGCGGCGACGAACACGATCACGACCATGGCAGCGTGCCGGTGGTCGATCTCAACAGCGAGCGCTGGGATCTGCGCGGCGAATGGCGCAATCCGACGGCTGGCATCGCGGCGCTGCGCGTGCGCGGTGGCTGGACCGACTATCGCCATGACGAGATCGAAGGTGGCCAGGTCTCGACCACGTTCAAGAACCGCGCCCATGACCTGCGCGTGGAGGCAGAGCTGGAGCCCATCGCCGGCTGGCGCGGCGTCATCGGCCTGCAGACCGTGCAGCGCAAATTCAGCGCCGAGGGGGAGGAGGCCTATGTGCAGCCCACCGAAACCCGCCGCAACAGCATCTACCTGCTGGAGGAATACCGCTGGCAGGACTGGCGCTGGCAGGCTGCGCTGCGCCACGAGCGCCAGACCGTGGACGCCCAGCAAAGCGGCATCTCGCGTAGCCACAGCGGCACATCGTTCTCGCTGGGCTCGGTGTGGAAGTTCACCCCGGGCTATAGCCTCTCGGCTTCGCTGACGCAGGGCAACCGCCTGCCCACGGCCGAGGAGCTGTACGCCAACGGCCTGCACATGGCGACTTCCACCTATGAGCGCGGCAATGCCGACCTCAAGCGCGAACGCTCGCAGGCGCTGGACATCGGTCTGCGCAAGACGGCAGGCGACACCACGTTCAGCGTCAATGCCTTCCACCATCGCGTCAAGGGCTATATCTACGGCGCCACGCTGGATGAGCACGACGGCCTGCAACTGCTGCAGTACACCCAGGCCGATGCACGCTTCACCGGCGTGGAGGGCCAGGTGCGCCAGAAGCTGTCGCGCCAGTGGGGCGTGACCCTGTTCGGTGACGCCGTGCGTGCGCGGCTGGAAGACGGCTCCGCCTTGCCGCGCATCCCCGCTGCGCGCGTGGGCCTGCGCGTGGACACCTTCTACAAGGGCTGGGATGCCCAGGCCGAATGGGTGCAGGTGCTGCGCCAGAACCGCGTCACCGCCTATGAGACCGAGACGGACGGCTACGGCATGCTCAACGTCTCTGCCAGCTACACGCTGCGCACCTCGGGTGGCATGCCCTGGCAGTTCTTCATCAAGGGCAACAACCTGACCAACCGCCTGGCCTTCGCCCACACCTCGTTCATCAAGAACGCTGCGCCGCTGATGGGGCGCAACATCACGGTGGGCGTGAAGGTGTCGTTCTAAGAACGCACTCCAGGGCGAACTGCCCGCTGCGCACCAGCGCCGTCTGCTACAGGTAATGCTGCAGATGGCGCAGGGCGCGCGCGCTGTCAACGCCTATCCACTGCACGACTTCGGTCTCGGCACGGCCCGCGCGCAGCCACTGCACGATGGCCGTGTTGCGCAGCACCTGCGGGCCGACGCGGTGCAGCGGCGCCTGCTGCGCCGAGGCAGGCTGCGCGGCATGGGCGCGCTGTATCAGTTGCGACGCCACATGGAACAGCACGCGCACCGACAGCGGCTGCCCCTCACGCGAATAAAAGACCGTGGCATCGGGTTGAACGGCCTCCGGCCCGCGCTGGCCGGCGCTGAAGCCTTTCCAGTCCTGCAGCGCCTTCACCACCGTTTCCGATAGATCCAGCGTGCGCTGCTGCGCGGCGCGTGCGCCATCGATATGCAATTGACAGGGGAGGCCATCGCCTGGTCCGGCGCATTGCACATCGCGCCAGCACAGGCCGCGCACCTCCTCGGGCGCCAGCGCCAGTTCGTACAGCAGCAGCAAGATGGCGCGGTCGCGCGCCGACTGAAAGCCGTCGGCCATCGGTATGTGGCGGGGCAGGGCATTCCACAGTGGCGCGGGAAGGCAATGGCCCTGGCCGTCTTCGGCAGGTGGGCGTTCCTGCGGCGCCAGCCCTGTGGCGGGATTGGCGCTGACCCAGCCGTGGTCCAGCGCATGGTCGTAAATGCGTTCCAGCAATCGCCAGTAGCGCCTGCGCGTGACCTCGCTGATGCGGCGGCCGGGCTGGTGGCCCGACAACTGGCCTTCGCGCGGGCGCAGGAAATTCTGGACATCAACGGCGGTGGCCTGTTGCCAGGCGCGGGCCTTCGCCTTGACTTTGCCTTTCGGCGGGGCCGAGGAGGGGGGACCTTCTTTGGCTGACATGCCGGCATCGCCCAGGCTGCGCAGCCAGGCACGCCATACCTTTTCGTAGCCGCTGTCGGGTGCCGTGTCCAGGGCATCCCAGCCCTTGGCACCCTCGGTTTCCAGCCAATGCCGGAACAGGGCCAGCCCGTCGGGGACAGTGGACGGCGGCTTGCCGGCAGCGGGTGCCTGAGAGGGTGATGAAGTCATGGGCGTTGAGAACAAAACGAGTCAACCAATGGAGTTGTTCAATGTAACTTACATGAAATCAAGTGGCAACCTTGTTATCGACTGATGAACACCAGTGGCGACAAGTCGCCAGAAAAAGGGCCTTTCGGCCTGGATTCGAGTCCTTGGCATGTCTCTAGAGTGTGTTGTGCACTTTCAAGCACCCGCGCCGGCTTTGCGCGCTGGTGATCGCAAGCGCTGGTCCAGGGGAAGCAAGGGGAGGGCAGAAGGCGGCCCCTGTCTTCAGGACAGGGACCGCAGCGGTCAAGCCGCCATGCGCCCGAATCGGCCGGCATTGAAGTCGGCAATGGCCTCGCGGATCTCGGCCTCGCTGTTCATCACGAACGGGCCGTGGCCCACCACGGGCTCTGCAATGGGCTCGCCCTCCAGCCACAGCACGGTGGCGTCGTTGTTGACCTCCAGGCGCACCAGATTAGCCTCGCGATCGAAGTGCACCAACTGCCCTTCGCGAACAACCTCGCCGTCGTTGACCAGCACCGTACCATGCAGCACGACCAGGGCCAGCGTATGTCCTGGCTTGGCGCGCAGCTCGGTGGTGCTGCCGGCTTTCAGGCGCAGATCCCAGACATTGATGGGCGTGAAGGTGCGCGCCGGCCCCTGGCTGTTGCCAAAGGCTCCGGCAATCACCCGCACCCGGCCCGAGCCGCCTGGCAGTTCCACAGACGGGATCTGTCCATCCACCAGGGTCTGGTAGCCAGGCGCAGCCGACTTGTCCCTGGCGGGCAGGTTCACCCACAGCTGCACCATCTCCAGCCGCCCGCCGCGTTCGGTGAACGCATGGGAATGGAATTCCTCATGCAGGATGCCCGCGCCAGCCGTCATCCACTGCACGTCGCCAGGGCCGATCAGCCCGCCAGCGCCGGTCGAGTCCCGGTGCTCGACTTCGCCCTCATAGACGATGGTCACGGTCTCGAAGCCGCGGTGCGGATGCACGCCCACGCCGCGAGGCTGGGATGCCGGCTCGAAGCTGGCGGGGCCTGCGTGGTCCAGCAGCAGAAAGGGACTCAGAGCCGCACCATGGTTGCCATAGCTGAACAGCGAGCGCACGGGAAAGCCGTCGCCCACCCAATGGGCACGGGGAGCGCTGTAGACGCCGAGCATCTTCTTGAGCATTTGCTTCTCCTTGGGAATCGTGGCTGCCGCAGCGTTAGCGCCAGCCACTTTTTGCACATGGGAGAATCTTAGGATTTGAACGATGAATGCGGTAGATAGCAAAATTTGCCTTCATCGTCCTGAATAAAGAACAATGACCATGCTGCGTGTGCTGGCCGAAAGGGCGCAGTGCCTGGTCGTCCTGCCCGACTGGGAGCCGCGCCGCGAGCTGATCCATGCGGTGTACGCATCCTGGCGCGGGCAATTGCCCGCCGTGCGGTTGCTCATCGACCATCTGACCCAGGCCTTCGAGGCCCTGGAAGAAGCCTGAATGAGGCAGGGCCTGGCCTGCGGCGCATAATCTGCGCGCGCCGCCAACCTGCGCAGGCGCAGCTTCCCGATCCCGCTTCAGTGAACTCTCCCGTCTTTGCTTCCCTCATCCCCGTCATTCTTTGCATTGGCGCAGGTTTTCTCGCCGCCCGTCTGGGCTGGGTGCGGGCCGCCGCCATCAAGGATTTGTCCAACCTCGTTTTCCTGGTGCTCACGCCGGCGCTGCTGTTCCGCACCATGGGCGCGGTGCGCGTGCAGGAGCTGGACTTTCAGCCCGTGGCGCTGTATTTCCTGGCGACTGCGCTGATCTTCGGGGTGTCCATGGTCCTGGGCGGTTTTTCCACGCGTTCGGCCGCGCGGGGGCTGGCCAACATGTTCAGCAACACCGTCATGATCGGCGTGCCGTTGGTGGGGCTGGTCTACGGGGAGGACGGATTGGTCACGCTGTTCACCCTCGTTTCGCTGCACGCGCTGATTCTGCTCACGGCGGCCACCATCGTGTTCGAGCTGGCCGAGGCTCGCGAGCACCAGCGGTCGGGCCAGAGCGCGCCGCGCCCCATGTGGCGCACGGTGCTGCAGGCGGTGCGCAACGGCATCGTTCATCCTGTGCCGCTGCCCATACTCGCCGGCCTGCTGTTCGCACAGACCGGTCTGGCTCTTCCTGGCGTGGTGGATCGCTCACTGCAGGTCTTGGGCCAGGCACTGGGCCCCATGGCGCTGCTGCTGGTGGGTGTGACCCTGGCCTATACCAAGGTGGGCCAGAACCTGCGCGAGGCCGTGGGCATCGCGCTGGTCAAGAACCTGGTGCATCCGCTGCTGCTGCTTGCGCTGGCCTGGGCCTTCGGTCTGGGCGGCCTGCCAGTGGCCGTGATGTTCACGGCGGCTGCACTGCCCGTGGGGGCCAACGTGTTCCTGTTCACGCAGCGCTATGGCGTGATGCAGGAGGAGGTATCCGCCAGCATTGCGGTGTCCACGGCGCTGGCCTTGCTTACCGTGCCGCTGATGCTGTGGCTGGCCCAGCGTCTGCTGGGCTGACGGGTTTCAGCAGGAGCAGCGCCGGCAATCCGGGGGATCAGGGCGCCAGGCGCTGGCGCAGCCAGGTTCCAGATTCCAGCTGGTAGCACAGGCGGTCATGCAGGCGGCTCTTGCGGCCTTGCCAGAATTCCCAGCGCTCGGGCACCAGCCTGAATCCGCCCCAGTGCGGCGGGCGCGGCGGGTTCAGCAGGAATTGCGCGCCGTACTTGGCCGCATTGGCCACCAGCACGCTGCGGCCGCTGATGACCTGGCTTTGCGGACTGGCCCAGGCACCGATGCGCGAGTCCAGCGGGCGGCTGTTGAAGTAGGCATCGCTTTCGGCATCGCTGACCTTTTCCACGCGGCCCTCGATGCGCACCACGCGCTCAAGCTCCACCCAGTGGAACTGCAGCGCTGCAAACGGATTGCCCGCCAGTTGCTGGCCCTTGCGGCTGTCGTAGTTCGTGTACCAGACCAGGCCGCGCTCGTCGTAGCCCTTGATGAGCACGATGCGCGTGCTGGGCCGCAGGTCGCCGCCCACGGTGGCCAGCGTCATGGCATTGGGCTCGGGCACCTGGGCGCTCAGGGCTTCCTGCAGCCATTGGTCAAACTGTTGCAGCGGATCGGCCAGGGAGGCCGATTCGCTCAGTTCCGCGCGCTCGTAGCTTTTGCGCAGATCGGCGATCGAGGTGGAAATGCTGCTCATGGCCTGCATTGTGCCTGCGCCCGACCTGCCATTTGCTGCGCTAGAGTTGCGCATGCTCAGAGACTTCAAAGGCCGCCCCTGCGTGATCATCCTCGCCTCGGGCCGTGGCGAGCGTTTCCGCGCGTCGGGCGGCACCATGCACAAGCTCGCCGCGCCGCTGGGCGGCAGCACCGTGCTGGAACACACACTGGCCGCCGTCCGCGCCAGCGGCCTGCCCTGGCATCTGGAAGATGCGGGCCACCCCGGAATGGGCGATTCGCTGTCTGCTGCCGTGCGTGCCACAGCCGATGCGCCAGGCTGGCTGGTCTTGCCGGCCGACCTGCCGCTGGTGAGTCCACAGACCTTGCTGAAAGTGGCCGATGCATTGCATGCGGGGGCCCGAGCCGCCCAGCCTGTCCATCAAGGCGAGCGTGGACATCCCGTGGGTTTCGGCGCCGCATGCGGCGCGGCGCTCATGGCGTTGAGCGGAGAGAAGGGCGGGGCGCCTGTGCTGAAGGCGCTGCGCGAAGCCGGACATGTGGTTCAGGTCGATGTGGACGATGCTGGTGTGCTCACCGACATCGATACGCTGGACGATCTGGCGCGCGCTGAGGTGTTGCTGCAGAACCGGCCTGAAGTGGGCTGAATTCAGGCTTCGCCGTCTGCCGTAGCGGGGCCGCCTTCGGTCGCTGGGTCGGCTTGGCTGCCTTGGCAATAACCGCGCAGTTTGAGCAAGGCCCGATACATCACCTCCCGTTCCTCCTGCGTCAGCGCCAGCAGAGCAGCGGCCTGGTGTTGTCGGGCCACGGGCATTACCTCGTCATGCAACTGCCGGCCCGCAGGCGTGATGGAGCACAGGATCTTCTTGCGTGGAGTGGAGCCTTGCGCCAGCAGGGCCACCAGGCCGCGTTCCTCGAGCAGCCGCAGCGCCCGGCTCACCAGGGCCTTGTCCGAAGTGGATTGCACCACCAGCGCGCTGAACGGCAACTCGCCTGCATGCGCGACAAGGGCCAACAGCCGCCACTCCGAAACCGTCAAGCCCGCCGTATCGGCATAGGGCACGGTGATGGTGCGCCGCAGCGCATTGCCCACCTGGCTCATCAGCGTGGTCAGAAAGGCATCGACGGTCAGGCTGCTGCCTGCCTCGTCAAGGTGGGTCCAGGGATTGCCTGCGGGCGTGCTGGGCACAGGGAGAGGAGAAGGTGGGATGGACATGTTCCCATTAATTGTTTCACAGGCTGCCTGATGTTTGTCTTGTGGAATTTCTTTAGAGAACTCAATAGAGGTCAATCGGTGTTTTCAGTAAGTTGATTCATCAACTTACTGGAGAAAATCGTCATTGATTCTTTTGAGGATCAATGTTTCATGGATGAATCGTATAAATTCATCCCATAGCCAGCCCCAGCTGCCATGCCCGTATCTGACCGATGCATGTCCGCGCTTTCAAAGGAGCCAGTGATGACCCCCCATCGTCGGCAAGGCCTGACCATTGCAGCATTGGCTTTTGCCACCGCTGTCTGTGGTCCGGCATTTGCACAGGACTACCCCGCCAGGCCGATCACCGTGGTGGTCGCCTATCCCGCAGGTGGTGACACGGACGCCATGGCGCGCCTGTTCGCCGAAAAGCTCACGGTGCGTCTGCGCCAGCCCGTGGTGGTGGACAACCGGCCCGGGGCGGGCGGCACCGTGGGCAACAACCTGGTTGCGCGGGCCGTGCCCGATGGCTACACGCTGCTGTTCACGCCCAACCCCTTCACCATCGCCCCCATGGTGATGAGGCTCCCTCCTGCCGCGACCTATGACCCCTTGAAAGGTTTCACCCCCGTGGTGCAGACCGCCAGCCAGGCCGTGCTGCTCGTGGCCCATCCCTCCACGGGATTCAAAAGCGTGGCCGACATGGTGGCTGCGGCCAAGGCCGGCAAGACGCTCAGCTACGCCAGTCCCGGCGCAGGCTCGCCCATGCACATAGGTGCCGAGTGGCTGAACCGCGCTGCCGGAGTGAGCATTCAGCATGTGCCCTATCGCGGCGTGGCACCGGCCGTCAACGATGTGGCAGCGGGCCATGTAGGACTGGCCTACGTCACGCTGGGGCCGGTGGCCCAGTACATCCAGGCGGGCAAGCTGCGCGCGCTGGCCGTGACCGACCCGAAGCGTTCGCCCCTGCTGCCCGATGTGCCTTCGCTGGCGGAACTGGGCTACAGGGACATCGCCGCGGGTGCCTGGAATGGCTTCTTCGCGCCCAAGGGCACGCCGGCCGCCGTGGTGCAGACCTTGAACACCCATCTCAACGAGATCCTCAGGATGCCGGAGGTGGCGGCAAAGATGGCCACCTTCGGTGCCGTGCCCGTGGGCGGGTCGCCGCAGGTGCTGGCCGATGTCAACGCTGCCGACTACGAGCGCCTGGGCAAGGTGATCCGCGAACTCGGCATCACCGCTGAATGACATGAATACCTCGAATTCCACGCTGGGCCGCGAGACGGCCCAGGTCACGGCGCTGTCCAAGGTACTAGGTCGTGCCCAGTACGCGGGCGACCTCAAGCTGCCGGGCATGCTGCATGCCAAGCTGTTGCGCAGCCCCTATCCGCATGCGCGCATCGTGCGCATCGACATTGCTGCAGCGCGTGCGCTGCCCGGTGTGAAAGCCGTGCTGACCGGGGCAGATGCACCGCGCACGCCCTGGGGCGTGAGCCACAAGGAGCGGCGCATCCTGGCCGACGGCCTGGTGCGCTTTGCGGGGGAAGAGGTGGCAGCCGTGGCTGCCGCCACAGAAGAGATCGCCCGCGATGCGCTGGACCTGATCGAGGTCGAGTACGAAGAACTGCCCGCCATCCTGTCGCCCGAGGAAGCCCTGGATGAAGAAGCGCCCGGCGTTCATCCGGGCCGGGGCAACATCGCCCACGAGATCCGCTTCGAGCGCGGCGATACCGATGCCGGATTCGCCGCAGCTGATCTGGTTCACGAAGCCATGTACACCACGCATGCGCAGTACCCGGGCTACCTGGAACCCATGGCAACCCTGGCCTCCATCGACGCCGATGGCCGCCTGTTGGTACAGACCTCCACGCAGTCGGTTTTCCTGGCGCGTGCCCGGCTGGCGGCGGCGCTGGAGCTGCCGGTGTCCGCCATCCGCGTGGTGCAGGCCACCACGGGCGGCGGCTTTGGCGGCAAGATCGTCGAGGACGACAACCAGCTCGTGGCGGGCCTGCTGGCCCTGCACACCGGGCGGCCCGTGCGCCTGGTCAA
The DNA here is from genome assembly GCF_016516495.1 of Delftia sp. S65. Lineage (NCBI taxonomy): Bacteria > Pseudomonadati > Pseudomonadota > Betaproteobacteria > Burkholderiales > Comamonadaceae > Delftia > Delftia sp. S65. Next base: position 56,501 of record NZ_JACVUR010000017.1, read on the forward strand.
CAACCGGCTGGAGGACTTCCTGGCCTGCTGCTCCAGTGTCCCCGAGCGCATCACGCTCAAGCTGGGCATGGCGCGTGATGGCCGCATCCTCGCCAAGCAGGTGCACATCGTCGCCGAGTGCGGTGCCTATGCGGGTCTGTCGGCCGAGGTCATGCACGTCAGTGCCATGCGCAGCGACAACATGCACAGGCAGGGCAACGTCCGATCGCACGCCACCCTGGTCTATACCAACAACCCGCCGCACGGCGCGTTCCGCGGCTTTGGCGGTACGCAGATGCTGTTCGCGCTCAACAGCCACATCCACATCATGGCCGAGCAGCTGGGGCTGGATCCGGCCGAAGTCCACAAGCTCAATGCAGTGCAAGCCGGCGACGTGACAGTGCATGGCTGGAAGATCGGCAGCGCCGGCCTCAAGGAGTGCATAGACCAGGCCACCGATGCCATCGACTGGCGCGGCAAGCGCGCCCGCCCCCGCCAGGCCCTTGGCGCCCGCCGCAGGGGCGTGGGCATGGCCGCGGCCATGCATGTCAGCGGCAACCGCACCATGGGCAACTGGGACGGCTCCACCGTGGTGGTGCGCATCCATGAGGATGGCCAGGTGCTTGTGCTCAGCGGCGAGTGCGACATGGGCCAGGGCGCGGCCACCATGCTCAGCCAGATCGTCGCCCATGAACTCACGCTGCCGTTGTCGCAGGTCCGCGTGGCCGCACCCGACACGGACAGCACGCCCTTCGCCATAGGCTCGCTGGCCTCGCGCGTGACCATGGCTGCAGGCAATGCCGCCATAGGTGCCGCGCAGGCGGCCCGCAGCAAGCTGCTGGCCCTGGCCGCCGTCGTGCTGGAGGCGCAGGTCGACGACCTGGAGCTGGCCGATGGTCAGGTGCGCGTGCGCGGCACCGACCGTGCGGCAGGCATGGCCGAGCTCGCACGCCAGCACATCTGGCGCCATGGCGGCGAGGGCATACAGGTCAGCCACACCTGGGATGCCCAGACGCAGATGCACGACGCCCAGCTGCACGGCAACATCGCGCCGGCCTATTCCTTCGCGGCCCAGGCAGTGGAGGTCGAGGTCGATACGGAAACCGGCCAGGTCCGGGTGCTTGACAGCTATGTGGCCGACGACTGCGGCAAGGCGCTGAACCCCGTCGCCATCCATGGGCAGACCAACGGGGCCACCGTCCAGGCCATGGGCTGGGCCCTTTACGAGCAACTGCACCTGGAAGGCGGGCGCCTGGCCAACGGCAACTTCGCCGACTACACCATGCCAACGGCCGACGCCGTGCCCTTGCTGCGCGGCGGCTTTGTCGAGTCCAACGACCCCAACGGCCCCTATGGCGCCAAAGGGGCCAGCGAAACCGCCATCCTGCCGGGAGCGCCTGCCATCGCCAACGCCGTGTACGACGCCATCGGCGTGCGCATATGCGATCTGCCGATCACGCCCGAAAAAATCCTGGCGGCGCTGCGCGCACGCGCCGAGGAGGGCCGTCATGCATGACTTCGACTTCCTGGAGCCCACCTCGGTGGCGGAGGCCAGCCGGTTGCTGGCCGAACTGGGCGAGGACTGCCGCGTGATCGCCGGCGGCACGGCCTTGATGCTGGGCATGCGCCAGCGCATGCTCGCGCCCACGCACCTGGTCTCGCTGGCTGGCATCGATGCGTTGCGCGGCCTGGACTTCGACCCGGTGCGTGGCCTGCGTATTGGCGCCCTGGTGCGCCATGCCGAACTGGCGGCCTCGCCGCTGGTGTCGCATCACTATCCTGTCCTGGCCGGCATGGCGCAGCGCATGGCCAACCCGCAGGTGCGCAATCAGGGCACGGTGGGCGGCAATCTCTGCTATGCCGACCCCTCCACCGACCCGCCCGGCTGCCTGATGGCATTGGGCGCCCAGATCGTGCTGGCCAGCGCAAGAGGCGAGCGCCTGTTGGACATCGAGGACTTCCTGGTCGACTACTACGCCACGGCGCTGGAAGGCGACGAGATCGTCAGCGAGATCCGCGTGCCGCCCATGGGGCAAGGAGACGACCGGCGCAGCGGTGTGTACACGCGCTTTCTGCGCACAGCGGCCGAACACCGGCCGCTGGCCAGCGTGGCCCTGGTGGCGCACACCGCCGGGGGCATCTGCCGCGACGCGCGTCTCGTCGTGGGCGCCTCTACGCCCATACCCGTGCGCCAGCGGCGCGCCGAGGGCTTTCTTGAAGGCCGTGCCCTCACCTGGGCCTTGGCGGCCGAGGCGGGTGACATCGTCGCGGCCGACATCACACCGGTTTCGGACCTGCGCGGCTCGGCGGATTTCCGCCGAGAAATGGTGCGCGTCAACGTGCGGCGCACCGTGGCCGAACTGTTTGGCCTGGACCTGGCACTGGAACAAGGAGAGCTGGCATGAGCCGACATCGCATCGAATGCACCGTCAACGGCGAGCCCTGCAGCGTGGACGTGCCTGCGCGCCGGCTGCTGTCGGATTTTCTGCGTGATGACCTGCACCTGACGGGCACCAAGCGCGGCTGCGAGACGGGCGTGTGCGGCGCCTGCTCGGTGCTGCTGGATGGCGAAGTGGTGAAGTCCTGCCTGCTGCTGGCCGTGCAGGTCCAGGGCCGCGCGCTCACCACCATCGAAGGCCTGGCCGACCGTATTGCTGGGGGTGCGGGCGCAGACCCGTCACAACGGCTGCACCCGCTGCAGCAAAGCTTCATGCAATGCGGCGGCCTGCAGTGCGGCTACTGCACACCGGGCTTCATCATGGCCGCCTGCGATCTGCTGGGGCGTAACCCCCTTCCCGGCGCGGACGAAGTTCGCCATGGCCTCAACGGCAACCTGTGCCGTTGCACGGGCTACACCCAGATCGTGGAATCGGTCCTTGTGGCCGCGGAGAAAATGCATGGAAATTGAGAAAACCCTGACTGTTTCGGCCTCGCGAGAGCGGGTATGGGCCTTGTTGCTCGATCCCCAGGTCATGGGAGGTGCCGTGCCGGGCATGCAGTCCATCGAAGTGGTCAGTCCCACCGAATACGTGGCGGTGATGCACCAGAAGATCTCCTTCATCAGCGCCAGATTCAAGCTGCGCACACGTATCGTCGAGCAACGCGCTCCCGAGTATCTGCGCGTGGAAGGAACGGGAGAAGACACCTCGGTGGCCAGCTCGCTCAAGCAGCGCAGTGAAATCTTCCTGAGCGCCACGCCGGATGGAGGCACCGAACTGCGCATCAAGATCGACGTGGACCTGCTGGGCCGTCTGGGCGCCTTCGGCCTGAGCGTAATGAAGACCAAGGCCGACCGAATATGGGAGGAGTTCGGTAACAATCTGGCCGCGCGGCTCGAAGGCGGGGGAGGGGAGCCCGCTGCGGGCGAGGCGACCATGCAGGCGCCTGCACCTGTCGCGCCCGCGCCGGCCTCCGAGCCAGCCAGGGAAACGGTGGTGCAAGCCCGGAATTCGCCAGCACCAGCGCCAGCTTCGGAGCTCTCCTCCACGGCCCAAGACCTGCGGGGCCGTGGCTGGTGGGGGCGGCTAATCGGCAGCTTGAGCGGTGAGGGCAGCGCGGGCGCTGCCGACACCATTCATGTCGAGCTGCGCCGTGGCGACACCACGGTCAGCATCCAATGGCCGGGCGCGCGCGCCGAGCAGTGCGCGGCGTGGCTGCGCGACTGCCTGCGCTGAACGCAGACCCGGCCGAGCACATCATCCGCGCGTGATCACCGCACAGGCCAGGCGCGCCCCCGAATTGCCGGTGGGCTGCGTGGTGTAGTCGTCCGGGTCCTTGTGCACGATCAGGCCACGACCCACCACGCTGTTGGGGCCCTGGTCCAATGCCAGGCCGCGCGATACGAAGTCGATGCTTGCCATGCCTTGCGCATCGGATCGCAGGCTGGGCAGGTCGCCCGTGTGATGGGCCGCGGAATCGAAGCGGCCATGGGCCTGGCCGGTTGGGTTGAAGTGGCCGCCCGCGCTCAGGCCGTCAGGGCTGGAGCAATCGCCTTTTTCATGGACGTGAAAGCCGTGCTCGCTGTTCGGTGCCAGCCCCTGGACGGAGCCTTGCACGCGCACGCTGCCATCGGCCTGTGCGGTGAACTGCAGGCTGCCGCTGACCTTGCTGCCTTGCGTGGGCTGCAGCTGGGCCATGGCCACATTGCGGGAGGCGGGCGCTGTCGTGACGGCTGCCGGGGTCGAGGCGGAGGCTGCGGCAGGAGGCTTGGGCTGGCTGCCACAGGCGCCCAGGGCCAGCACCATGCCGGCAGCCATCAACAGCTTCACGGCGGTGGACGGGGTGGAGGGCTGCGAAGTGGCGGCGTGGCTGGATTGGGAAGCGTTCAAAGGCATGGCGGCAATCTCCTGTTTGGAATGGGAACTGAAAAAGTCACGGGGGCGCATGGCGCGCAGCCGCCATCATGCAGCGTGCGATACGGCGGCCCTGTCGGAGAGCACAGCGTTCTGTGGCCGTGCGCGGCGATGGCGTCAAACGGAGCCTTGCCGCGCGCCTGCGTCGGGCTGGCCCGCGTAGCTGAGCAGGCGCTGGAGCGCGCGGTCCCGGATGCCCAGGCGCTTGAGCTCATCGAAGGTTGCGCGCGCATAGTCATGCGTGCTGCCGTAGATGCCCTTGGCCTCGCTGAAGATGCGGCGATAGTCTTCGGGCGCCAGCTCGCCCGTGTGATTGGGGCTTTGCCGGGACAGCGTGAACGCCAGCGCCTGCACCGTGCCCTGGCCGGTGCGGCAGGGCAGCCAGCGGGGGTCATAGACGGCATTGGCCATCTCGCGCTGCCACAGCTTTCTCATGACGTCATGGCCGTGGTGCCGGGGAATGCGGAACACCATGCCCTGGCAGCTGCCGCCGGACAGCATGCCAAAGACCAAGCCAGGGTTCTGGGGGGTGCCGCGGTTGATGGTGCTCCACATCTTCAGCGCCCGGTGCCAGCCAAAGACACGCGCCGTGCGGCGTTCGCAGAAATCGAAATCCGGCCGCCAGATCAGCGAGCCGTAGCCAAAGATCCAGAGGTCATCGCTCCCGCCCCATCGGTGCAGCGCTTCGTCCAGCATGGGCTGTGACTCTCGGCGGGCGAATGAAAATTCTGGCAGGGCGGACATGGGCGCGACAGCATGAAAGAACAATGACGTTTTAACGCCTGGACGCCCAAACGGTGCACAAGCGCGTGCTTTGCCCTTGCAGGGCTGGTCTTCTGTCTCCGCCGCACCACAGTTTTTGCCGGCCGTCACTGCGGGGTTTGGGCGTGGCACGGGGCCCTCGACGGTGGCCCTCTACAATCCACCGGTTTTTCGCAGTCTTTCTGGTTTTCATCCAACAGCTCATTCACGGAGAGTGCTTCATGTCCTTCAGTCATTCCGACGACGACAGCCAACAACGTTTTGCCCTGGGTTTCCTGTTCGCGCTGATTGCGCTCGTCGTCTCCACGGTCGTTGGCGTCGTCGTCTACCAGCGCGGCATTGCGCATGGCCCGGCGAAGATGGCAGGCGGCGCTTCCCCTGTGGCAGCAATGGTGCCCGTGGTCTTGGAGGAAGATGTGGCCCGCGTCGTTGTCGAAAACGGCGTGGTCAAGTTCTACTTCGCATCGGCCAAGGCCGAGCTGGCCGTGGGCGCCAATGAAGCGCTGGCCGACGTGGTCGCCGGTGTGAAGGGCGGCAAGCGCGCCGTGATCTCGGGCTACCACGACGCCACGGGCAGCGCAGAACTCAACGCCGAACTGGCCAAGAAGCGCGCCCTGGCAGTCCAGGCTGCCCTGTCCGCTCTGGGCGTGGCTGAGGAAAAGGTCGAACTCAAGAAGCCCGAGCAGCTGCAGGCTGACGGCAGCAACGCCGAAGCCCGCCGCGTGGAAGTGATCCTGGTGGACTGAGCCTCAGTCTTGCCGCTGTAAACGGCCAAAAAGAAAAGGCCCGGAGCGTCAATCGCTCCGGGCCTTTTCTTTTGACGGCTGCGTGGATCAGGAATTGCGCAGCGGGTCGAACTTCGCGTCACCGTCAGGCTGGGTCCCGGCATGGGCTCGCGAATTCTCTTGTATGAGTTCGATCTTGTAGCCGTCCGGATCCGTCACAAAGGCAATCACCGTGGTGCCGCCCTTGACGGGGCCTGCCTCGCGCGTCACGTTGCCGCCGGACGCCTTAATCTTCTCGCAGGCGGCATACGCGTCCGGCACGCCAATGGCGATGTGGCCATAGGCCGAGCCCATGTCATAGGCCTCGGTGCCCCAGTTGTAGGTCAGCTCGATCTCGGCTTGGGCCGGGTTGCCGCCCTCGAAGCCCAGGAAGGCCAGGGAGTATTTGTACTCCGGGTTCTCGGAGGTTCGCAGCAGCTGCATGCCAAGAACCTGTGTGTAGAAATCGATGGAGCGCTGGAAGTTGCCAACGCGCAGCATGGTGTGGAGGATTCGCATCCCTCGATTGTGCCGGGATTCCGCCATCTCTTCAGCCGCCCGCCAAGCGCCGCAGTGATCTCATCGCGCACAGGTCTGGCGCCTTCCCGCAGATCGGGCGCTTCAGCTCCCGGCGGCATCTGGCCCGAATCCATTCAACCATTGGTTCAACTGTCTGTTGAATTCTAGGAGTGGGACCTAGGACTGGTACCCGATTTTTCGGCAATAAATCTTGCAAATCAGACAAATCTTAGATTTTTGGATTGAAAAATCAGACAAATCCAATTAAATCCTAGTAGCCGGCTGCCTAGAATAGGAATGTTCTTCGTGCGAATTATTTTAATTTTTTGAGTCATGAAAAATTTCGTCTTGCGGATATTAATTGCCGATGACCATCCGGCAGTTCTGGCAGGCATAGAAAGTGTTTTGGAGGATAAGCATGAAATAGAGATTGTAGGTCGAGCGAAAAACTCCACGGAAATCATAAGTTTTCTGAAGAAAAACGAATGTGATGTTCTGGTAACTGATTACTCCATGCCCGGTGGAACCTACGGTGATGGTCTGGTGATGCTGAATGTCATTCGTAAAAGATTTCCAAGTGTCAAGATCGTCATGCTGACAATGATCGAGAATATTGGAATCATCAAATCTCTTACCAACCAAGGAATCTACAGAATTGTCCATAAAACGGATTCTTTGGGAAGTCTGCTGCCCGCCATCTACGCTGCATACACGGATGGTCAATTCATATCTCCCAGTGCAAGCAAGCTGCTGGGAGGAGAGTGGCTGGGCGCGGTGCGGACATCGATAGAACTCTCAAAACGGGAAGAAGAGGTTCTGCTTCTTTTCATCTCTGGCATGACGGTGTCCGAGATAGCAAAAAAGCTCTATCGCAGTATCAAGACGGTCAGCACGCACAAGGTGGCTGTCATGAACAAGCTGGGTATACGCAAGGACATTGATCTCATTCGCTATGGAATTGAGATGGGTTGGATTGACGTAAGAAAATAGATGCAGAAATGCAGCGTCATTGCCGCAGACGATCCGACCAAGCTCCATGCCATCCGCAGCTTTCTTGCAAAGATTTCTTTTATTACATGAGGAGATCCACAGCCTGATCGATGGTTGTATCTTGATGCCCAGATGGAAATATATAAAAAAGAGGCTGGAGAAAAGGAAGAGCTCCACCTTCTGACCAAATACAACAAGACACTGCTTTTTGGCGGTGGCCTGGTTTTCTCTCTTCTTATCATTGTTTTGGCAATGCTTGCGGCCCTGTTCGAGCTCAATGACTTCATGGAGGAAAGAAGAGCAGTATTCCAGAGCAAGAGAACCCGGGTTCTGGTGGAAATAGAAACAAAGCAAGTCATTATGATGCGAGGAATCATTGCATCAGAGTTGCTTTGGGGGCAGACGCACACATCTCATCCCGGCGTCTTTGCCGGGGCAGATGCTGTGATGGCAGGGGTGAGCCCTGTAGTATTGCTTGAGAATAAGATCAACAAGAATGTACACAAGCACTACAGAGATATGTTGGGAGAGCTGGCATATTTGGCAAATTCCAGCTTTCTTCAAAATGGAAGAGCAATATCTGCCTATGTCTTCAGTCCGGACAGATCGTTCATAGGCGTCCTTGTGCCGCAGGTGCCAAACGAGCATGAGCGAAAAGACATGCTCTTGAAACTCAGGGAACAGATTTCGACTTTGCCTGAGGATAACGGCACCATCATTCCGTCCGTCCAGCTGCGTCATCCCATATGGCTGCCTCCGAGTAAAAGCATTCTGACCGGGGAGATGTCATTTCAGATTGTTGTCTCGGCTTTCCAAGATGGAAAGCCATTTCTCACGGTGGTGAGCGACATGCCGACTCAATATATTGAGAGCCTTATGCAGCAAGGTGAAGGCAGGAACTCCTTGTTTATTATTGATTCTCAAGGCAACGTTGCGCTGGGTGGGGGGGAGATCGGCGATGCAATAGGGGATTTTTTTGATATCGAGGCGTCGAAATTTCACGGAGGTCTGATAAGTAGATATATTTTGAGCAAGTATGGTGCAGTCTATAGAAATGGACATTTTTATTACTATTCGAGGATATCAAATACGAACATGATACTTCTCCAGGTGTTTTCCTGGAAAGATGCTGTGTATTTGAATGGGAAGTCTCTTGTATATTTGCTGTTTTCATTGATATTCATCATTTTTTTCTGGTGTTTTCTGATATATTTTTATGATAGGGTTTTTATTCCAATATATGGGAAAGCCAAGAATGTGTTCGACACGGAACATCTGAGTCGCACCATCATTGCCATGGCGCCTTATGGACTTGGTCTTCTTGATTTCAAGGAAAAGAAGATGCTGTTGGAAAACAGCATGATGTACAAGTACAAAGAAAGCATGGTGTTGGATGGTAAGTCTGCTGGTGAGCGGTTGATTGAATATTTTCTCAGATTCTACGGTGAGAAATATCTGAGTGGAAAAAAGACTGAATATTTGCCGGTAGTCAGCGAAGTCGTGATCTCTTACAACGGAACGGTTGCAGAGCTTTCAGTGATCATGGTGAAGGCCAAATATCAGGGGCGGCATGTCCTGCTGTGTGGATTTGCCGATATCACTGCGCACAAGCAGGTGCAAAGAAATCTGGAAGATGCCAAAAAGGCGGCAGAAGAGGCAAACCAGGAAAAATCTTCTTTTCTTGCTGCCATGAGCCACGAGATACGCACGCCACTGAATGCAATATTGGGCAACCTGGAAATACTGGGAAGAAGCTCCATGTCAGAAGAGCAGCAAACCAGGCTCACCACCATATCATCTTCATCCCATTCTCTTTTGACGCTGCTGAATGATGTTCTCGACTTCTCGAAGATCGAGTCTGGTCAGATGAGTGTGGAATTGGCCAGCTTTGATCTCAAGTCTGTGATCCGGCAGGTGGCTGCCATTTACAAACCGCTGGCTGCGGAACTAGGTATAGGATTTTCCCTGATCATTGACCATTCGCTGAGGGATGGATATATAGGAGATGGCGAGAGAATAAAGCAAATCCTCAACAATCTTCTCAGCAACTCCTTGAAATTCACCAAGGCTGGCAAGATTGACGTATTTGCATCAGACAGGGCCGGTGAGCTCAAGATCAAAGTGTCAGATACCGGGATAGGCATTCATCCCTCACAGCACCCCTTCATCTTTGACGCATTCAAGCAGGCAGGCTCGGATATAGCGGCGGAATTTGGTGGTACAGGGCTGGGCCTGACGCTGTGTCAGCGTATGGCACATCTCATGGGCGGGGAAATCCGGTTCTTCAGCGTGCCGGGAAAGGGCAGCATTTTCGAATTGACCTTGCCCGCATGCCACGTCCAGCCTGTTCCTGCTTCCTTGGGTTGGGACGATGGCGATGTCATGCTTGCAGACGATGAAAGCGCAGGTTATTGCGCAAGGATTCTCATCGTCGATGATCACCCGGTCAACAGGCTGCTGCTTCTGGATCAGCTGAAAATCCTCGGCTTCGAGGCGGAATCTGCAGAAGGCGGGGAATCCGCATTGCGAATGATGTCTCAGAATATGTATGACCTGGTTCTTACGGACCTGCAAATGCCTGGAATGAGCGGTTATGCGCTTGCTCAGCGCATCAAGCAGAATTATCCGGGAGTTCCTGTGGGAGCAATAACGGCACATGCAGGCAAGCAGGAAAAATTCAAATGTGCAAAATTTGGCATCGCAGATATTCTTGTCAAGCCGGCCTCCTTGAAAAACCTCAAGGAATTCATTGGAAAAAATATAGGAAAGTCTGGCAAGGGTGTCGCTGAAGCTGCGGAAGTTCCGGGCAGCAGATTGCCTTATCGTGATGTATTGATTTCAGCCACAGAAAGCTCACTGGCTGCGTTGAGAAAGCATTTGCTGCAAGGTGATCTGATGGCTGTGCACCGTGAAATTCATGCCATGAAAGGGTCATTTGCGGTGGCTGGGCTGAAGGATAGAGTGGAAGATATGGACCGATTGTCATCTCTTGTCAATATGCGGCACCTCCATGCAGTGGATGATGCCCTGAATGACCTGCTGGAGAACCTGAAAGATATCTGATGAGCCATGGTGCAATGATGCTGCACTGAAACGATTGTGTTTATTCCGTTGATGGTGCCAAATCATGTTTTCCAATATGAATCATAGAAAAGATTTGAATATATCCGTACTGCTGGCTGATGATCATCCTGGAATCATCTCAGGCATCCGGCATGAACTGTCTTCCGAGCTGGAAATTCTGTTGAAAGCCAGCGTTTCAAATTCAACCGATCTGGTGAAAAAGTTGGATGAGGGTGGCTTTGACGTGCTTGTGTCGGATTACTCCATGCCTACGGGTCAATACGGAGATGGCTTGAATCTTTTTGGCTATATATCCAGAAGATTTCCGAACCTGGGTTTGGTGGTTCTGACCATGCTGGACAATTCGGCCATTCTCCAGGCGCTGGGCAAGGTGTCGAACATCAGCATCGTGAGCAAGGCGGACCCGGTGCTGCATCTGGTTCCAGCCATCCATGCGGCCTATACAGGAGGGACCTACTTCTCTCCCGCCATTTCCGAGCGACTGGAAAAAATGAATGCGGGTGTCATGGGAGGTGAAGGAAAATCGCCGGGGGTGCTCAGTCCCAAGGAATCGGAGGTGGTAAGGCTTTATGCGGCCGGTTTGCGTATCGACGAGATCGCTGCCAAGCTGAACAGAAGCAAGAAAACCATCAGTACCCAGAAAGTCAAGGCCATGCACAAGCTTGGAATTGAACGAGACATTGATCTGATGAAGTATGCCCTTGAATGCGGATGGGTGACCTCATCGAGATCTCAATAACGGCCGGTTCTTTATCTGCCGTTCAAGGTCTGGATTTCTTCCAGGAGCTGGTCAAGCTGCAGTTCCAGCGCCAGCAGCGAATGCGCATGGTGCATCAGCCCATCATGGTTGATGCCGTTTTCCAGGCCGGCGCAGCGTATTGACAGCTCAGTCAGGTCAAAAAATCGCAGTGAACCGGAAAGATTGTGCAGCTCTCTTTGCACATCCTTGCGATTTTTGCTGGATTTGATGATCGCCAGCGACGAACGTGCAGACTCCAGAAAGGCCGTTCTGATGGGGGCCGGGATCTGTTGAAAATGGGCGACGTCATCGGTCGACGAAATGCGGCCGCTGTTGGCAGGCCGGGGCTGAACGGCCAGTTGCAGTGCATCAAAGAGGCCCTGCAGCGAACGCCAGGAGACTTCGATGATGCGGGCGTTGATCACCTTGGGTTGCAGGGGGTAATCAGCCTCGCATTCGATGATGCTTGCAGCTCCTGCCACCAGGCGGTTTTCATCCTTGGGATTCCAGGACGTTTTCGGTCCGCAAAGCACAACAACCTGGAACTTCTGAAGGCGATCCTGGCGAATGGCCATGGGATGGTGGCAGGCCGTGGTCGCCAGGCCCCAACTTTTGAGGTGTGGGAGCAGATGGGCGTGCAGTTCATCGGATGACGAGATGAACAAAACCTGCTCGCCTGAAAATGACAAAGCGGAGGAGAGGGGCTCTTCTGTGGTGGTTATCGATTCGGCGGCAGTCGAGAACTTTTCAGAACGGTATGGTGTGGGTGCACTGTCCAAGGTGGATGTCTGTTTTTTCATGGGTGGCCGAGCATCTGGAGCCGGCATCTGCAGTCAGTCACTCGCTGGAGGCTTCAGATCCGGCTGGAAGATTGGACCACGGCATCCATGCATGGTGCATGTTTAAGGACATGTCCATAGAGCATTCTTGTTTCACCTGCGCGGCGTCTGGCCTTGGAAGCCCAAGCCCGGGAATTCAGGTGTGGCAGCAAGTGCCGCCAGAATGAAAAAAGCCTGCAGAGAACTGCAGGCTGTTTTCATGGAGGCGTTTATCCAGGCTTCAGATGGCGAACTGGGCGCGATCCTTGTCCTTGATCCAGGCAGGGGGCTTGCCACGGCCGGTCCAGGTGTCACCGGTTTCGGGATTGCGGAACTTGGGGGCCACGGTGGAGGGGGCGCGGCGTGCCGTGAAGATGTCGTCGGCAGTCAGGCCGTAATCCTGAACCAGACCGCGAATCTTGGCGATCACATCACTGACTTCTTGCTTGCGTGCTGTCTGGATCTGGGCCTCGAGTGCCTCGCGCTGTGCCAGAAGTTCTTTGTATGTGGTGTTCACGGTAGTCTGCCTTTCATGGATTGAAGCGCGAATATTAACGGTTTTTTAAGAACAAGTTTGCATGCTTTCGATCATTTTCTCCTATGACTGCCATTGGCCGTCCTGACCGTGTTCAAAATGATCGGTCAACGCCAGGTAAAGGCCATGTAAAGAGCTGGTAGTTATGGGGCGCTGTATGTTCCAGAGCCCTTCAAAATCCTGTATGCCCTCGCTTTCAGGTTTGAAGCGCGGTGGTTCACAGGAGTGAGTGACCGGCTGCGAAGGAGTTTGGGCTTATTGAAGGGGATGTGAAAGGCGATGCCGTGATCAAACTGCACCGCACATTGGAAATTCTTGAAACCCAGTCTGTACGCTGCTTGCCAACGGCTTTTTGCGTGGAGTTGGGGGAGGGTGGCGAGCGGACTGCAAGCGAAAGATGAGGGCGCTGGTGGTCCCGTGACATCCTTCGCGAAAGACACGCGTTCTTGCCTACAAAACTGTTTATTCATACAGTATGATGCGGCCATGAGCATCGATCAGATCGCCTTCGCACTCCCCGCAGTCCTTTCCGTCTGGCTGTCGCAGTCCCGTTCCGTTGCCCTGCGGCGGTGGGCCTGCCTTCTCGGCCTGGGATGCATGCCTTACTGGATATATGTGGCCCTGTTGGCCGGGCAGTGGGGCATGTTGGCCTTGGCAGGTGCCTTTGCGCTGGGCTGGCTCAAGGGGCTTTGGGTGCACTGGCTGGCGCCTCGTCGGCGTGAGGCCGTGGGCTCGGGCCTGGGCACCATCCAGATCACGCCGGGCACCCGTTGACGGCTGGGCCGCTGGGCCGCGCCTTGTGTTCATCGATGCTGCAGGCGGGCGCGTGTTTTACGGGTGCTGTGCATGGCGTGCTCGGGAATTTCAAGCGTTCTCACTGGAATTTGATGCAGATAAAAGCCGAGTGTTTTGCTTGGTTGGTGTGATGGCCGTGCCGATGCGCCGGCTGCCAGGGTGGCCTGCTGTCTTTATGCCCAGCCGTGCATGGCTGCAAGACTGGGCCGGGGCTGTGATGCAAGGATTTCTGCCCTTTGTGCACTGTGGTGGTGCACATCTTTCGGGGCTTGGTGCAGGTTTCCGGATCGGCTGGTAGCGCTGTGTTTTTGCGGATATTTCCGATCTGCATAGTGAGTTATGTGAGCAAAAAGCCACGGAGTTTGCAGGTCTGTGCAGGTCCTTGGATGGACGCCGGCTGGCAGTGATGGGCAAGTCCGAGGCATAGAATCGTTTGCATACAACAGGCAGTCATCTATCAGAGTTGCCTCTAAAAACCACGTGAAAACAGCCCACCCCGTTGGCGGTGGGCTTTCTTTTTCGGGCTTGGCCGCGGCGAGCCCGTCGCCTGATTTTTCAGTGCGCACCTATGGTTTGCACCTGTTGTCAACCACAAGGTTTGCACACGATGAAATTCACTCTCAACCAACAAGAGGTCGAGATCCAGGGCGTGAGCCCTGAGACGCCGCTGCTTTATGTGCTGCGCAACGACATGCAGCTCAACGGTCCCAAGTTCGGCTGCGGCCTGGGCGAATGCGGCGCATGCGCCGTGCTGATCGACGGCAAGGTGGCCCGCTCCTGCTCCGTTCCCGTGAGCGTGGTCCAGGGCATGAAGGTCACGACGCTGGAAGGCCTGTCCCAGGACGCGACCCAGGCCGAGCACGCGCGGGTGGCGCGTGACTGGGAAGCCGCCCATCCGGCAGCCGTGCCGGGAATGCCTGCCGGCAAGCCGTCGGCTGACACGCATGGCAAGACCGTCCACACACTGCACCCCGTGCAGCAGGCGTTTATCGACGAGCAGGCTGCCCAGTGCGGCTACTGCACCAACGGCATGGTCATGGCCCTGGTGGCCTTGTTCGACCACAAGCCCACGGCCACCGACGAGGAAGTCACCCAGGCCCTGTCCGGCCACCTATGCCGCTGCGGCACGCACGTGGAAATCATGCGTGCGGCTGCTCGCGCCCGCGTGCTGATCGCCCAGGGAGGTGCAGCATGAGTGCATCCAACCCCCTTCAACTGACGCGCCGCAACCTGCTCAAGCTGGGCGGCATGGTCATGGTCAGCTCGGTGGCGGCCGCTGGCCTGGTGGCTGAAAGCACGGGTACGGCGCCCGCCGTGGCCGGCGCCTTCCCCATTCCCCCCATCGACCGGGTGAGCAGCTTCATCGCCATTGGCGCGGACGGCAGCGTCACGGCCTACCACGGCCACGTGGACCTGGGCACGGGCATCCGTACCTCGCTGGCGCAGCTGGTGGCCGATGAGCTCGATGTGGAGTTCGAGCGCATCACCATGGTGCTGGGCCACACGGGCCGCACGCCCAACCAGGGCCCGACCATTGCCAGCAACACCATCCAGGTGGATGCCATCCCCATGCGCAAGGCCGCCGCGCAGGTGCGCCAGCTGCTGCTGGGCCTGGCTGCCGAGAAGCTGCAGCAGCCCGTGTCCGCACTGACCACGTCCAAGGGCGCGGTGGTGGCCAAGGGCGGGCGACGCATTGGCTACGGCGAACTGGCCCAGGGTCAGGACCTGAACATTGCGCTGGACAAGGAAGTGCCGCTGCGCACCGGCGGTTTCAACTACATCGGCAAGTCCGTGCAGCGCGTGGACATTCCGGCCAAGGTGCTGGGCGCGCTGGCCTATGTGCACGATGTGCGCGTGCCCGGCATGCTGCACGGCCGCGTGGTGCGCCCGCCCTATGGCGGTGCCGATGCGTCGGCTCCGCTGGGCAGCAGCCTGATCTCTGTGAACGAGCAGTCGGTCGCTCATCTGCCGGGCATCGTCAAGGTGGTGGTGCAGGGCGATTTCGTGGGCATCGTGGCCGAGCGCGAAGAGCAGGCCATTGCAGCCATGCGCCAGCTGGAGGTGAAGTGGAAGGACTGGGCCGGCGTGCCCGACCTGTCGCTGAACGCCATGCACGACACCCTGGTCAAGCACGAGAAGACCGACCGCATGCTGCGCGAGGACGCGGGCATTGACGATGCCTTCTCGGGAGCCAAGAAGGTGATCGAGGCCGACTACGTCTGGCCCTACCACCTGCATGCCTCCATCGGCCCGTCCTGCGCCGTGGCCGAGGTGTCCGCCAGCCAGATCCAGGTCTGGACCGGATCGCAGAACCCGCACGACGTGCGCAAGGACATCGCCACGCTGACCGGCATGGCGGCCGACCAGATCAATGTGACGCGCCTGGAAGCCTCAGGCTGCTATGGCCGCAATTGCGCGGACGATGTGGCATCCGACGCCGTGCTGCTGTCGCAGGCCGTGGGCCGCCCGGTGCGCGTGCAGCTGATGCGCGAGCAGGAGGCCGCCTGGGAGCCCAAGGGCACGGGCCAATTGATCCGCGTGCGCGGCGGCCTGGACGAGAACCATGCCGTGCTGGGCTACGAGCTCAAGACCTGCTACCCGTCCAACGACGCGGCGGCCCTGGCCCTGATCCTGACGGGCAAGGTGCCCAACAAGCCCAAGGTGCTGCAGATGGGCGACCGTACGGCCATCCCGCAGTACGAGTACCCCAAGATGCGCGTGGTCTCGCAGGATGCTGCGCCCATCGTGCGCGCGTCGTGGATGCGCGGCGTCTCGGCCCTGCCCAACGTCTTTGCCCATGAGTGCTGGATCGACGAATGTGCCTACCTGGCCGGTGAAGACCCGCTGGCCTACCGCCTGCGCTACCTGAAGGACCCGCGCGCCGTGGCGCTGACGCACGCTGCGCACAAGCAGGCCGGCTGGCAGGATGGCCCGGCCCACCGCAACCCCGCGCCGGCCGACCAGCGTCTGGTCAAGGGCCGCGGCTTTGCCTATGCCCGCTACTACCACAGCAAGTTCCCTGGCTACGGCGCGGCCTGGGCCACCTGGATCTGCGACGTGACCGTGGACCGCGAGACCGGCGTGATCAAGGTGGACAAGGTCTTCGTGGCCCATGACTGCGGCGAGATGGTCAACCCGGCCGGCGTGCGCCACCAGGTGCACGGCAACATCATCCAGTCCACCAGCCGCGTGCTCAAGGAGTACGTGACCTTCGACAGCAAGGGCGTGACCTCGCTGGACTGGGGCGGCTACCCCATCCTGCGCTTTGACGAGCTGCCCGAGATCGACGTGCAACTGGTCGAGCGCCCGGGCGAAGACCCCATGGGCGCGGGCGAATCCGCCTCCGTGCCCAGCGCCGCCGCTGTCTCCAACGCCGTGTTCGACGCCACCGGCGTGCGCCTGCGCGAAGTGCCGTTCACCCCGGCACGCGTGCTGGCCGCACTCAAGGCAAAGGCTGCCGATGCAGCCCCGGCCGACAAGGCACAGAACTGAGAGCGGAGGACCGGAACATGCACACACTCAAGAAAATCACCCTCGGCGTGGTCGGCCTGGCCGCCGTGGCCGGCGCCGCCTTCTGGCTGGCCACGGGCCGCAGCGAAATCGCGCCCCTGCAGCAGATCCCGGTGCAGGAATTCAGCCAGCAGCAGATCGACCAGGGGCGCCGCCTGGCGCACATGGGCGACTGCGCTGTCTGCCACACGGCACCGGGCGGCCAGCGCAACGCAGGCGGCCTGGCCATGCCCAGCCCTTTCGGCACCATCTACTCGACCAACATCACGCCCGATGCCGAAACCGGCATCGGCCGCTGGTCGTACGAGGCCTTCGAGCGCGCCATGCGCCATGGCGTGGACCGCGAGGGCAACTACCTGTACCCCGCCTTCCCGTACACCGCGTTCACCCGCGTGACCGATGAGGACATGAAGGCGCTGTACGCCTTCCTGATGACCGAGCCGGCTGTCTCCAACGAGGCACCCAAGACCGCGCTGAACTTCCCGTTCAACGTGCGCCGCGGCCTGGCCCTGTGGAATGCGCTGTACCTGGAGCCGGGCGAGCAGCCCGCGCCCGCCAACCAGTCGGGCGAGTGGATTCGCGGCGCCTACCTGGTCGAAGGCCTGGGCCACTGCGCGGCCTGTCACTCGCCGCGCAACCAGTTCGGCGCCGAGAAAAAGGGTGCCGACCATCTGGCCGGCGCCTTCATCGACGGCTGGGATGCGCCCGCGCTCAACGACAAGGCCGTGGCCCCGCTGCCCTGGACGCGCGAGGACCTGGTCCGCTACATGCAGACCGGCTTCTCGGAGCGCCACGGCGTGGCCGCCGGCCCCATGGCGCCCGTGATCGAAGGCCTGTCCCACCAGTCGGCCGAGGACATCAACGCCATGGCCACCTACCTGATGTCGTACCGCAAGCCCGTGGCAGACGCCGCTGGCGCAGGGGACGCCCAGTCCCTGGTGAAGGAAAAGACCGAGGTTGCCAAGCTGCCGGTCGACGCCCAGGGCTACCGCCTGTACCAGGGCGCCTGCATGGCCTGCCACCGCGCCGACCCCAGCGGCGTGCTGGCCGGCAGCAGCTTCGGGGTGCGTCCCCAGCTGTCGCTGAACACCAATCTGTACAGCGACTCGCCGACCAACGCCATCCATGTGGTGCTCAACGGCATCACGCAACCGGCGCGCCCGCAGCTGGGCACCATGCCCGCCTTCCGCCATAACCTCAGCGACGATCAGATCGCCACGCTGCTCAACACCATGCGCAGCCAGTACGGCCTGCAGCCCTGGGCCGGCCTGAGCGACAAGGTCAAGGCCCTGCGCGAGGAAACACGCCCCGGCAAGGTGGCGGCGCACTGAGCCTGCGCTGCGTCATCTGCGCAGCCTGTGCGCTGCGCTAGGATGGCAAGGGACCGCTGTGCCCACAGCGGTCCCTTTTTTTATGGTGACCCGCAAGATGACAAGCCACATACCCGATTTCCCCCTGCTGACCGGCGCCAACCGCCAATGGCTGGATGCACGTGCCCAGGCGCTGGATGCCGGCAACGGCGAGGCCACGGCCGCCGTCGTGCCCTATCTGGCCGAAGCCGGGCTGCTGGGCCACGGCTTGGCTGACGCCTTGGGCGGGCAGGGCGGCAGCGCCGGCGATGCCATCGAGGCGATTGCCCAGGTGGCCACGCACTCCATGTCCGCCGCCTTTGCCTTCTGGGGCCAGCGCGTGCTGATCGAGATGCTGGCGAACACCGGCAATGCGGCCCTGCGCGAGCGCTGGCTGCCCGCGCTGCTGGCGGGCGAGGCGGCCGGTGCCTCGGGGCTGTCCAACATCATGAAATTCCTCAGCGGGCTGGAGGCTCTCAACATCCGCGCCACGGCCCGGGAGGGCGGCGGCTGGCTGCTCAACGGCAGCGTGCCCTGGTGCACCAACCTGCGCGGGCCGCGCTTTCTGGCCGCCATTGCCGTGGCGCGTGACGACGGCGCGCCGCCCATGATCGTGGCCCTGCCGTCCGACCGCCCCGGGCTGGAGCGCTCGCCGGATCTGGAGTTGATTGCCCTGCGCGGCACCAACACCGCCGCCTTGCAACTCAAGGACGTGGCCATCACCGACGACGATCTGCTGGCCGAGCGCGCCGGCGGATTCCTGCCGCGTGTGCGGCCGGCCTTCCTGGGCATGCAATGCGGCCTGTCCATCGGCCTGGCGCGCGCGGCCTGTGCGCAGGCCGCCTCGCGCATGGGGCAGGGCGGGCATGTGCTGCAGCAGCCGCTGGACGATACCCGCAGCCATCTGGAACAGGCGGTGGCGGCACTCAAGGCCGGTGTAGAGGCCGGCGATTTCGTGGAGGCGCCCGAGCGGCTTTTCGCGCTGCGCCTGGCCCTGCACGACTGCGTGCAGCAGGCCATGCAGCTGGAGCTGCAGACGGCCGGCGGCCGCGCCTACAGCCTGGATGCGGACGATGGCTTTGCCCGCCGCTGGCGTGAATCGGCCTTCATCCCCATCGTCACGCCCAGCGTGATCCAGTTGCGCGCCGAGCTGCAAAAACTGCAAAAGCTCGGCGCCTGACGGCTCAGCCCGCCTTGGCTGCGGGCTGCAGCGCCGTGTCCAGCAGCAGCAAGGCGGTCTCCACCGCCGCCAGCAGCCGCTGGCGCGGCACGCCATCGCGGGCCTGCACCGATATGCCGTGCAGTTGCGTGGCATAGAAATCCCCCAGCGCCTGCACATCGGTGCCGGCGCGCAACTCGCCCTCATCCAGCGCGCGCTGAAGGCGGTCGATCAGGGACTGCGTGCGCTGGCGTCGGTGTTCGGCCAGCCAGGCGGCGACTGCCTCGTTTTCCTCGGCGCAATTGGTGGCGGCGGTGACCACCATGCAGCCCAGCGGATGGGCATCGTCCGTATAGGTGGCCACGGCATCGCGCAGCACGCGGGCCAGGGCGTCGCGCACGCGCGGCTCCTGGGCCATGGCGCGGTCGGCAAAGCCGCCATCACCGGCCTCGTAGCGCTGCACGGCCTCGCGGAACAGATCCTGCTTGCTGCCGAAGGCCGCATAGATGCGCGCTGACGCAATGCCCAGCGCCTGCACCAGGTCGGCCATGGACGTGCCCTCGTAGCCGCGCCGCCAGAACGCCAGCATGGCGCGCTCCAGCGCCTGGTCTCGGTCAAATTCCCTGGGTCTTCCGGCCATCTTCCTCATCCTTCTCAACAGTCAGGGCGGCATCTTAGCGGCGCCGTGATGCTGTCTTGCATCGGCTTCGCAAAAGCAGCCGCATTGGCGTGATACTATTCTTTGTCGATCAACAAACAATAGCTCAACGCAAGGAAATCACATGCAGACCATCAAGGGCCCAAGCCTTCATCTGGCGCAATTTGCCGACAACAAGGCACCGTTCAATTCCCTGGAAGACATCGCACGCTGGGCAGCCGGCGTAGGCTTCAAGGGCCTGCAGATTCCCGCCTGGGACCAGCGCCTGTTCGACGTGGCCACGGCCGCCAGCAGCCAGACCTATTGCGACGATGTCAACGGCATGCTGGCCTCGCAGGGCCTGGTGGCCAGCGAGCTGACCACGCACATCTTTGGCCAGCTCGTGGCCGTGCACCCGGCCTACGACGCCATGTGCGACAGCTTTGCGCCCGAGGCGCTGCGCGGCAATCCGGCCGCACGCACGGCCTGGGCGCTGGAGCAGCTCAAGCTGTCGGCCAGTGCATCGCGCCGCATGGGACTGAGCGACATGGGCACGTTCTCGGGCTCGTTCGTCTGGCCCTATCTGTTCCCGTTCCCGCAGCGCCCGGCCGGCCTGATCGAAACCGCCTTCGAGGAGCTGGCGCGCCGCTGGCGCCCCATCCTCGACGCCTGCGACGAGCAGGGCGTGAACCTGTGCTACGAAATCCACCCCAGCGAAGACCTGCACGACGGCACCAGCTTCGAGCGCTTCCATGAACTGGTGGGCCAGCACACGCGCTGCAAGATCCTGTTCGATCCCAGCCACTTCGTGTTGCAGCAGCTCAACTACCTCGACTACATCGACATCTACCGCGAGCACATCCGCATGTTCCATGTGAAGGATGCGGAGTTCCTGCCCAGCGGGCGCCAGGGCATCTACGGCGGCTATTCCTCGTGGCTGGAGCGGGCAGGGCGTTTCCGTTCGCTGGGCGACGGTCAGGTGGACTTCAAGGCCATCTTCTCCAAGTTCGCGCAGTACGACTACCAGGGCTGGGCCTCGCTGGAATGGGAGTGCTGCCTCAAGGACCAGGAAGACGGTGCGCGCGAGGGCGTGGACTTCATCAACCGCCACATCATCCGCGTGACCGACAAGATCTTTGACGACTTCGCCGGCGCCCCCGTGGACCAGCGCCAGATCAACGCCATGCTCGGCATCGCCTGAGCACGCCCGCAGCCAAAGAACCTCAAAAAGAATCCAACAATGAACGCTTTCACATCGAACGCCCTGCGCAAGCAGGAAGACCAGGCCTGCGAGTTCTCGCACGACTACGTGCGCATCGACGGCCGCCGCATCCACTGCATCACGGCCGGGCAGGGCGCGCCCGTGCTGCTGATCCCGGGCTGGCCCCAGACCTGGTATGCCTGGCGCCACGTCATGCAGGCGCTGGCTGCGCAGGGTTTCCAGGCCATTGCCGTCGATCCGCCGGGCACGGGCTTTTCCGACCGGCCCGACACCGGCTACGACACGGGCTCCATCGCGCTGACCCTGCACCGCACCATGCTGGCGCTGGGCCATGAGCGTTACCAGGTCGCCGGCCACGACGTGGGCATGTGGGTGGCCTATGCGCTGGCCAGCGACCAGCCGCAGGCCGTGCAGTCCCTGGCGCTGACCGAGGCCGTGATCCCCGGCCTGGCGCCCGAGCCCAGCATCTTTGCGCCGCCAGAGCAGAACATCTTCCTGTGGCACTTCATGTTCAACCAGTTGGCCGACCTGCCCGAGACCCTGATCGCGGGGCGCGAGCGTGCCTACCTGGAATTCATGTTCAACCGCTGGTCGCTGCGGCGCGACCGCGTGGCCGTCGACGTCTATGTCGATGCCTATGCGGCGCCCGGTGGCCTGCGCGGCGGCTTTGCCTACTACCGTGCCATTCCCGAAACCATCCGCCAGAACCGCGAGCGTGCGCTGCGCCCGCTGGCCATGCCCGTGCTGGCCATTGGCGCCGAGCACGCCACGGCCGATGCGCCGCTGGCCACGCTGCGCGGCCATGCCGATGACCTGTCGGGCGTGATCGTGCCGGGCTGCGGCCACTTCATCATGGAGGAAGCCGCCGAGCCCTTCATCGCCGAGCTGCTGCCCTTCCTGCAAAGGACGCTGTGACCATGGGCCTGGACGCTGACATTGCGCGCTATCTCGCCGAGCTGGCGCAGGCGACCCAGGCCGTGGCCCCGCCCACGCCGCCCACGCTGGCAGCGCTGCGCGAGGCCACCGACGCCGGGCTGCGCGCCCTGCATGGCCCGGCCGAGGCCGTGGCCCGTACCGAAGACTTCACGCTGCCCGCGCGCGACGGTGCGCCGCTGCGCGTGCGCATCTACCGGCCGCTGGCCTCGGACACACCCACGCCCCAGCCCGCCCTGGTCTTCGCCCACGGCGGCGGCTGGTGCCTGGGTTCGCTGGAGGTCTACGACAACCCCTGCCGCGCATTGGCCGCGGCAACGGGCGCCGTCGTGGTCTCGGTGGACTATCGGCTGGCGCCCGAGCACCGCTTTCCCGTGCCGCTGCATGACTTCTGCGATGCCATTGCCTGGACCTTTGAGCAGGCCGATGCGCTGGGCCTGGACCGCAGGCGCATCGGCGTGGCCGGAGACAGCGCGGGCGGCAACCTCGCGGCCGCTGCCTGCCTGCTGGCACGGCAACAAGAGGGCTGGGGGGCGGCGGGCGCACCGGCCATCGCCCACCAGCTGCTGCTGTACCCGGCACTGGACGCGGCCATGGACTCGCCGTCGTTCCAGCAGTTCGGAGAGGGCCATTACCTCACGCGTGCGGCCATGGAGTACTGCTATGGCGCGTACCTGGGCGATGCGGCACCGGGGCGGCACGAACTTGTCTCTCCGCTGCGCGCGGAACACCTGGCAGGCCTGCCCCAAGCCACGGTGATCAGCTGCGAATACGACCCGCTGCGCGACGAGGCCGAAGCCTATGCGCAGCGGCTGGCCCAGGCCGGTGTGGCGGTGCAGGCCGTGCGCCTGCCCGGCATGGTGCACGCCTGCATGCACATGCTGGGGCTGGCGCCGGCATCACGCCGCCTGTTTGACGAAGCGGGTGCCGCCGTGCGCCAGGCTTTCGGCACGGCCATCGGCTGAGGGTTGCTGGGTGCAGGTCAGGCCTGTGCCAGGAACACGGCCACCAGCGCATTCGCATGGCCGTGCCCCATCTGGTGCTGGGCCTTGAGCCAGCCCACCAGTTCCATGTGCTTGCGGGTGTCCTGCTGTTGCAGCAGATCCATCCAGTGCGCAATCGGCTGGCCGTAGGTCTTCTCGATGGAAGGGAAATACGAGGCCGGTCCCTTGACCTTGCTTGTCTCCGTCATGGCGCTTGTCCTTTTTCTGTGATGCGGGTGGCAGATTGTGCCGCTGGCGCTGTCCGGGCCGGCAGGCAGGGTCAGGTCAGGAACAGCACATCCTTGTGCTGCGGCGCAGGCGGCAGCACCTCGCCGGTCAGCTCGCGCAGCGTGGCCTCGATCATCTGCGACATGGCGTCCAGCGCCAGATCGTTGGGCGCCGTGCCGAAGGGCTCCTCCAGCTCGGCGCCCAGTGCCTCCAGCGCGAAGAAGGTGTAGGCGATGAAGGCCACGATCACCGGAGTCATGAAGCCGATGGAATCCACCAGGCCGAAGGGCAGCAGCAGGCAGTACAGGTAGATGGTGCGATGGATGATCACCGCGTAGGTGAAGGGAATCGGCGTGCCCGCAATGCGCTCGCAGCCGCCCAGTGCCTCGCCCAGCTTGCACAGCGGCGCCTCCATGGCGGGCACCAGCACGGGCTGCAGGCTGCCGTCGTGGCGGCGCGCCTGCAGCCATTCGCCGGCCATGAGCAGCAGCACGGCAGGCTTGAAGCGCGCCGTGGCCAGGCGTTCGCAGTCGGCGGCAGGCAGCAGGCGACGCATGTCGGCCGCGGCATCGGTGCCGCGCAACTGGTGGCGCAGCGCGTGCACAAAGGCCGCCAGCACCATGGCCAGGGCCGGGGCGTGCTGCGGCGCGTCCGTCAAGGTCCGGGCCTGGCGTACCAGGGTGCGTGTCTCGTTGAGCAGGGTGCCCCACAGCGTGCGCGCCTCCCAATAGCGCGCATAGCTGGTGCTGTTGCGAAAGCCCAGGAAGATGGCCAGCGTCAGCCCGATCAGCGAAAACGGCACGAAGTTCAGCGGCACCTTCCACGCGAAAAGCTGGCCGTGCAGCGCCGTGACCAGCACGGCGAACAAGGTGGCGGCCATCAGCTGGGGCAGGATGTCGGGCAGCACGGAGCCTCGCAGCACGAAGAGCATGCGCAGCCAGTGGGGGCGGGGCCGGATGATCATGAAAGCTTGTTCCGTGATGGAAAAGAGGGCGCAAGAGGGTGCAAGAGGGCGCAGCAGCCCCGCAACTCTAACCGCCCCGCGCAGTCAGTGCGCCACCTGCGCGCCACCTGTGCGCCACTTATGCGCCACCTGGCACGCGCCGGCTGCGGCTTCAAAGATCGCTGCCGTGGCTGTCGTGGTTGCCGTCTGGCTGGAGAAGGGCCTGTGCCGTGACCGCTGCTGTCTGCTCCGCCTGCCATGCCGTGCGCATGGAAGAGGGCGCCACCGTTGCGCGCGGGGATGGCTGGCTGGTGATGGTGCCCAGGCTGATGAAGCCGGCCAGGTGCTCGCCCTCGCGCAAACCCAGCGCTGATTGCAGGGCCGGGTCAAAACAGCGCTCGCCACTGAGCACGATGGCACCAAAGCCCAAATGGTGGGCGGCATTGAGGAAGTTGCCCAGGGCCCCGCCCGCGGCCAGCCATTGCTCACGCACCGGCACGCGCGAGCGCGGCCGGGGCGAGATGATGAAGGCGATCAGCGCCGGCGCGCGCGTTGCATGCTCGCGCGCACGGGGGATATCGTCGGCCGGGGCCAGCGGGTCGCGGCGCCGTTTTTCCTGCTCGAACAGGCTGGCCAAGGCCTCGCGCTGGTGGGCGGGAAACTCCAGAACCCGCCAGGGGTGCAAGGCACCGTGGTCCGGAGCGCATAGCGCCGCCTCGATCATCAGGTCCATGTCGCCGCTGTCCGGGCCCGGCATGGCCAGCCGCCTGGGCGAGACGGAGCGCCGCGCCAGCAGGGGCGCCAGGCCCGCCCGCTTGCGCGTGTCGGCAAAGCAGTGCTTGAGTGCATCCACCGCCTGGGCGAACTGCCGGGCCCAGGCCAGCACCTGTTCACCCTCCAGCGTGAACCCCTGGAAGGGCCGGCCCGCACGCACCAGCGCGTGGCCGAACTCCGCCTCGGCCGAGCGTATGGCCTGGGCCAGCGCGTTGTCGGAGATGCCACAGGCCTGCGCTGCGCGCGCCCAGTCACGCTCGCGGTCCAGGGCCAGCAGATGGGGGATGTATTTTTGCGTCAAGTCGGTTCTCCAGCGCGGGCCTGCAGGTTCCCGGGGGGGAAGTGCTCCATGAATGGCTTCGTTATATCCGAAAAAATACAATGAAATCCGTCACTCCAGCTTGAACCGAGGCCTGGTGCGGCTTGCGGGCCTGCCGCGATGGCGGGGGCTTGCTTTGGTATGTGACAGGTGAATGTGCCCTTGCCGAACTGCGGGATTGAACCGATTGCGCAGGCACCGGCACTACAATCCCCGGCCATGTTGCATGCCATCCGGAGCCTATCCATGCGGAGCGCCTTGCTGCTGCCATGGTGGCGCAGCTGCTGATACCGCTGCTGCACAGCCATTTCGGCACTCCGAACCAGGCCGGCCTGCACATCCACGCGGCGTCGTCGCGGGTGGCCGACTCGCATTTCCACCTGTTCGTGGCCCACGGCTCCTTCACCGATGTGGATGAAGACCATGTCGAGCCTTTCGAGGTCGATGTGCAGGACGCCATACAGCCGCTGGACCTGTTGCCCATGCCCTTGCTGGCCGTGGTCGGCCTGGTCTTGCTCACCCTGGGCCTGCGTGCCGCGCGCATGCGCTGCATTGCGCCCCGGCCCGCCCTGCCGCTGCAGCCCACGCGCCTGAGTCCGCGCTGACGCGGGCGCGTGATACGGCCTTCTCCCGCCCAGGCACCGCCCCTGGCTTCCTGACCTCCCCGGCCTGGTCCACAGGCCCGCCTCAGTCCTTCTTCGCCCGCGCGCAGCGAACCGCCTGCGCGTGGACGGCGTTCGTCTTTTTTCCCGGAGTCAGGAATGATGTTTTCCCCATGGCTGCTGGCCGGCGCACTTGCGCTGCCAGCCGTCGGCATGGCCGCCCAGGCCCAGGCCGCACCCGCAAGCCCGTCCAATCCCCCGTCCGCATCCGTTGCCTTGTCCGCCGAACAGGCACAGGCGCTGGGCGTGCGTTTCGAACCCATTCAGGCGGCACAGCGCATCGAGGTCTCGGCCCACGCCCGCGTCGTGCTGCGGCCCGATGCCCAGGCCGTGGTGGCCGCCCCTTATGCAGGCGCGGTGCCGCGCGTGCTCGTGGCCCTGGGCCAGACGGTGCGCACCGGCCAGCCGGTGGCGGTGTTCACCAGCCCGCAGCTGTATGAGGCGCGGCGCGCGCTGCTGGAGGCCGAGTCCCAGTCGCGCCTGGCACGCCAGGCCCTGGCGCGCGACCAGGCGCTGCATGAGGACGGCATCATCGCCGCCAGCCGCTGGCAGGCTACGCAGGCCCGCGCCGCCGAGGCCGCGGCCATGGCCCAGGCGCGGCGCGCCGAACTGGCCGCCAGCGGCCTGCAGTTTGCGGGCAACGAGGTGCACCTGGTGGCGCCCCGCGCAGGCCTGGTGACCGAGGTGCTGGCGGTGCCGGGTGCGCGCGTGGAGGCCTCGGCGCCGCTGCTGCGCGTGGCCGACCCCACGGCGCTGGAACTGGACCTGCTGCTGGGCCGCGAGGTGCCGCTGCCCGGCGTGGGCGACCGCGTTCAGGTGGCGGCGCGCGGTGCGCAGGGCAAGGTGGCCGGCATGGCCCCGGTCGGTGACGGATCGGCCGGCATGCGGGTGCGCGTTGCGCTGGAACGCGCTGGCGACCTGCGCGTGGGCGAAAGCGTGACCGCGTCGCTGGCCCTGGCTGGTGCGGACGCCGGGCCTTCCGGCGGATCTGCTGGTGGCTCTGGCGGTGCACGCCTGCGCGTGCCCGCTGCGGCGCTGGCGCATTGGAACAACCGCACCGGCGTCTTTGTCGCCACCGGGCAGGGGGCGCGCTTCATGCCGCTGTCCGTGGAGGCCAGCGACGAGGCCACGGCCGTGGTGCGCGGCACGCTGCCGCCCAAGGCGCGCATTGCCGTGACGGGCATTGCCGCGCTCAAGGGCCTGCTGGGCGGGGGTGAGTGATGCTGGCGCGCCTCATCGATTTTTCGCTGCGCCAGCGCGCGCTGGTGCTGATGGCCGCCTGCGCGCTGGCCCTGGCCCTGGCCGGTGCCTGGGCCTATGTGCACCTGCCCATCGATGCCTTCCCCGACATCTCGCCCACCCAGGTCAAAGTGATCCTGAAGGTGCCCGGCATGACGCCCGAGGAGGTGGAGCAGCGCGTCTCCACGCCTGTCGAGCAGGAATTGCTGGGCCTGCCGCACAAGACCATGGTTCGCTCGGTGTCCAAGTACGGCATCAGCGACGTGACCGTGGATTTCAGCGAAGGCACGGACGTGTACTGGGCGCGCCAGCAGGTGTCCGAGCGGCTGGCCGGCCTGCAGCGCGAGCTGCCCGCCACGGCCGAAGGCGGGCTTGCCCCCATCACCACGCCGCTGGGCGAGATGTTCATGTTCACCATCGACGGTGAGCAATGGTCTCTGGCCGAGCGCCGCCATGTGCTGGACTGGGTGATTCGCCCTGCGCTGCGCACCGTGGCCGGCGTGGCAGACGTGAATGCCCTGGGTGGCATGGTGCGCGGCTACGAGGTGATCCCCGACCCCGCCCGGCTGCGGGCGCGCGGCGTGACGCTGGACCAGCTGCGCCAGGCGCTGGAGGCCAACAACCGCAACGACGGCGCAGGCCGGCTGGACCGCGGGGAAGAGCACTGGGTGGTGCGCGTGGAAGGCGGCGTGCACGGGCTGGACGACCTGCGCGCCATTGTCGTGGCGCCCGCCCATAAGGGGCGCGTTGCCGCCACCGTGGGCGATGTGGCCACCGTGCGCCTGGGCGAAGCCACGCGCAACGGCGCCGTCAGCCGCGACGGACGTGGCGAAGCCGTGCAGGGCCTGGTGCTGGGACTGCGCGGGGTGGATGCGCGCAGCCTGGTGGACGCCGTGCAGGCGCGGCTGGATGAACTGGCTCCCCGGCTGCCCAAGGGCATGAGCACCCAGGTCTTCTACAACCGGGGCGACCTGGTCTCGCGCGCTGCGGGCACCGTGGTGCGCGCCCTGGTCGAAGCCAGCGTGCTGGTGCTGGTCACGCTCTACCTGTTCCTGGGCGGGCTGCGGGCGGCCCTGGTGGTGGCGGCCACGCTGCCGCTGTCCATGCTGGCCACCTTCCTGTTGATGCGCCATGCGGGCCTGACGGCCAACCTGATGAGCCTGGGCGGCCTGGCCATCGCCCTGGGCATGCTGGTGGATGCTGCGGTGGTGGTGGTGGAGAACATAGAGACCGCGCTGGCGAATGAGTCTGCGGGCGCAACGGCCATCGAAACGGCAGGCAGCTCCCCGCCGCAGGACCGGGCCGTGCTGATCCGCCAGGCGGTCTCGGCGGTCTCCGTGCCCATGCTGGCCGGCGTGTCCATCATCGCCATCGTGTTCCTGCCGCTGCTCACGCTGCAGGGGCTGGAGGGCAAGCTGTTCGCGCCGGTGGCGCTGACCATCGTGCTGGCGCTGGGGGCCTCGGTGCTCATCGCCTTCACCGTGGTGCCTGCGCTGGCCTCGCTGCTGCTGCGCTCGCATGGCGGCGATGAACCCTGGCTGATGCGGCGCGTGGCCCGGGGCTTCGAGCGCATGCAGCGCTGGAGCCTGGCCCATCGGCCTGCGGTCTTCGGCATTGCCGGGGCATCGCTGGCCGGAGCGGCCGTGCTCTACCTGTCCGTGGGGAAGACCTTCATGCCCACCATGGATGAGGGCGACATGATCGTGCAGCTGCAAAAGACGCCCTCCATCTCGCTGGCCGCTTCGCTGGACATGGACGGGCGCGTGCAGCGCGCGCTGCTGGAGCAGGTGCCCGAGATCCGCTCCATCGTCGCGCGCACGGGCTCGGACGATCTGGGCCTGGACCCCATGGGCCTGAACGAGACCGATACCTTCCTGGTGCTGCGCCCGCGCGACGAGTGGCGCGGCAGCAAGGAAGACATCGCCGAGGCCATACGCCACGTCATGCAAGGCTTTCCGGGGCTCATCTACGGCTTCACCCAGCCCATAGAAATGCGCGTCTCCGAAATGCTGACCGGCACACGCGGCGACGTGGCCATCAAGATCTTCGATCCCGATCTGGCGCGGCTGGACACTGCCGCCCAGGCCGTGGCCGCGCGCATGCGCGCGGTGGCCGAGGCCTCCGAAGTCATCGCGCCCAGCAACAGCGGCGTGCAATACCTGCAGGTGGCGCTCAACCGCGCGGCGCTGGGCCAGTCCGGGCTCAGTGGCGAAGGTCTGCAGGCGCAACTGCGCGCCCTGGTGGAAGGCGAGCGCATTGGCATCGTGCCCGAAGGCGTGGCGCGCACGCCGCTCATCCTGCGCGGCGGGGCGGCGCTGCGCCAGTCGCCCGAAGGCCTGGCCGGCCTGCTGGTGACGGCGGCGGACGGCAGCAACTGGCCATTGACCTCCCTGGCCAAGCTGGCGGTCCGCGACGGCCCCGTGCGCGTGGACCACGAAAACGGCGCACGCTTCGCCGTGGTGCAGGTCAACGTCGAAGGGCGCGACCTGGCCAGCTTTGTGCGCGATGCCCAGGCAGCCATCGCCGGTGATGCCGGCCTCAAGGACATGCGCATCGTCTGGGGCGGCCAGTTCGAGAACCAGCAGCGCGCCGCCGCACGGCTGGCGCTGGTGGTGCCGCTGGCCCTGGGCGCCATCTTCGTGCTGCTGGTGCTGACCTTCCGCTCGCCCAGGCAGGCGCTGCTGGTCATTACCAACATCCCTTTCGCGCTGGTGGGCGGCATGGCGGCGCTGAGTGCGGCGGGCGAGTACCTGTCGGTGCCTGCCTCGGTGGGTTTCATCGCGCTGCTGGGCATTGCGGTGCTCAACGGCGTGGTCCTGGTCTCTCACTTCAACAACCTGCTGGCTGCGGGCCAGCCCCTGTCCCGAGTGGTGCGGCACGGCGTGCGCGACCGGCTGCGGCCCGTGCTGATGACGGCCTGCATCACCGCGCTGGGCATGGTGCCGCTGCTGCTGGCCAGCGGGCGGGGCTCGGAGATCCAGCGGCCGCTGGCCATCGTGGTGGCGGGCGGGCTGGTCAGCTCCACGGCGCTGACCCTGCTTCTGCTGCCTTTGCTGTTCGAACGCTTCGGCCTGCCGCGGCGTGAGCGGGAGGCCCGGTCATGAGCACCACCCACACCACCACCACCTCTCCCCACTGCAGGGCGCAAGGCCTTGCCGGACTCTCTTTCAGGAACATGCCCATGAAACCCCTGCTGCATGCCTGGGCCGCTGCCTTGCTGTGTGCCTGCGCTGTCCAGGCCCAGGCCCAAAGCCATCTGCCGCCCGAGGCCGCCGTGCGCGAGGCCGTGGCCTGCTCTCCTGCCGTGCAGGCGGCCGACGCCGCGCAACGCGGCGCTGCGGCGCGCGCCCAGGCCCTGCGCGCCGGCCCGCATGAAACCGTGGTGCGCGCCAGCGGCCAGCGCCGTTGGGTGCACGACGGCTCGGGCCAGCGCTTTGCCGAAGGGCAGATCGCCATCGAGCGCCCCCTGCGCCTGGGTGGCAAGGCCGAGTCCGATGCGCAGCTGGCCGAAGCGACCCAGGCCGCATCGCGCGTGGCGGCCCAGGATGTGCGGCACGAAGCCGCACGCCAGTTGCTGGCGCTGCGGTTTGCCGCACAGCGCGCAGGCCAGGCGCAGCAGACCGCCCGGGACAATGCCGACGCTGCCGCCGAACTGGCCCGCGTCACCGAACGCCGGCTGCGCGCAGGCGATGCGGCCAGGCTGGACGCCGAACTGGCCGCAGCCGAGCACGCGCGCATGCAGGCCGCGCTGGCAACGGC
This sequence comes from Delftia sp. S65, assembly GCF_016516495.1. Lineage (NCBI taxonomy): Bacteria > Pseudomonadati > Pseudomonadota > Betaproteobacteria > Burkholderiales > Comamonadaceae > Delftia > Delftia sp. S65. The sequence goes on from NZ_JACVUR010000017.1 coordinate 87,555, forward strand.
CCAGGCCGCGCACCACGCGGCCCAGGCGGACCTGCAGGCGCGCTTTCCGGGCCTGGAGGCTGCCCGGGCGAAGGAGGGGGAGGCTGCGCCACCGCTGCTGGATCTGCCACCGCTGCCGCAGCAGCCACCGGCCCAGCTGCGCCTGCGCTACATAGAGCACAGCCACGAATACCTGCTGGCCCAGGCCGAGGAAACCCTGGCACTGCGCCAAGCTCGCCGTGCCGATCTGGAGCGCCGGCCCGACCCTACCGTGGGCGTGTTCGCCACCAGCGAGCGGGGCGGCAGCGAGCGCATTGCGGGCGTCAGCCTGTCCGTGCCCCTGGGCTCGGTGCACCGCCAGGCCCAGGCCGACCAGGCCCTGGCCGATGCCGACGCCGCGCTGTCCCGCCGCCTGGCGGCCGAGCGCCGCCTGGGCGCGGAGTTCGACGTGCTCTGGAGCCTGCTGGCCGGCAAGCGTGCCGCCGCCCAGGCCCAGGCCCGCGCCGCCACGCTGCAGCAGGGCGCCGCCGACCGCGCACTGCGCGCCTACCGCGCCGGTGAATCGGGCCTGACCGAACTGCTGGCCGTGCGCCGCACCCTGGCCGAAGCGCTGCTGGCCGAACGCCTGGCCCGCAGCGAGGCGCTGGAGGGCGACAGCCGCCTGCGGCTGGATCTGCATGAGCTGTGGGATTTTGATGACTGAGTGCGGCTGCAGCCCTCGACAATCCGTGTACAGCGACCCAACCCCAGCCAATCCATGAGACCCAGGATCCCTCCCCTCAAACGTCTGCTTGTTCTCGTCACGGTGGTGGTGCCAGCCCTGGCCTGGTGTCTGGTCAAACCAGTGCGCGTGATGGCTCCCGGGCTGGCCGGCGTGTCCTGTACGGCGGATCGGATCTGCGTGGACGATGTCTCGCGGCTGGAGCAGGCCAGCGCCATGGTGGAGGAGGCCCATGGATTCCTGGCGGCGCGCCTGGGCACTGCGCCGCACCGGCCCCGGGTGGTGTTCTGCGCCACCCAGGCCTGTGCGGACAGCTTCGGGCTGGGCGCGCGCTCTGCCATGAACCTGGCGGGCCTGGGCACGGTCATAGGCCCCAGGGCCTGGACCGCCTACTACCTCCGCCATGAACTCATCCACCAGGTGCAGAGCGAGCAACTCGGCATCGTCCGCATGCTGCTGCGGCCCGCATGGTGGACCGAAGGCATGGCCTATGACCTCAGCGAGGACCCGCGCCCCGTGCTTGCCGAGCCCTGGCAAGGCTACAGAGCCAGATTCCAGGCATGGCATGCCCGGGCTGGCGACGCGGGGTTGTGGACTGCGCCGCTCTAGGGTCGACCACCGCCCAGCGTCGCAATCAACTGCCCGTACATGGCATCCACGGCCGCCGAGCCCTGCGAGGCCTTGCTGCGCAGGGCCGAAACTTCCATGGACACCAGCGGCGGCAGCTCGAAACCGGCCGGCAGGTTCTGCAGCACCTGCAGGTGCGGCGGCACGCTGCAGCGCGTGAACACGGCCACGGCCAGGCCGCTTTCCACGGCGGCCAGCTGGCCGGCAAGGCTGGAGCTGTGATAGACCACGCGGTGCGCGCGCCGCTGAGCCGCCAGGCTGGACAGCGCCGCCGTGCGGGCCAGGCTGGCGGCCTCGTAGACGGCAATCGGCAGGGGGTTCTTCCTCCACACCTCGTGCTGCGGCGCGCCCACCCAGACCAGGGGCTCGTGGAACAGCAGGCGCCCGCGCTGGGGCCTGTCGCGCGAGACCAGGGCCAGGTCCAGCGTGCCGCGCACCACTTGCGGGATCAGCGCGGTGGACTGCTCGCAGGTCAGCTCGATCTCCACGCCCTGGTAGCGGCCCGCGAAGCTGCGCAGCACGGGCGTCAGATAGGTGGATGCGTAGTCGTCCGGCACGCCCAGCCGCACGCGCCCGGACAGGTCGGGGCCGAACAGGGCCGCCTGCGCCTGGGCTTGCAGCTCCAGCATGCGCCGCGCATAGCCCAGCAGCTCCGCGCCTGCGGGCGTGAGCTGCAGATGGCGCGGGCCGCGCAGCAGCACGGGCTGGCCCAGCGCTGTCTCCAGCTTCTTGATCTGCATGCTCACGGCGGCCTGTGATCGGTGCAGCAGCGGCGCGGCAGCCGAGAGCGAGCCCGCATCCACCACGGCCACCAGGGCACGCAGCCAGTCGATCTGCAGGTCGGGGTGGTTCACGGCACGCTCCATGGATTCGAATATCGAATACTAAACCTGCAAACTATTTGCTTTACGGGAATTTCCTGCCACGAGACGATCGCGGCCATGCAAGACAGAACCCATTTCTTACAGGCCGCATCCGTAGCCTCCACCGCGCCCGCTCCCGCGCCCGCACAAGCCGCTCCCACAGCGCAGGAGACGCGCGGCCAGTGGCTGATGATTGCGGGCGGCGTGCTGCTGGGCACCGTCGGCGTATTTGTGGAAGAGGCCCGCCAGCACCCGTTGGTCACCGTGCTGTTTCGCTGCGCCTTCGGCGCGCTGGCGCTGCTGGCCTGGGGCCTGGCCACGGGCCGCGTGCGGGAGTTGCGCGTGCGCGGCAGGAGCTGGGCGGTGGTGGTGGCCACGGGCCTCCTCATGGTGCTGAACTGGGCGCTGTTCTTTGCCGCCATACCGCGCACCTCCATTGGCGTGGCCACCATCGTGTTCCACATCCAGCCGGTGTGGATCATGCTGTTCGGCACCCTGGTGCTGCGCGAGGCCGTGGCACCACGGCAGGTGGTGGCCATGCTGGCGGCGTTGCTGGGACTGGTGTTGACCACGGGGCTGCTGGGTGGCGATGCGGCGGCCTGGGGGCCGGACCATGTGTCCGGCCTGCTGATGTGCCTGGCCGGCTCGCTGTGCTATGCGGCCGTGACCATCCTGGCCAAGACCGAGAAAGTGGTCACGCCGTTTGCGCTGGCCTGGTGGCAATGCGCGGTTGGCACCGTGCTGCTGCTGTGGGTGCCGCTGGTTCATGGCTGGCCGCAGGCGCCGTCGTCCTGGGCTTGGCTGGCAGGGCTGGGCGTGCTGCACACGGGCCTGGCCTACGCCATTCTCTTTGCGGGCATGGCCCGCCTCACGCTGGGCCGCATTGCCGTGCTGCAGTACGTCTATCCGTTGACGGCCATCGTGCTGGACTGGGTGGTCTACGGGCGTGCGCTGGGCGCCGTGCAACTGGCCGGCGTGGGCCTGATGGCCGGGGCGCTGCTGGTGGTCAAGGCCCGACAGCTGCGATGAGCCGTGCGGGCCTTGTGCGCAGGGCCTACTCCTTGCCCAGCGCCTTGTACTGTTCGTACAGCTCGTCGGCCAGCCGGCGCAGAGCGCGGCCTATGGCTGCGTACTCGTACTCGTTGAGGTTGGCCAGCGAGGCGCGGCCGGAAGGCCGGTCGGACCCGAAGCCCCGGCCCGGCAGCAGCACGATGCCGGTCTCATCCGCCACGCGGAACAGCATGTCGCCCGTGGACGACTGCTGCACGGCCCATTGCGAGAAGGCCTCGCCATAGAGCCGGCAGGTCACGTTCTGCAGGTCGATCAGCGTGTAGTAGTTGACCGAGTTGGGGTTCTCCAGCGGGGGCATGCCCAGCTCGCGGTACAGCGTGGCCTCGCGGCGGCGGATCAGTTGCTTGAGCGCCTGCTTGTAGGCGTCCGCTTCATCCATGAGCGCAAACAGCGAGAACAGCACCATCTGCACCTGCTGCGGCGTGGACAGGCCGGCCGTGTGGTTCAGCGCGACCACGCGGCTGTCGGCCACCAGGCGGTCGATGAACTTGAGCGAGCGCACATCGGGCAGCAGCGAGCGGTAGCGGTGGTCCAGCGCCTTCTTGGCGGACTCGGGCAACTGCGCCAGCGCATGGTCGAACACGTTGTCCTTGTGTGCCGCGATCACGCCCAGGCGCCAGCCCGTGGCCCCGAAATACTTGGAGAACGAATACACCAGCAGCGTGTTCTGGGGGCAGACCGAGAACAGGGACTGGAATTCATCGGCAAAGGTGCCGTAGACATCGTCGGTGAGGATCAGCAAGTCGGGCCGCTGCTCGGCCACGATGGCGCGCACGCGGTCCAGGCTGCGCTGGTCCATCTTCACGGATGGCGGGTTGCTGGGGTTCACGCAGAAGAAGATCTTGACGTCCGGGTCCTTGAGCTTGTCCAGCTCGGCGTCGGAGTACTGCCAGCCGTTGTCGGGGTCCGCGTGTATGGGCACTTCCTTGAGGTCGTACTGGGCCAGTTCGGGGATCTCGATATATGGCGTGAACACCGGCATGCCGATGGCCACCTTGTCGCCGGCCTTGAGCAGGCCGCTGATGCGAAGGCTCTCGAAGATATAGGCCATGGCTGCCGTGCCGCCCTCCACCGCGAACAGGTCCACCGACTCGGGCGGCACGGCGCCGCCTGCCATCTCGCGGACGATGTACTGGCGCACGACCTGCTCGCTCACGGTGAGCATGCGCGGCGGCACGGGGTAGTTGCAGCCCAGGATGCCGTCCACCATCTCGTGCAGGAAGGCGGCGGGGTCCAGCCCCAGCTGGTCGCGCACATAGCTCAGCGACTTGCCCAGGAACTTCACGCCCTCCTGGTCGCGGTGCTCGGCGATGAAGCGCTCGAAGCGCCCCTCGATGCCGTCGAGCTTGGCCAGCCCGCCCACGCCCACCGTCATGTAGGAGTACGACAGCTCCGACTCCGCCGCCGCGAACAGCCCCAGCCGGAAGAACGCCCGGCGCGGCGTGGTCGCCAGGAAGTTGGGATTGCCGCGCCCCGCATTGAGCATGAGGCGGTTGGCCTTGCCCGAGGCCACCTTGATCAGCTCGTCCTTGAGTTCGAACGGGCTCAAATTCGCCAGACTCCGATAATCCTTGCTCATTGCGCAGCTCCTTGTGATGGTCCTTGGTGGTCCTTGGGAATAGATCCGAGGTGTTCAGGCAAAGGCGATGACCAGCGGGCCCAGCAGTGTCAGGAACACATTGGCCAGCGCATAGGTGATCGCAAACGGTGCCGTGGGAATCGAGTTGCCGGCCTTGTCCAGAATCTCGCCAAACGCCGGGTTGGCGCTGCGCGCCCCCGACAGCGAGCCCGCGAACACGGCCACGTTGTCATAGCGCAGCACGTACTTGCCGAAAAGCATGGCGATCAGCAGCGGCACGATGGTCACTACCACGCCCAGCAGGAACAGCGTCAGGCCCTGCTGCATCACCGTGGTCACGGCCTGCTGGCCCGACTGCAGGCCCACCATGGCCACGAAGCCGGCCAGGCCCAGGTCGCGCAGCAGCGTGGAAGCGGCCGTGGGCATGTTGCCGAAGGTGTGCTTGCGGCTGCGCCACCAGCCGAACAGCAGGCCCGCCAGCAGGGCGCCGCCGCCGCTGCCCAGCGTGATGGGAATGGAGCCCAGGCGCAGCACCAGCAGCCCGATCAGCAGGCCCACCGTGATGCCCAGGCCGTGGAAGACAAAGTCCGTCTTGTCGCTGGGCACGATGATGGGGCCCACCGACTGCGCGGCCTTCTGCACATCCTGTGGCGTGCCGAACAGCGTCACCACATCGCCCGGCATGACCATGGTGGCCGGCGCAATCGGCACCGGCGTGCCCGCGCGCATCAGCGCCACTGCGTACACGCCGTGCTTGAACTCCTGCGACAGGCTGTCCAGGATGTCCTTCACGCTGCGGTTCAGGTACTGGTTGTTGGAGATGGCCACATCGCGCCGCACCATCACCACGTCCATGCCCTCGGCGCCCTGCAGCTCCTCGCCCACCGAGGCGCCCAGCGCCACCACGGCCGTGCGCCGGCCCACCAGCAAGATGATGTCGCCGGCCTCCAGCGCCAAGCTGCCGTCCACGCCCACCAGCGCGTTTTTGCGCTGTATGCGCTCCACCGTCACCGTGCCGCCGTTGGCGGTGGCGCTGGCCTCCAGTTCGGCCACGGTGCGGCCTGCCTGTCCCACGCGGAAAATGCGCCCCACCAGATCCGGCACGGCCGGTGACTCGCCGGTTCCGTACACGCGCACGCCCTTGAGCAGCTCCTGCTCGGCCTGGATCGCGTCCTCGCGGATCTTGCGGCCCGTCAGCCACTGCAGCACGTTCACGCACATGATGATGGCGCCGAAGGAGCCGAAGATATAGGTCACCGCATAGCCGATGGCCACATTGGCCTGCATGCGCTGCACCTCGTCGGGCGCCAGCCCCAGCTTCTCGATGGCAGAGCCCGCTGTGCCGATGATGGCCGACTGCGTCAGCCCGCCAGCTGCCAGCCCCGCCGCCAGCCCCTTGTCCAGATGGAACACCCGGGCGATCACCACCACCGTGACCAGCCCCGACACGGCCACCACCAGGGCCATCAGGATCTCCTTGACCGACTGCCGACCCAGCGAGCGGAAGAACTGCGGCCCGCTCTCGAAACCCACGGCATAGATGAACAGCGCAAACAGCACCGCCTTGATGCCCGAATCAATGGTCACCCCCACCTGGCTGATCAGCACCGCCGCCAGCAGCGACCCCGCCACGCCCCCCAGCTGGAACGACCCGAACCTGAACTTGCCCACCCAGTAACCGAGCGCCAAGGCCGCAAACAGCGCGATTTCCGGAGCCTGATGAAAGATGCTTCTGAGAAAGTCCACAGCCACCTCTGCTTCTGGGTTGAGGTCCACGGCGGTGCAAGGCAGCGGGGAAACGGGAACGGCTGCCCGCGAAGGGCAGGGGGCTTGCGTGCGCGTGGACCTGGGGGAAACGGTGTGTCGCTATTAGAAAATGCCTATCGATATCTGATGAATGCGGCGGTTTTCGTATTCATCAATATTCAATTGGATATGGCGTTTCCATTGGCTTGCTTGAATCAGTATCTTGTCGAAAACAGAGCCACTATTCATGACAAAAAGGAGTGGCGATGTAGGACTTGGCCGTCAGCCTGGAGGCGGCTTATGTCGTAGGACCTGGACAGGCAGGGCTGCACTGGCCGCCCTGCGCCTGGGCAGACCCTGTGCCATTCACGCTCTCAAAAAATATCCGGCTCCGGCACAGCCCTCCCAAAGCCCGTCTCCAGAAAATCAAAATCGCATCCCTCATTGGCCTGCAGGATATGATGGCCGAACAGCCAGCCGTAGCCGCGCTCATAGCGCGCGGGCGGGGGCGTCCACGCGGTGCGGCGGGTGGCGAGTTCTGAGTCGCTGACTTCCAGGTGGATGCGGCGGGCGGGCACGTCCACCGTGATGCGGTCGCCCGTGCGCACCAGGGCCAGCGGCCCGCCCACGGCGGATTCGGGCGAGCAATGCAGCAGGCAGCCGCCGTAGCTGGTGCCGCTCATGCGGGCGTCGGACAGGCGCAGCATGTCCTTCACCCCTTTTTTCAGCAGCTTGGTGGGAATGGGCAGCATGCCCCATTCGGGCATGCCCGCGCCCTTGGGGCCGGCGTTGCGCAGCACCAGGATGTCTTCGCCGTTCACATCGAGATGGGGGTCATCCACGGCCTGCTTGAGGCTGGGGTAGTCGTCGAATACCAGCGCGCGGCCCGTGTGGCGCAGCAGGTGCGGGGCGCAGGCGCTGGGCTTGATGACCACGCCGTCCGGCGCCAGGTTGCCGCGCAGCACGGCCAGCGCCCCTTCGGCGTAGATGGGGCTGGACAGGGGGCGGATCACGTCGTCCTGGTGGACCTGGCTGCCCGCAATGTTCTCGCCCAGGGTCTTGCCGTTGACCGTCATGGCCCCGGTGTCCAGATGCGGGCGGATACGTTCCAGCAGGGCGCGCAGGCCGCCTGCATAGAAGAAATCCTCCATCAGATAGCGGTCGCCGCTGGGCCGGATGTTGGCGATCACGGGCACGCGGCGGCTGAAGGCGTCGAAGTCATCGAGGCTGACCGGATGGCCCGCGCGCCGCGACATGGCGATCAGGTGAATGATGGCGTTGGTGGAGCAGCCCATGGCCATGGCGCAGGCAATGCCGTTCTCGAAATGCGCACGCGTGAGCATGCGGGCGGGAGTGAGGTCTTCCCACACCATCTGCACGATGCGGCGGCCGCACTCGGCGCTCATGCGGATGTGGTTGGCGTCGGCGGCCGGAATGGACGAAGCGCCCGGCAGCGCCAGGCCCACGGCCTCGGCAATGCCCATCATGGTGGCCGCCGTGCCCATGGTCATGCAGGTGCCGTGGCTGCGGGCAATGCCGGCTTCCATCTCGCGCCAGGCCTGCTCGTCCAGGCGGCCGGCGCGGCGTTCATCCCAGAACTTGAAGGCGTCCGAGCCCGAGCCCAGCACCTGCCCCTTCCAGTTGCCGCGCAGCATGGGGCCGGCCGGCAGGTAGATGAAGGGAAGACCCATGGAGATCGCCCCCATGGTCAGCCCCGGTGTGGTCTTGTCGCAGCCGCCCATGAGCACGGCGCCGTCCACCGGGTGGCTGCGCAGCAGCTCTTCCGTCTCCATGGCCAGGAAGTTGCGATAGACCATGGTCGTGGGCTTGACCATGCTTTCCGACAGCGAGATGGCCGGCAGCTCCAGCGGAAAGCCGCCCGCCTGCAGCACGCCGCGCTTGACGTCTTCCACGCGCTGCCGAAAGTGGGCATGGCACTGGTTGGCATCGCTCCAGGTGTTGACGATGGCGATCACGGGCTTGCCCATCCAGTCCTCGTAGCCATAGCCCATCTGCAGCACGCGCGAGCGGTGGCCGAAGGAGCGGAAATCATCGGGAGCAAACCAGCGTGCGCTGCGCAGGGATTCGGGGGAACGTGTCATGGTTGTGGGGCTCCTCAGTAGCTGTCGGCAGTGGATGCGGGCCCTGGCGGGTTCGCTGCCAGCAGCCCTTGCCTGAAGCGCGCCGCCGCCGCATCCAGCCCGTCGCGCAGCAAGAGCGTGTCCAGCGCCACGGCCACGAACTGCGCGCCCAGCTCCAGGCATTCGCGCGCCCGTGCCTCGTCCACCATCAGGATCCCCGGCGCCTTGCCGCAGGCGCGGATGCGGGCAATGGCCTGGTCGATGGCCCGGTTCACCACAGGGTGGCGCGCCTGGCCCGGATAGCCCAGGCTGGCCGACAGGTCGGCGGGGCCGATGAAGATGCCGTCCACGCCATCGACGGCCGCAATCGCCTCGATCTGCTCCAGCGCCTCGGCCGTCTCCACCTGCACCAGCAGGCACAGCTCGTCGGCCGCACATGCCACATAGTCGGCAGTGCGCCCGAAGTTGGCCGCGCGAGTGGAACCGCCCATGCCGCGCATGCCCTGGGGTGCATAGCGCATGGCGCGCACGGCGTCCCGCGCTTGCTGCGCGTTCTGCACAAAGGGCAGCAGCAGGGACTGGGTGCCCAGGTCCAGGTAGCGCTTGATCAGCACCGCATCGTTGCAGGCGGGCCGCACCACGGCGTGCACGGGCGGGGCGCCCGGTGCGGGCAGGGCGGCGGCCACGGCCTGCAGCTGGCCCAGCATCAGCGGCACGTCGGTGGGCGTGTGCTCGGTATCGAGCAGCACCCAGTCGTAGCCCGCGCCGCCGATCATCTCGCAGACAAAGGGGGAGGGAATGGTGGACCACAGGCCGATCTGCGGGCGGCCTTCGCGCAGCGCGCGCTTGAACGTATTGGCGGGCAGCATGCTCATGGGGACTCTCCTGACACTGTTCATTGGACCTGGATGTTTCCCTTGCGCACCACCTCGCTCCAGCGCGCCACCTCGGCGGCGATGAAGCTGGCGGCCTGGGCGGGCGTGCCCGGCGTGGGCTCGTTGCTCATGGCGGCCAGGCGGGCCACCACCTCGGGCTCGGCCAGGAGGGACTGGCAGGCCTGGTTGAGCCGCTCCACCACATCGGCCGGCATGCCCGGCGGCCCCGCCAGGCTGGTCCATGAATAGTTGACGACCTGCGGCTGGCCGGCCTCGGCCATGGTGGGCACATCGGGCAGGGCCGCCAGGCGCCGGTCGCCTGCCACGGCCAGCGCACGCAGCTTGCCCGCCTGCGCAAAGCCCACGGCCGAGGTGGCGGGCACGAACAGCAGGTCGGCCTGGCCGCCCATCACATCGGTCATGGCGGGCACATCGCCCTTGTAGGGAACGTTGTTGAAGCTCACGCCGGCCGCCTGGCGCAGCAGCTCCGTCGTCACATGGCTGGACGAGCCAATGCCCGTCAGCGCCACATTCACCGTGCCGGGGCTGGCCCGGGCCAGGGCCACCACATCGGCCACCGAAGCGACCTTCAGCCTGGGCGAGGCCAGCAGCAGCATGGGCACGCGCCCCAGCATGGCAATGTGCGTGAAATCCCGCCGCGCGTCGTACTTCACGTTGGAATTGACCAGCTGGTTGATGGCGTGCGTGCCCGGCCCGCCAATCACCAGCGTGTAGCCATCGGCACGCGCTCGCGCCACGGCCTCGGAGGCCAGCGAGCCATTCACGCCGGGCCGGTTCTCCACCACCACGGGCTGGCCCAGGCGCTGCGACAGGCGCTCTCCCACCAGCCGGCCCACCACATCGGTCTGGCCCCCGGGAGGGAAGGGAATCACCAGCGTGATCGGCCTGATCGGCCAGGCAGCCTGGGCCTGGGCCTGGGCCTGGGACTGGGCCGGGGCCGGGGTCAGCATCGAGGCCGGAGCCAGGGCCGCAGCCAGCAGGCGCGCCATGGCGCTGCGGCGGTTGGGGAGCGAAGGGCGCATGGTGGTCTCCTCTTGAATGATTGCGCAATCATTTCAAGCAAAGGCAGCGCTCTCCATTCGGACGTACGAGGGGAAACAATCAGACCGTGCTGATGGACATCATCGTTAACATGACCACGCAATCATCCTCAAGCCGCCTCTCCATCGCCATTCCAGGCAAAGGCCTCGCATGACCCTCCGCACCCTGCGCAACGCCAATGCGCCCACGCTCAAGGACCTGGCCCGCATTGCCGGCGTGTCGCCCATCACCGCCTCGCGCGCGCTACACCGGCCTGAACTGGTGGCCGAGGCCACGCGGCTGCGCGTGGCGCAGGCCGTGGAGCAATCGGGCTACGTGCCCAACTCCCTGGCGGGCGGGCTGACCTCGCGCCAGACGCGGCTGGTGGCGGCCATCGTGCCCTCGGTGGGGCACTCGCTGTTTTCCGACATGCTCGATGCGCTCATCCACATCCTGGCCGCGCAGCGCTATGAAACCACGCTGGGCATCTCCAGCTATGACCCGGAGCATGAGGAAACCTGGCTGGCCGCCATGCTCAGCCGCCGCCCGGACGGCATCGTGCTCACCGGCACCGAGCACACGGCCCGCACGCGGCGCCTGCTGGTCAATGCCGACGTGCCCGTGGTCGAACTCTGGGACTACCAGCCCCATCCGCTGGACATGGTGGTCGGCTTCTCGCAGGAGGACGCAGGCCGCGCCGCCTTCCGTCACCTCGCCGCCTGCGGCTACCGGCGCCCGGCCATCTTGCGCGCCGACGACAGCCGCGCCGCCCGCCGTGCCCTGGGCTTCACCCGCGCCGCCGCGGAAGCCGGTGCCCCGGTTCCCGCGCAAATCGTCTTCTCGGAAGCCATCCCCCAATCCGGCCGTGGCCGCGATGCCCTGAACGCCCTGCGCGCCCAGGCACCGGAGGTCGATGCCGTCTTCTGCAGCTCCGATGCGCTGGCGCAAGGCGTTCTCTCCCACGCCCACGCACTGGGCCTGCGCATGCCAGAGGAATTCGGCGTGCTGGGCTTTGGCGACCAGGCCCTGGCGCTGGACGCCTGGCCCGCCCTGTCCACCGTGCGCGTGGACGGCGCCGCCATCGGCCGCCTGGGCGCAGAGGCGCTGATTGCGCGCATGGCCGGTGGCGTGGCGGCGGCCGCGCAGGATGTGGGGTTTGAGGTGGTGGGGAGGGGGAGTACGCGGGGGCACCAAGATGCGCGCTGAACGCCAGCGTGAGGCGATGGCCGGGCAGCGACAGGAAGACCGGCTTTATCTCAGTATCAGCAAGGCGCCGCGCTAGTCCATAACCGGGCCCCAGCCCAGGCCCAGCAGGACGGCGCCCAGTACCAGCCAATGCTCGCCGGCAAGGCCGGGCCGGATCCTGTTCCCCTGCCATGAGCGCGGGCGCCAGGGCGACGGCGGTCCGGCCCGGGCGCCTGCGCCAAGGGTAGGCGTATTACGACGCACAGGAAGGCGTTGGCCCGATGGCTGTACCTAGGGCCACACCGCATCCTGAAGGCGTTACGGACCAAAGCCCCACCATGAACACAGAACTGCTGGACCCCCCACGTATCGAACCGGCCGCTGGCGCAGGCACGCTTGAGCCTTCTTTCCTGCATGTGCCGCTCTACGAGCGCCTGGCCAACCATCTGCCCACCGAACAGGAGCGCGAGGCTGCTGCTGACTTCCTGCACGGCGTGATCGCCGAGACCTCTGCCGATGCCGATGGCCTGCCGGACAACCCGGAGCACCTGACCGACTGGATGCGTGCCAATGTCGAAAAAGTGCACGCCCAGTACCAGGCCTACCTGGCAGAGCGCAAGGCGGGTGCGGCACGCCGCTACTTCGGCAACCGCGCCCATGCGCTGTACTTCCTGCGCAATGTGGCACCTACCAAGCTGGTGGACGGTTCCTGGCTCTACGGCCTGTGCGCGCATGCGGGCAACTCACGCATGTCGGACCTGGTCACCACCTACGTGGAAGAACTGGGCGACGGCATGGCCGACAAGAACCACGTCAAGCTCTATCGGGAACTGCTGGCCAGGTATGGCCTTGATCCCGTGGAGGATCTGCCCGACGAGCTGTACCGGCAGGGGCTGGTACAGCTGGCGCTGGGCTGGAATGCGCAGCGGTTCCTGCCCGAGATCGTGGGATTCAACCTGGGCTACGAGCAATTGCCGCTGCACCTGCTCATCACCGCCTACGAACTCAATGAACTGGGAATAGACCCCTACTACTTCACGCTGCATGTGACCGTGGACAACGCCGACACCGGCCATGCCCGGCGCGCCTGCATTGCCGCCTGGGAGAACGCGCCGCGCATTGAAGATGGCGGCGAATACTGGCGCCGCGTACGCGCAGGCGCCCGGCTGGCAGACACGGGCACCAGCACGCTGGACGTGATCAGGTCCTTCGACATCGAAGCTGAGGTGGTGCGCATCCTGGCGCGCAAATCGCCTTCCGGGCATGGCGCGCACTCGGACTTCTGCAAGGTGGCCGGCCGCAGCGTCAATGACTGGCTGTCCCGTCCGCAGGACATGCCTGCCTTCTTGGCCGCGCTGGAGCAGGCACGCTGGATACAACGCAACCGGCCTGCTGAGGAAAGCCGCTTCTGGCAGCTGCTGCAGGGCGAGCGGGCAGAGATGTTCGGTGTTTTCTCTCCCTATGAGCTGCAAGTCATTCATGACTGGCTGCGGGGGCCGGCCAGTGCGGATGGAGCCTCCTTCGAATCCGTGGCCGAGCCCGGCAAACCGGCGCGGCGCATGAGCTTTCGCGTGGCCGAGCGCCTGCGTACATCCCGTGGCGCGCGGCCGGACCCGGGCCGCAGCGCGCAGGAACTGGACACCGACCTGATGCTCTTCGAGCAGCGCTACCCCACGCTCGATCCAGCGGCCCAGCATGAGTTGCTGGTACAGGCCATGTCACCGGGCCTGCACTGGACGCCCCTGGGCCTGCGCGCCACCCGCCTGTTCCTGGGCCGGTAGGCCATTCGACCCTCTTTGCCTACCCGGGAAAAATCATCTGGTCATTGGGCAAGACGGGCTTGCTCCTTGACCCATTCCCGGCTTTTGCCACGCACGCACCAGTCAGGATTTTTCACCCAATCTGAATAATAAATATTTGGGTGGCCTTTTAATATATTGCAACGGGTATAGCCTAGTTTTGGCATGGCATAGTGCTGCAAAGGAGTAATAATAAAAAGACAAAAGAGCATAAGAAAAATACCGGCAAATATAGAAGTTGTTAAAATCCGCTCCGGAATTTTTGTTATGCCTACCTTGCATGGAATTGCTTTTTGTATCATGATGGTAATTCCTGAAACTGAAATTATTGGTGCGCATAGTGCAACCAAATCGGATGGCGTTATTCTTATTGTTGGAGATAGATTTCTTAAGTCATATATTGTTTCAAGAAGAGAATATTTTATACTCCAAATTGATATGATCAGCATCAATAAAAAAGACGGGATACTCCATATCAAAGATTTACGGATTAAATTTAAGCTTCTATATTCCATTTGAATATTCGTCAATTTTTTCGGTGAATAGGGTATAGCAGATTGACCGACTCTCCTGAGAGCGCAGTTTCTTTTGTTTCTGCTTCAATGTTGTGGCGTAACTCTTGCGCGGCAACGGTATTGAAATTTACGCGATATATACCATTGTTTGTGCTGTTTGTTGTGATTTTTAGTGCAGCAATTACTTTCTTTTTTATTTCCAAAGCTTCATCAATTTTATTTAAAGTAGCTCCGGTAAGAAGTACCATCACCGCCATGACGCTTAAAGGCCAAATGGCAATGGTTGTCACGCCCGTAGCTATCAGTCCCATACCGACACCCAAGCCAACCATCGTCGCCAACCCCGCCTTGACTGCCTCCACTCCAATCCCTCCCACCAGGTCATGCATGGTCTTCTCGTTGTTGAAGATGAAGTCCAATGTCTCCACGCCGATGCCAACGACCAAGCTCAAGATGAAGCCCCCTCTGGCCACGCCCTGAAGGCCGCGCATGCCCAGGCCCATCTGGACCATGCGGGGATTGGTGGTGAGAAAGCGCGTGCCCTGCAGCAGATTGCCGCGAAACCCGGCTCGGCCCGTGATGATGATATAGGTGCCTTTGGGCGTCGCCTTGACATAGGTGCGCGCACCGGCAAGGCGCAATGCAATCAGCGTTCTGGTGAACAGGTACGCGTCATTGGCCAGCATGGAGGCGGGGATTGTCCAGGGTTTGCCGGCATTGGGGCTGGCCGTCTGCGTCCAATACCGGCCCAGGGCGCTTTGGGCCAGGATGGCGCGCAGGCTGGCCTCCAGGCGTGGGTCATTGCGCGACCTGTCTTGCAGGACGCCTATGAACTCTTGCGGCGTGAGTACCACCACGTCCACCTGCTGGCTGTCCATGGCACGGGTGATCTGCCTGTTGAAGGCCTTTTCATAGCTGATATACGGGCGGGTGAGATCTGTGGATGTTGCCATGGCCTGCAAGCGAATGGTTAATGGAATGAATAAGGAAATGGTGATTTGCAAAATGCCAGAAAAATCACAAACGCAGGCCTACCCTCGGTCCTGTGAGAAATCAGGTCCGATCAAGTTGTGATAGTGGGAATTGCGCGTTCGCAATCATTCCCAAGGCCAATGTCAATCAATGGCCTGGGAATTCCGCTGTGGGAGTCCGGCTATTTGATTTCTTGGGTATCTGGAAGTCAAGCAGAAAGGCTGGTGGCTGATTATTTTCAGATTATTCCTAGATGCATATACGAGATGCATGCCTTGAGTGCAGTCGATATGGATTTGGAATGGGGAAGAGGGCGGTGACAAGGCTTTGCCAGTCAGTGCAGCCATTTGCCCTGGTGGGCCCAGGCCAGCCGACACCGCCGTGCTGCAGGCCTTTGCGGCCACAGGCACGGCACCGTGGTGATGCGGTCATGAAGACCCGGTACAAGTACACCGCGCGCAGCGGGCTGGCGTTCCATATCATCGAGTGCTGCGCGGGCCTGGCGGCGCAGCCCCAACGGCAACAGCCGGCCGCCATCATCCAGCCCGGTCACAACCTCGTATATCCATGACAGCCGGTGAAAGATTGAAGACCTGGGCACAACGCATCAAGCGCGATGGCGTCATCCTGTGGTTTGCCTGCAAGAGCCCCCAGACGCCCTGGTACGGTAGGGCCTGCTCACACTAATGTGGGGTCGCGAAGCTGCCTGCCAGCCCGCCAATCAAGGCGCGCGACGCCGTGCTTGTGCTCACACGCACAAGGAGCGCAACGCCGAGTGGCGGGCTGGCAGGCAG
>NZ_JACVUR010000018.1:0-101423 GCF_016516495.1 Delftia sp. S65
GGGGGCGGCAGAGGGGGCGGCGGTATCGGTCATGGCGTGCGAAAGGGTCAGGCGGCAGGCGTGGCGGGGTCGATCAGCGCGTCGCCGGCCTCATCCTGCTCCTCGGCAAAGGCCACGTAGAGCAGGGGATTGGCGCTGGCGCGCTGAAAGCGCGTCTCCTCGCCCATCAGCAGGTCCAGCATCAGCGAGGCCAGGTCGTCGGCCAGGGGCTCGGCCATCGGGTCCTTTTCCTGGTTGACCACCTTGCGGTAGCTGCCGCATTCCTCGCAGGTCTCGGCCAGCACGGTATCGCCTGCGCCATCGATGCCCTGGTACTCGACGCCCTTGGTTGACTCGCAGTGCGAGCACTTGACGCGCACCATGTGCCACTCCGTGCAGCAGGTGCCGCAGTGCAGGTAGCGGTGGCCTGCGGCCTTGCCTCCAATGCGCAGCACGCTGGCCACGGGCTCGCTGGCGCAGACGGGGCAGATCGAGGCGGGATCGGTATAGGGCACGTCGCGTGCGCTCAGGCCGCTGGCGCGCGTGGCAAACACCACCTGCAGCGCAGCCATCACAAAAGGCGCCATGCCCACGTGGCGGGCCGCCACTTCCTTTTGCAGCAGCCGCTGCGCGATCTCGTCACGCCCGGCCGTGTCCAGCGCGCGCAGCTCCTGCAGCAGCGGCTGCAGCGGCGCAGGCAGGCCATCGGCGCCCGACAGGGCATCGAGCATGCGGTCCAGCACGCCGTGCCAGGCGGCATCGATATGGTCGGCGGCAGGCAGCAGCGGCATCGAATGCTCCTGCGCCCGCGCGATCAGCGCCGCATCAGGCTCGGCCAGCGTCAACTGCCCGGCCGCCTTGGCCTGCGCGTCCACGATCTGCGCCACGAACCGCAGGTAATCGGCAATCGGATTGCCCTCGGCCAGCTGCCGCAGCCGCGCCGCCCGCTCGACGAACAGCCCCGGCAACTGCGGCAGCAGCACGCGCGGAAAACTGGTGTGGTCCAGCGACTCGATATCGCCAGGTTGAAGAATGCGTTGCATTGGAATGTTCCAAAAAGACAATCGCCCAGCGTCCAGGGACGCCGGGCGGCTGGTGGCTTCAGGCGAAAGGCTAACACGGGGTTGCGCATTGTCCTTGGCCTATGAAACCGGCGTGCCCCAGAGCAGGGGCACCGAGGAAGGGCCGCCCCGCACCGAGGGTGCCGCCCCCCCCGCGAAGCGAGAGGGGGAAGCGGCGCAGCCGCTCAGGGGGCTCAGTCGTTATCCCCGGTCATCTTGCGATACCACCCCCGGTGGTGCTGCTTGGCCCAGGCCCGCGTCACCGTGCCGTACAGCATGGCGCGGATGGTGCCCCGGGTCCAGATGGCCGCGTACACGTGCATGATGATCAGGCCGATCATCCACACGCCCGCAATGGCATGCACCACCGAGGCGGCGCGCACCACGTTGACGGGCAGCGTCCACCAGGCGCGCCACATGAGCGCGCCGGTCACGGTGATCGCCAGCATGCCGATGACCAGGCCCCAGAACAGCAGCTTCTGGCCGCCGTTGTACTTGCCCTGCTCGGGCATGTCGTGGTCGTCGCCGTCGATCATCTTGTTGACGTTCTTGAGCCACTCGATGTCGCGCGGCTCGACCACGTTCAGGCGCCAGAAGCGCAGCGCCATGATGATGAAGAACAGCGCCATCACCACCCCGATGTAGGGGTGCAGGATGCGCGTCCACGGCCCGCCGCCGAACAGCTGCGTGAGCGGGAAGAAGGCCGGGTGGAAGAACGCCAGGCCCGACAGCGCCAGCAGGATGAAGCAGATGCCGACCACCCAGTGGTTGGCACGCTCCGATGCGTTGTAGCGCACCAGGTCACGTGGATTGCGTTTCATCGGCGGGCCTCCTTTTCAGCGGCTTCCTGGTCCTTGCGGTCCATTTCGTCTTCCAGTTCCTTGGACACGTCGTTCGGGCCCTTGGTGATGTAGTGGAACAGGCTGCCGACGGCAGCTGCGCCCAGCGCGGCCATTGCCAGCGGCTTGGCAACGCCCTTCCACAGGGACACCATGGGGCTGATCTTCGGGTCGTCGGGCAGGCCCTTGTACAGCGAAGGCTTGTCCGCGTGATGCAGCACGTACATCACATGGGTGCCGCCCACGCCTTGCGGGTCATAGAGGCCGGCCTCGGCATAGCCGCGCCGCTTGAGGTCGCCGATGCGGTGCTCGGCCTGGTCCTTCATCGCCTCCTTGGTGCCAAACATGATGGCGCCGGTGGGGCAGGTCTTGACACAGGCAGGCTCGCGGCCGACGGCCACGCGGTCCGAGCACAGCGTGCACTTGTAGGCCTTGTGGTCTTTCTTGGAGATGCGCGGGATGTTGAACGGGCAGCCCGTGACGCAGTAGCCGCAGCCCACGCACTGGTCCTGCTGGAAGTCCACGATGCCGTTGCTGTACTGCACGATGGCGCCCGGCGAAGGGCAGGCCTTCAGGCAGCCCGGGTCCTCGCAGTGCATGCAGCCGTCCTTGCGGATCAGCCACTCCAGGTTGCCGGTCGCTTCGTTCTCGTACTCGGTAAAGCGCATGACGGTCCACGACTGATCGGTCAGATCGGTCGGGTTGTCATAGACGCCGGCCGCGCAGGTGCCGATTTCGTCGCGCAGGTCGTTCCACTCCATGCAGGCGGTCTGGCAGGCCTTGCACCCGATGCACTTGGAGACATCGATGAGCTTGGCCACCTCGCCGCTGTGCGTTTCGCGCGCACTGGGAGCAGGCGTCGTCGTGGCCGAGCGACGCTTGATATCGAGAGACATGGTTGATGACATCAGCTGCTCCTTAAACCTTTTCCACCTTCACGAGGAAGGTCTTGGATTCCGGGGTAAGGCTGTTGCCATCTCCCACCGATGCCGTCAGGTTGTTGGCCATGTAGCCCTTGCGGCCCGTCGACGAGAAGCCCCAGTGAATGGGCACGCCCACGTGGTGGATGGTCTTGCCATCGATCTTCATGGGCTTGATGCGCTTGGTCACCACGGCGGCTGCCTTGACGAAGCCGCGCTTGGAGCTGACCTTCACATGCTGGCCGGTCTCGATGCCCAGTTCCTTGGCCAGCGCCTCGCCGATTTCCACGAACTGCTCGGGCTGAACGATGTTGTTCAGCTGAACGTGCTTGGTCCAGTAGTGGAAGTGCTCGGTCAGGCGGTACGTCGTGCCCACGTGCGGGAACTCGCTGGGCGAGCCCGCCGAATCCTTGACGGAATCGAAGATGCGCGTGGCCGGGTTGATGACCGCCAGCTTGTTGTCGGGATACATGGGGTTGTATCCCAGCGGGTTGTCAAAGGCCTCGTAGTGGGTGGGGAACGGTCCCTCGTTCATGCCCTTGCGGGCGAAGAAGCGCGCCACGCCCTCGGGGTTCATGATGAACGGATCGGTGGTCTCCGGCGGCATGGTCGGGCCCATGTCGGGCACGTCGGCACCGCCCCAGGCCTTGCCGTTCCAGCGGATCAGCGTGCGCTTGGGATCGAACGGCTGGCCGTTGCGGTCGCAGGAGGCGCGGTTGTAGAGCACGCGGCGGTTGGCCGGCCAGGCCCAGGCCCAGTTCAGCGTGTTGCCTATGCCCGTGGGGTCGCTGTTGTCGCGCCGGGCCATCTGGTTGCCGGACGAGGTCCAGCAGCCTGCCCAGATCCAGCAGCCGCCCATCGTCGTACCGTCGTCACGCATCTCGCCGAAGCCGGCCAGCTGCTCGCCGGCCTTGCGGATGAGCTTGGTCGGGTCCTTGGGGTCGAACAGGTCCACCAGCGCGCGGCCGTTGTACTCCTTGGCGATCTCTTCCGAGGTCGGATGATCGGCATGGGCATAAGGCCACCACAGCTTGGTGATCGGCTCGGGGAACTTGCCGCCGTCCTTCTCATAGGCCTGCTTCAGGCGCAGGTGCAGGGCCGACATGATGGCAATGTCGGTCTTGGCCTCGCCCGGGGGCTCGGCCGCCTTCCAGTGCCACTGCAGCACGCGCGAGGAGCTGACGACGGCGCCGTCTTCCTCGGCAAAGCAGGTCGTGGGCAGGCGGAACACCTCGGTCTGGATCGATGCCGGATCCACGTCGTTGAACTCGCCGTGGTTCTGCCAGAACTCCGATGTCTCGGTGACCAGCGGGTCCATGATCACCAGGAACTTCAGCTTCTTGAGGCCTTCGCGCACATTGTTGCTGTTCGCAAGGGCCGCCAGCGGGTTGAAGCCTTGGGCGATGTAGCCGTTGATCTTGCCCTGTGCCATCAGGTCGAACACCTGCAGCATGTCGTACTGCCTGTCCAGCTTGGGCAGGTAGTTGAAGGCCCAGTTGTTCTCGGCCGTGGCCGCCGGTCCCCACCAGGCCTTCATCAGGCTCACGTGGAACTTGGGCGTGTTCGACCAGTAGTTCATCTGGCCCGGGCGCATGGCCTTGGGCGTGCGCGCGTCGATGTACTTCTGGTAGTCCTGCTCGCCTTCGTTGGGCAGCGTCAGGTAGCCGGGCAGCGAGGCCGACAGGATGCCCAGGTCCGTCAGGCCCTGGATGTTGGAGTGCCCGCGCAGCGCGTTCATGCCGCCGCCGGCCACGCCGATATTGCCCAGCAGCAGCTGGACCATGGCGCCCGTGCGCAGGATCTGCGCGCCCGTGGTGTGCTGTGTCCAGCCCAGTGCGTACAGGATGGTCGCGACGCGACCCGGCACGGCGGTCGATGCCAGCTTCTCGCACACGTGCAGGAATTTTTCCTTGGGCGTGCCGCAGGCGCTCTCCACCTTCTCGGGCGTGTAGCTGGCGTAGTGGCGCTTGAGCCATTGGTACACGCAGCGCGGATGCTGCAGGCTGGCGTCCACCTTCACGTAGCCGTCGGCGTCGAGCTCATAGTCCCAGCTGGACTTGTCGTATTTGCGTGTCTGCGGGTCGTAGCCCGAGAAGATACCTTCGTCGAACGCAAACTCCTCCTTCACGATGTACGAGAAGTCGGTGTAGTTCCTCACGTATTCGTGATGGATCTTGTCGTTCGTCAGCAGATAGTTGATCACACCACCCAGGAACACGATGTCCGAGCCCGACCGGATGGGGGCGTAGAAATCGGCCACGGAGGCGGAGCGGTTGAAGCGCGGATCGACCACCATGAAGTGCGCACCGTTGTGCTCCTTCGCTTCGGTCACCCACTTGAAACCGCAGGGATGTGCTTCAGCGGCATTGCCGCCCATGATCAGGATAACGTCCGCGTTCTTGATGTCGACCCAATGGTTCGTCATCGCTCCACGGCCAAACGTCGGGGCAAGACCTGCCACCGTCGGGCCGTGTCAGACACGTGCTTGGTTATCGAGTGCGAGCAGGCCCCAGGAACGGGCAACCTTGTGTGTGACGTAACCGGCTTCGTTGCTGGAGGCCGAGGCGGCCAGCATGCCGGTGGTCAGCCAGCGGTTCACCGTCTGGCCCTTGTCGTTTTGCTCGACGAAGTTCGCGTCGCGATCGTCCTTGAGCAGCTTGGTGATGCGCGTCAGCGCCTCGTCCCAGGACATGCGCTTCCACTCGTTGGAGCCGGGGGCGCGGTACTCGGGGTACTTCAGGCGGTGCGGGCTGTGGACGAAGTCCAGCAGCGAGGCGCCCTTGGGGCACAGCGTGCCGCGGTTGACGGGGTGGTCCGGATCGCCCTCGACGTGGATCACCGACAGCTTGGCGTTCTTGGCGCCGTCGCTCAGCGAATACATCAGGATGCCGCAGCCTACCGAGCAGTAGGTACAGGTCTGGCGGGTGACCGTGGTGGCGGCCAGCTTGAACTGGCGCACTTCAGCCAGGGCGGCAGTGGGCGAGAAGCCCATCAACGCCAGGCTGGATCCGGCCAGAGTCGAACCAGTCACTTTCATGAACTGGCGTCTGGAGAATTGGACCATGTGGGGTACCTTCTAATAGAAATTGACGCTTGTAAGCAAATTCTACGAGTGCACCCCGGAATCAATCCGGGAAATAACCCTTAATCCTGAGTCGTCCTGTGCGGCATTCGCGCGCAAGCTCCACGCCAGGCCTTGCTGCGCGGGGCTTGCCGGGGCGCCGCCCGGCGGGATCATCAGTTGAAATGATTATCTGGATTCAGGGCTTCGGACATTTTGTTTTATATCAATCCGCCATTCATTGAGTGGATGAATGAGGTCGATGGATCCAGGCTATTGCGCGAATGCGATCCATTTGCACCCATTGAATGCCTGAAAATGGATTTCCGGCCCCTGTCCAGAGGGAGGGGCCGGAGCAGGCTCAGCGTGCCGGCGGGCGCGGATCCTGCGGTGCTTGCTTGAGGTCCATATCATCCGATGTCTGATATTCAGCATGCGCCAAACCTGCCTGGGCAAGTTGGCGGCGCTTTTCCTCATCCTGCACTTGCATGCGCGAGAACATGTCCCAGATCGCCATGAACAGGGCCGCAATCACGGGGCCTATCACAAAACCCGTCAGTCCGAAGAGAGCCATGCCGCCCAGCGTCGAGATCAGCACGATGTAGTCGGGCATCTTCGTGTCCTTGCCCACCAGCAAGGGGCGCAGCACGTTGTCCACCAGTCCGATCACCAGCACGCCGTAGGCGATCAGGATCAGACCCTTGCCCATGGCACCGGTGGCCAGGAAGTAGATGGCCACCGGTGCCCAGATCAGGCCGGCGCCCACGGCCGGCAGCAGCGACAGGAACGCCATCACCACGCCCCACAGCACGGGCCCCTGGATGCCCAGGATCCAGAAGATCAGCCCGCCCAGCGCGCCCTGGGCGGCCGCCACGGCCAGGTTCCCCTTGACGGTGGCACGGATCACGGTGGTGAACTTGCTCGACAGCTCGGCCTTGTGGTCGGCTTGCAGCGGAATCGCCATGCGGATGCGCTGGGTCAGGTCACGGCCGTCGCGCAGCAGGAAGAACAGCAGGTACAGCATCACGCAAAAGCCCACCAGGAAGCCGAACGTGTTCTGCCCTATGCCCAGCGCCTTGGTGGCGGCCAGCTTGGATGCCTGCATGGCGATGCTGGACAGCTTGTCCTGCAGCTCGGCCAGCGAGCCCAGGTGCAACCTCTCCAGCCAGGGTGTGACCCAGGAGGGCAGGGCGTCCATGATCTGTTGCAGATAGGTGCCTGCATCCAGGTTGCCGCTGTTGACGCGCTCATAGATCAACGAGGCCTCGCGCACCAGCGAGGCGCCGATCAGCGCCAGCGGCAGGATGGCCACGACCAGGCACAGCAGCAGGGTGGACAGGGCGGCGAGATTGGTGCGCCGGGGCATGCGCGCCAGCAGGCGCCGGTGCAGCGGCGAGAACAGGATGGCCAGGGCGACGCCCCAGAAGATGGCCCCCATGAATTCCCAGAGCACGGCACCGAAGCCTATGGTCGCCGCGATCAGCAGCAGCATGAAAGTGCGTTTGTGTAAGGGCAGCAGGTTCATCTGTCGGTCCGTTCGGAAGATGCGCCAATGTACGCGACTGCGGGAACTCCCGGAGGGTCCAGGTAATCGCTTGGTAACTGCCCTGCTGCGATGTTTGAACGGTGGCACAATGGCGGTCGCAACCAGGCCCTTCCCCAGCCACAGTCGCATCCGCCAATCGGTACAGCCGTGTCGCGGAAGGTTCTACAAACCAGCTAATGCCTCCTTCAGGGAGGCGGAGGTCAGCGCAATATGAGCGATCAGACGTCGGTCTACCAAGCCTATCAAGGCAATACTTACCTCTTCGGCGGCAATGCCCCCTACGTCGAAGAAATGTACGAGAACTACCTGGCCAACCCCGGTAGCGTGCCGGATTCCTGGCGCGAGTACTTTGATGCACTGCAACATGTGCCCGCAGTCGACGGCACGGACTCCAAGGACGTCCCGCACCAGCCCGTCATCAACGCTTTCGCCGAGCGCGCCAAGCAAGGCGGCACCAAGGTGGTCGTGGCCTCCGGCGCCGACTCCGAGCTGGGCCGCAAGCGCACCGCCGTCCAGCAGCTGATCGCCGCCTACCGCAATGTCGGCGCACGCTGGGCCGATCTCGATCCCCTCAAGCGCACCGAGCGCCCCGAAATTCCCGAGCTGGAGCCGTCGTTCTACGGCTTCACCGATGCCGACCAGGAAACGGTGTTCAACACGAGCAACACCTTCTTCGGCAAGGAAAGCATGTCGCTGCGCGAGCTGATGAACGCGCTGCGCGAGACCTACTGCGGCACCCTGGGCACCGAGTACATGTATGCCACCGACCAGACGCAAAAGCGCTGGTGGCAGCAAAAGCTGGAAACCAGCCGTACCAAGCCCAGCTTTGACGCCAGCCAGAAAAAGCGCATCCTCGACCGCCTGACGGCTGCCGAAGGCCTGGAACGCTACCTGCACACCAAGTACGTCGGCCAAAAGCGCTTCTCGCTGGAAGGCGGCGAAAGCTTCATCGTCGCCATGGACGAGCTGATCAACGCTGCCGGCCAGAAGGGCGTGCAGGAAGTCGTGATCGGCATGGCCCACCGCGGCCGCCTGAACGTGCTGGTCAACACCCTGGGCAAGATGCCCAAGGATCTGTTTGCCGAGTTCGATCACACCGCTCCCGAAGATCTGCCCTCGGGCGACGTGAAGTACCACCAGGGCTTCAGCTCCGATGTGTCCACCGCTGGCGGCCCTGTCCACCTGTCGCTGGCCTTCAATCCCTCGCACCTGGAAATCGTCAACCCCGTGGTCGAAGGCTCGGTGCGCTCGCGCATGGACCGCCGCGACGACCCGCACGGCAAGCAAGTGCTGCCCGTGCTGGTGCACGGCGATGCCGCCTTTGCCGGCCAGGGCGTGAACCAGGAAACCCTGGCGCTGGCCCAGACCCGTGGCTACACCACGGGCGGTACGGTGCACATCATCATCAACAACCAGATCGGCTTCACCACGTCCGATCCGCGCGATACACGCTCCACGCTGTACTGCACCGACATCGTCAAGATGATCGAGTCGCCCGTGCTGCACGTGAACGGCGATGATCCGGAAGCCGTGGCACTAGCCGTGCAGCTGGCGCTGGAATTCCGCATGGAATTCTCCAAGGACGTGGTCGTGGACATCGTCTGCTTCCGCAAGCTGGGCCACAACGAGCAGGACACGCCTGCCCTGACCCAGCCGCTGATGTACAAGAAGATCGGCGCCCACCCCGGCACCCGCAAGCTGTACGCCGACAAGCTGGCCACGCAAGGCCTGGGCGAATCGCTGGGCGACGACATGGCCAAGGCCTACCGCGCCGCCATGGACGAAGGCCGCCACACCGTGGACCCGGTGCTGACGAACTTCAAGAGCAAGTACGCCGTGGACTGGAGCCCGTTCCTGGGCAAGACCTGGACCGACGCCGGCGACACTGCCATCCCGCTGACCGAATGGAAGCGCCTGGCCGAACGCATCACCACGATCCCCGAGACCGTGACCCCGCACGCGCTGGTCAAGAAGGTCTATGACGACCGCGCAGCCATGGGCCGCGGCGATGTCAACGTGGACTGGGGCATGGGCGAGCACATGGCCTTCGCATCGCTGGTCGCATCGGGCTACCCCGTGCGCCTGTCGGGCGAGGACTGCGGCCGCGGCACCTTCACCCACCGCCACTCGGTCATCCATGACCAAAAGCGTGAAAAGTGGAGCGAAGGCACCTACATCCCGCTGCAGAACGTGGCCGACAGCCAGGCTCCGTTCACCGTCATCGACTCCATCCTGTCCGAAGAGGCCGTGCTCGGCTTCGAGTACGGCTACGCGTCGAACGATCCCAACACCCTGGTGATCTGGGAAGCCCAGTTCGGCGACTTCGCCAACGGCGCCCAGGTGGTGATCGACCAGTTCATCGCCTCCGGTGAAGTCAAGTGGGGCCGCATCAACGGCCTGACGCTGATGCTGCCGCACGGCTATGAAGGCCAGGGCCCCGAGCACAGCTCGGCACGCCTGGAGCGCTTCATGCAGCTGGCCGCCGACGCCAACATGCAGATCGTGCAGCCCACCACGGCCAGCCAGATCTTCCACGTGCTGCGTCGCCAGATGGTGCGCCCGCTGCGCAAGCCGCTGGTCATCATGACGCCCAAGTCGCTGCTGCGTAACAAGGATGCGACCTCGCCGCTGTCCGAGTTCACCAGCGGTGGTTTCCAGACCGTGATCCCCGAGCAGGACGAAGCCGTCGTGAAGAACGCGGCCAAGGTCAAGCGCGTGATCGCATGCTCGGGCAAGGTCTACTACGACCTGGTCAAGAAGCGCGCCGAGAAGGAAAGCAAGGACGTCGCCATCATCCGCGTCGAACAGCTGTACCCCTTCCCGCACAAGGCCTTCGCCGCTGAACTCAAGAAGTTCGGCAACGCCACCGAGATCGTCTGGTGCCAGGACGAGCCGCAGAACCAGGGCGCCTGGTTCTTCGTGCAGCACTACATCCACGAGAACATGCTCGATGGCCAGAAGCTGGGCTACTCCGGCCGCGCTGCCTCGGCATCGCCCGCCGTGGGTTACGCACACCTGCACCAGGAGCAGCAAAAGGCCCTGGTGGAAGGCGCGTTCTCCAAGCTCAAGGGTTTTGTCCTGAACAAGTAAGGCAGCCCCCACCCGCTACGTATCAGTACAGAACACTTTTGGAAAGAATCACAAATGGCTATCGTTGAAGTCAAAGTTCCCCAGCTGTCCGAGTCCATCGCTGAGGCCACCATGCTGACCTGGAAGAAGAAGGCCGGCGAAGCGGTTGCAATCGATGAGATCCTCATCGAAATCGAAACCGACAAGGTCGTGCTCGAAGTGCCCGCACCCGCCGCTGGCGTGCTGGCCGAGATCGTGCAAGGTGACGGCGCCACCGTGGTGGCCGAGCAGCTGATCGCCAAGATCGACACCGAAGGCGTGGCCGGCGTGGCCGCTGCCGCTCCTGCCGCAGCCGCCGCTCCCGCTGCCGCAGCGCCTGCTGCTGCTCCCGCCGCTGCTGCTGCCACTGGCGGCAGCAAGGGCGATGTCGCCATGCCCGCCGCTGCCAAGCTGCTGGCCGAGAACAACCTGTCGGCCGCCAACGTGGCTGGCTCCGGCAAGGATGGCCGCGTGACCAAGGGCGACGCCCTGGCCGCCGTCAAGGGCGGCGTGCAGTCCACGGCTGCCGTCATCCCCACCGGCGTGCCCACCAAGGCGCTGCCCCAGGTGTCGGCTCCCGCTGCCAAGGAAGACCTCAGCGGCCGTCCCGAGCAGCGCGTGCCCATGAGCCGCCTGCGTGCCCGCGTGGCCGAGCGCCTGCTGCAGTCGCAGTCCACCAACGCCATCCTGACCACGTTCAACGAAGTGAACATGGCCCCGGTGATGGATCTGCGCAAGAAGTTCCAGGACGCCTTCACCAAGGAACACGGCACCAAGCTGGGCTTCATGTCCTTCTTCGTCAAGGCGGCAGTGCACGCCCTGAAGAAGTACCCCGTGCTCAATGCTTCCGTGGACGGCAACGACATCGTCTATCACGGCTACTTCGACATCGGTATCGCCGTGGGTTCGCCCCGTGGCCTGGTGGTGCCCATCCTGCGCAATGCAGACCAGATGAGCTTCGCCGACATCGAAAAGAAGATTGCCGAATTCGGCAAGAAGGCGGCAGACGGCAAGCTGGGCATTGAAGACATGACCGGCGGCACCTTCTCCATCTCCAACGGCGGCACCTTCGGCTCGATGATGTCCACCCCCATCATCAACCCGCCCCAGTCGGCCATCCTGGGCGTGCACGCCACCAAGGACCGCGCCATGGTCGAGAACGGCCAGGTCGTGGTGCGCCCGATGAACTATCTGGCCATGTCCTATGACCACCGCATCATCGACGGCCGCGAAGCCGTGCTGGGCCTGGTGGCCATGAAGGACGCGCTGGAAGATCCTTCGCGCCTGCTGTTCGACCTGTAAATCGAAGAGAAGACATGCTGCAGACTGCCATGGCAACTGTGGCATCGGCACTGCTGCTTGCATCGTGCGGGACGTTCCGTCCAACGGTGCAGCCAGCGCAGGCTCGACTGATCGGCGACTACCGGATGGACTGCCAGTCCATTCGTGCGTCTGCCGAGATGGCGTCTGCGCTGCAGCAGGCCTGTGAAAATCAAGCTGGCAAACCCAGCGTCAGGATCAGGCAGGATGATTCTGGCAATTGGAGCGTATTGGACCTCGCCGGTCTGCCTCTTTCGCCCCATGGAGAGTGGAAACTGACGGTCGATGAAGGCAATGCCTGCATCAACGCACCGTTTCTTGCCGTGTGCAGGGTTTCCTTGAACACCCCGGTTTTCAAAAATCTGAACGCTGGTGTTCCGATTTCCTCCAGCACGGGGTACGTCCTTTTGACTCAGGGGCTGATCGCCGATTTGATAAAGGTAGAAGACAAATGAGCAAGCAATTCGACGTCATCGTCATCGGCGCGGGCCCTGGCGGCTACATCGCCGCCATCCGTGCCGCACAACTGGGCTTCAACGTGGCCTGTATCGACGAGTGGAAGAACGCCGCGGGCGGCGCCGCTCCGGGCGGCACCTGCACCAACGTGGGCTGCATTCCCTCCAAGGCCCTGCTGCAGTCGTCCGAGCACTTCGAGCACGCCAATCTGCACTTTGCCGACCATGGCATCTCCACCGGCAAGGTCGAGATGGACGTGGCCAAGATGATCGCCCGCAAGGATGCGGTCGTGAAGCAGAACAACGACGGCATCCTGTACCTGTTCAAGAAGAACAAGGTCACCTTCTTCCACGGCCGTGGCTCGTTCGTCAAGGCGGTCGAGGGCGGCTACGAGATCAAGGTTGCCGGCAAGGAAGAGGAAGTGCTGACGGGCAAGCAGATCGTGGTCGCCACGGGCTCCAGCGCCCGCGCGCTGCCCGGCGTGCCCTTCGATGAAGAGAACATCCTGTCCAACGACGGCGCTCTGCGCCTGGGCAAGGCCCCCAAGAAGCTGGCCCTGATCGGCGCTGGCGTGATCGGCCTGGAAATGGGCTCGGTCTGGCGCCGCCTGGGCACGGAAGTGGTCGTGCTCGAAGGCATGGACAAGTTCCTGTCCGCCGTGGACGAGCAGATCGCCAAGGAAGCCAAGAAGGCGTTTGACAAGCAGGGCCTGAAGATCGAGCTGGGCGTGAAGATCGGCGAAATCAAGAGCGGCAAGAAGGGCGTGTCCATCGCCTACACCAACGCCAAGGGTGAAGCCCAGGCGCTGGAGGCCGACAAGCTGATCATCTCCATCGGCCGCACCGCCAACACGGCCGGCCTCAATGCCGAGGCCGTGGGCCTGGCTCTGGACGAGCGCGGCTGCGTCGTGGTCGATGACGACTGCAAGACCAGCCTGCCCGGCGTCTGGGCCGTGGGCGACGTGGTGCGCGGCCCGATGCTGGCGCACAAGGCCGAGGAAGAGGCCGTGGCCGTGGCCGAGCGCATTGCCGGCCAGCATGGCCATGTGAACTTCGGCACCATTCCCTGGGTGATCTACACCAGCCCCGAAATCGCATGGGTGGGCCGCACAGAGCAGCAACTGAAGGAGCAGGGCGTCAAGTACAAGGCTGGCACCTTCCCCTTCCTGGCCAACGGCCGCGCGCGCGCCCTGGGTGATACCACGGGCATGGTCAAGTTCCTGGCCGATGCCGAGACCGACGAAATCCTGGGCGTGCATATGGTCGGCCCCATGGTCTCGGAGCTGATCTCCGAAGCCGTGGTCGCCATGGAGTTCAAGGCATCGAGCGAAGACATCGCCCGCATCTGCCATGCCCACCCCTCGCTGTCCGAGGCCACCAAGGAAGCGGCACTGGCCGTCGACAAGCGCACTCTGAATTTCTGAGTGCCAGGCTAGCCATCTAGCCCAAGCCAAAGACCTGAAAGCGCTTGCCCTGCAAGCGTTTTCAGCTTCTGAATACATAGCGAATGGTTGATGCTGCATGAGCGTTTCAGTGCGAGAGGCCTACGAGGCCGAACTGGTAGCCAAGGGCTTTCACAGTGATCCTGCGCAGTTGCGCGCTGTCGAGGCGCTGCAGCGCTGTGCCGACGACTGGGCGGTCTACCGCCAGCGCCGCTCCAACGCCTTCAAGAAGCTCATCAACCATCCCGAGATTCCCCGCGGCGTCTACATGTACGGCGGGGTGGGGCGCGGCAAGAGCTTTCTCATGGACTGCTTCTTCAACGCCGTGCCGCTCAGGCGCAAGGTGCGCCTGCATTTCCACGAATTCATGCGCGAGGTCCACCGCGAGCTCGCCGTGCTGCAGGGAACGCAGAACCCGCTGGACGTGCTGGGTGCCCGCATCTCCAAGAAGTACAAGCTGATCTGCTTCGACGAATTCCACGTGGCCGACATCACGGACGCGATGATCCTGCACCGGCTGCTGGTCTCGCTGTTCGCCAACGGCGTGGGCTTTGTCACCACCTCCAACTTCAAGCCCGACGAGCTGTATCCGGGCGGCCTGCACCGCGACCGCATCCTGCCGGCCATCGATCTGCTCAACGAGCGCATGGAAGTCGTCAACGTGGACAACGGCACGGACTACCGCCGCCGCACGCTGGAAAACGCCCGGCTCTATCACACGCCCCTGGGTGCCGAGGCCGATGCGGCCATGACCGAAACCTTCGACAAGCTGGCCGAAGTCAAGGACGAAGACCCCGTGCTGCACATCGAGGCGCGCGAGATCCGTGCGCGCCGCCGCGCCGGTGGCGTGGTCTGGTTCGACTTCCGCGAGCTGTGCGGCGGCCCGCGCTCGCAGAACGACTACCTGGAGATCGCGAGCCAGTTCCACACCGTGCTGCTGTCCGACGTGCCCTATATGCCGGTCAACATGGCATCGCCCGCGCGGCGATTCACCTGGCTGGTGGACGTGTTGTACGACCGCAGGGTCAAGCTGGTCATCTCGGCCGCCGTGCCGCCCGAGCAGCTTTACACTGAGGGCCCGCTGGCCCATGAGTTCCCCCGTACCGTCTCGCGCCTGAACGAGATGCAGTCCAAGGAATTCCTGGCGCTGGAGCGCCGTGTGGTGGATACCAGCCTGACCTGAGGCCGGTCCCGGCCGCTGGCGTCGTTTGCCGGACCTGTACATGCTGAAACTGCCTACCTCTGCTTTCGCCCTTTTGAAGAAACTGCCCGCGCCCTTGGGCGCTGCGCTGGCCTGCCTTGTGCTGGCCGGCCCGGCCATGGCTGCGGAGGCTGGCGCGGATAGCGATGCCGATGCGCGGCAGGAGCGCGCCCAGGCTGCAAAGCAGGTCCAGGCCGAGCGCAAGGCCGCACGCGCCGAGATCGCGGCCCAGCGTGCCGTCATCGACAGGCGGCGCACGGCCCTGGAGTCCGAGTGCTACCAGCGCTTTGCCGTGGAAGACTGCCTCAGGCAGGCGCGCGAGGAGGCCCGCGAGCAGGACAAGCCGCTGCGCGAACGCGAGCTGCAGATCAACGACGAGGAGCGCAAAGAGCGCGCCGCCCAGCGCCTTGAGGATATCGAGGCCAAGAAGGCGCAGAAGGCCGCCTCGTCCATGCAAGCCAAGGAGCGGCCACCGGCCGCCCAGCGCGACACCCAGGCCATCAGGGCCCAGCGTGCCCAGGACGCACAGCAGCGCGCAGCCCAGCAGGCCAGCCACCAGCGTGATCGCCAGGCGCAGATCGAGCAGCGCCAGTCTGCACAGGAGCAGGAGCGGCGAGCTGCCGCCCGCGCCCAGTTCGAGGCCAAGCAAAAAGAGGCTGCCGAGCGCAAGGCCCGCGCCGCCGATGCCGCCCGTGATCGCGGCCCGCAGGCAGCGCCACTGCCTGCGCCTCCCGCGCCTGCGGCGCCCTGAGTCCGGGTGGTCAGGCCGTCACCGGCTCCAGTGTCTCGAGCTTGAGCACCACCAGCGACAGGTTGTCACCCCCGCCCTGGGCGCGCACGCGTGCCTTGTCGATCAGGAATTCCGTGGCCTCGCGCGGCGTGAGCGCGTTGAGCACGGTGCCCAGTTCCTCCGCCGTGTAGTAGTGCCAGACGCCGTCGCTGCAGGCCATGAGCGTGGTGCCCGGATGCACATGCTCGATCACGTGGTGGCTCATGGGCGGCTCGGCCTCGGTGCCCAGGCAGCCCAGCAGGATGTTGGACTTGGGGTGCACATGGGCCTCGAATTCGGTGAGTTCTCCCCTGTCCACCAGGGACTGGACGTAGGAGTGGTCCTTGGTGCGGTGGACCATGGTCGCGCCCTGGTAGTGGTAGATGCGCGAATCGCCCGAATGCACCCAGTGGCAGCGGCCCTGGGGCAGCAGCACGAAGGCGGCAATGGTGCTGTGCGGCTCCTGCTCGGCCGAGATGGCCGTCAGCCGGATCACCATGTGCGACTCGTGGACGATGCTCTCCAGCAGCGCCGTGCAGTCCTCCTTGCCTGGTTCGAAGCGCTCGAACAGCTGGCGCGCCGTGAGCATGACCTGGTCGGAGGCCTTGCGCCCGCCACTGCGCCCGCCCATGCCGTCGGCCAGCACGCCCAGCAGGCAGCCGTGTACATAGGGGTGGGCCATGAGCATCACCTGGTCTTGCTGGTATTGCCTGTCACCGCGATGGATGCCTGTGGCGGCTTGGAGTCGGTACGCTGGCTGCATGGTCTCTGGTTTGGTGGGCTCTTGGGGCGGTGGATGGGCACACCAATGTCATGGCGCATATTATCGGAGCACCGTCCCCGGCGCTGGCCCGCCGCACCCCGGCGGCGCTCTCTTTTTCAACAAACGGACCCGCCCTTTGCATTCCCTGACCGCCGCCGTGCAGGCGGCCTTCGCGCCGCAAGGCCTGCTGTCGCGCGCCGAGGCGCTGTTCCTGCCGCGTGAGGGGCAGACCCGCATGGCCCTGGCCGTGGCCCAGGCCATCGAGCAGCGCCAGACCCTGGTGGTCGAGGCCGGCACGGGCGTGGGCAAGACCTATGCCTACCTGGTGCCGGCCCTGCTCAGCGGCCAGCGCGTGCTGGTGTCCACGGCCACGCGCGCGCTGCAGGATCAGCTGTATGCCCGCGATCTGCCGCGCCTCGTTGCCGCGTTGGGCATGCCGCTGCGCATGGCGCGCCTCAAGGGCCGCAGCGCCTACCTGTGCATGGAGCGGCTGGAGCGTGTGCGCCAGGGCCGCACGGCGCCGCAGGACCCGCAGGTGCTGCGCAGCGTGGCCCTGGTCGAGCGATGGGCACGCACCACGCGTACGGGCGACCTGGGCGAGTTGCCCGCGCTGGACGAGCGCTCGCCCGCGCTGCCCCTGGTCACTTCCACACGCGACAACTGCCTGGGTTCCGACTGCCCGCATTGGCAGGACTGCCATGTCAACCTGGCCCGCCGCGCTGCGCTGGAGGCCGACGTGGTGGTCATCAACCACCACCTGATGTTTGCCGACCTGGATGTGCGCGAGTCGGGCGTGGCCCAGTTGCTGCCCAGCGTGGGCGTGGTCGTTGTGGACGAGGCCCACCAGCTCAACGACACCGGCGTGCAGTTCGCGGGCCAGAGCCTGTCGGGCCAGCAACTGACGGGCTATGCCCGCGATGTGCTGCGCGCCGGCCAGGAACTGGCGCGCGGCATGGCCGACTGGATGCAGCTTTCGGCACGTGTGGAGCAGGCCTTGCGCGAGCTGCGCCTGGCGGCAGGCAAGCCCCCGGTGGGCGGGCGCCTGCCCTGGCAGGGCGTGACGCCGCAGGGACTGGACGCGCAGCGCTGGCGCACCGCCCTGGTCACACTGGGGCGCAGCCTGCGGGCACTGCTGGAGCCGCTGGTGCAACTGCAGGTCAGCGACCCCGAACTGCGCAGGCTGTTCGAGCGCGGCAACGCGCTGCTGCGGCGCCTGGCCACCTTTGCCGCAGCCGCCGTGCAGGACACGGTGCGCTGGCTGGAGCTGGGCAGCCAGCAGATGCGCATGCTGGAGTCTCCGCTGACCATTGCGCACATCATGCGCACGCGGCTGCTGGGGTTGACGCAGGAGCAGGAGGGATTGGAAGACCAGGAGCGAGAGGATGCACAGCCCGAGCCAGAGCCAGAGCCACAAGAACAGGAAGAAGGCGCGCCCGCGCCCGTTCACGAAGCTGCAGGCCTGCCTCGGCAGCCATCTGGCACCGCGTGGATCTTCACCTCGGCCACGCTGGGTGACGACGAGCGCCTGAGCTGGTTCACCGAGCCCTGCGGCCTGCGCGAGGCCCAGGTGCTGCGCGTGGACAGTCCCTTTGACTATGCGAGGCAGGCAGCGCTCTACGTGCCCCGGCCCTTCGCCCAGGCCGGCAGTGCCACGCACAGCACCGAGGTGGCGCGCCTGGCGCTGGATGCCGCCCAGCGCCTGGGCGGGCGTACGCTGGTGCTGACGACCACGCTGCGGG
Source organism: Delftia sp. S65 (assembly GCF_016516495.1). Lineage (NCBI taxonomy): Bacteria > Pseudomonadati > Pseudomonadota > Betaproteobacteria > Burkholderiales > Comamonadaceae > Delftia > Delftia sp. S65. The sequence continues at coordinate 18,204 of NZ_JACVUR010000018.1, forward strand.
CGCTGCACGCCATAGGCGATGCGCTGCAGCAGTCGCTGGGGCTGTTTGGTGAACTGGATGTGCTGGTCCAGGGGCAGGCGCCCAAGCTGGCCTTGATCGAGCGCTTTATCGCGGCCGGAGAAGGCAAGGAGGGCAGGGACGGCGCGCAAGGCGCGGGCGCAAGCCCGGGGCGGGGCTGCATTCTCGTGGCCTCTGCCACTTTCTGGGAGGGGGTGGACCTGCCGGGCGATGCGCTGCAGCTGGTGGTCATCGACAAGCTGCCGTTTCCGCCGCCCGACGATCCGCTGGTCGAGGCGCGTTCGCGCAGTCTGGAATCCGTGGGGCGTCAGGCCTTTGCCGACTACATGCTGCCCGAGGCCGCCATGGCGCTCAAGCAGGGCGCTGGCCGCCTGATCCGGCGTGAGACGGATCGCGGCGTGCTCGTGGTCTGTGATTCCCGGTTGGCCACCATGGGTTACGGGCGGCGGCTGCGTGCCGCGCTGCCGCCCATGCGGACCCTCGTGGACGAGGCGGCCTTTGTTCAGGCCCTGCAGGCGCTGGCGCAGCCTGCGCCGCAGATCACCACAGCTTCCACCACGACTTCTGCTTTGCCGTGAGGTCCTGGTCGGACTCCTGGCCGTAGGAGGCGGTCAGCACGCGTTGCGCGTCGTCGCGCAACTGCGTCATGCCCAGGGCGTCGTATGAATTCACCAGGATCTGCATGGCCTCGCGCACGGCGGGCACGCCCTGGTAGTCCTTGACGGCCGTCTGCGCGCGCGCGATGGCGGCCACGTAGGCGCCGCGTCCGTAGTAGTAGCGGGCGACATGCACTTCGTACTGCGCCAGCGAATTGACGATGTACTGCATGCGCAGCCGCGAATCCTCGGCGTAGCGCGACTCGGGAAAGCGCGTCACCAGCTCGCGGAAGGACTCGAACGAGTCCTTGGCGGCCTTTTGGTCACGCTCGGACAGATCCTGGCGCGACAGCCAGGAGAACATGCCCAGGTTGTCATTGAAGTTGACCAGGCCCTTCAGGTAGAGGGCGTAGTCGGTGGCGGGGCTGGCCGGATGCAGCTTCAGGAAGCGGTCCAGCGTGGCGGTGGCCTGGATCTTGTCGCCGCTCTTGTACTGGGCATAAGCCTTGTCGAGCTGGGCCTGCTGGGCCAAGGGCGTGCCGGCGGCACGGCCTTCGAGCTTCTCGAACAGCGGAACGGCCTTGTCGAACGCGCCGGAGGCGGCTTCGTCGCGGGCCTCGGTATAGATGCGGTCCGGGGTCCACTTGGCAGTAGGGTCTTGCTGCGTACTGGAGCAGGCTGTCAGAACGCCTGCAACCAGCATGGCGGGAACGATGGACAGGGGAATACGCTGCATGGTGGACGTTTCTCGGGCAATCGAAGGGCAGTGAGAGGGTTGGCGGGCAGGGACGCGGGCCGCGCTGAGGGGCCGCACAAAGCCTGATTTTCCCGCAACCGGGCCGAAGCATTGTAACGGCCTGCGATGCCCGCCCCGCAGGCGGGGGCGGCGGCAAAGGCATGGCCGTGAACGGGTCCCGGCCTTGCGGAGCTTTCTACAATGGCGCCCATATGTTTGTCCATTTGCGCCTGCACACCGAATTCTCCGTCGTGGACGGAACCAACCGCATCAATGCCATCGTCAAGGCCGCCGCCGAGGATGGGCAGGTCGCACTGGCCGTCACAGACTTCAACAACCTGTTTGGCGGCGTCAAGTTCTACCGCGAAGGGCGGGCCAAGGGCGTCAAGCCCGTGCTGGGCGCGGAAATTCAGATCGAAGGCGAGAACGGCGCCGCCGTCTCGCGCATCATCGTGCTGGTGCAAAGCCCGCTGGGCTACCACAACCTGTCCGAACTGCTGGCCCGTGGCTGGACCCGCAACGTGGTCAAGGGCCAGGCCGTGCACACCTGGGCCTGGCTGCAGGAGCTGGGCGAGGGGCTGATCGTGCTGGCCGGTGCCCAGGCCGGCCCCGTGGGCCAGGCGCTGATGCGCGGCGACGAGGCCGGCGCAGCCGCCGTGGCCCAGCGGCTGGCAGGCATGTTCCCGCACCGCTTCTTCATCGAACTGCAGCGCGCCGGCCGCCAGGACGATGAGGCGCACGTGCTGGCTGCCGTGCAACTGGCCGAGCGGCTGAACCTGCCTGTGGTGGCCACGCACCCCATCCAGTTCTTCGGCCCCGACGACTACGAGTCCCACGAAGCGCGCGTGTGCATCGCCGAGGGTGAGATCCTGGCCAACCCCAAGCGCGTGCGCCGCTTCACGCGCGACCAGCATTTCAAGACCGCAGCGCAGATGCAGGCGCTGTTCGCCGACATTCCCAGCGCGATTGCCAACACCGTGGAAATCGCGCGCCGCTGCAGCCTGACCCTGGTGCTGGGCAAGCCGCAGCTGCCCAATTTCCCCGTGCCTGACGGCATGACCATGGACGAGTTCTTCCGTAGCGAATCCTTCAACGGCCTGGAAGACCGCCTGACCCATCTGTATCCCGATCCCGCCAAGCGCGAGGCGCAGCGCCCGCGCTACGTGGAACGGCTGGAATTCGAGATCGGCACCATCCTCAAGATGGGCTTTCCGGGCTACTTCCTCATCGTGGGCGACTTCATCAAGTGGGCCAAGCTCAACGGCTGCCCCGTGGGGCCGGGCCGCGGATCGGGCGCGGGCTCGCTGGTGGCCTACGTGCTCAAGATCACCGACCTGGATCCGCTGGAATACAACCTGCTGTTCGAGCGCTTCCTGAACCCCGAGCGCGTGTCCATGCCCGACTTCGACGTGGACTTCTGCCAGGCCAACCGCGACCGCGTCATCGACTATGTGAAGCAGCTCTACGGCCGCGACGCCGTCAGCCAGATCGCCACCTTCGGCACCATGGCCGCGCGCGCGGCCATCCGCGATGTGGGCCGCGTGCTGGACATGAGCTACACCTTCTGCGACGGCATCTCCAAGCTCATTCCCAACAAGCCGGGCCTGCACGTCACGCTCAAATACCCGCCCAACCCGAAGAAGGAGGGCGACAAGTACACCTACGCCATCGAGGCCGAGCCCATGCTGGCCGAGCGCATCGAAAAAGAAGAAGACGTCAAGACCCTGATCGAAATGGCCCAGAAGCTCGAAGGCATGACTCGCAACATCGGCATGCACGCGGGCGGCGTGGTGATCGCTCCGGGCAAGCTGGCCGACTTCTGCCCGCTGTACCAGCAGCCGGGCAGCGACTCGGCCGTGGCCATGTACGACAAGGACGATGTGGAGGCCGTGGGCCTGGTGAAGTTCGACTTTCTGGGCCTGGCCACGCTGACCATCCTGGAGATCGCGCGCGAGTTCATCATCAAGCGCCACAAGGGCCAGGAGAACTTCGCCTTCGAGAACATCCCGCTGGACGATGCGCGCACCTACCACCTGTTCTCCGAGGGCAAGACCGAAGCCGTGTTCCAGTTTGAATCGCGCGGCATGCAGGGCATGCTGCGCGACGCCAAGCCCAGCCGCCTGGAAGACCTGATCGCACTGAACGCGCTGTACCGTCCGGGCCCCATGGACCTGATCCCCAGCTTCGTTGCGCGCAAGCACGGCAAGGAAGTGGTGGAGTACCCGCACCCGCTGGTCGAGCAGGTGCTGGCCGAGACCTACGGCATCATGGTCTACCAGGAGCAGGTGATGCAGACCGCCCAGGTGCTGGGCGGCTACTCGCTGGGCGGCGCCGACCTCTTGCGCCGAGCCATGGGCAAGAAGAAGGTCGAGGAAATGGTCATGCACCGCGGGATCTTCCGCGAGGGCGCGGCCAAGCAGGGCATCAGCGAGGAAAAGGCCGACGAGGTCTTCGACCTGATGGAGAAGTTCGCGGGCTACGGCTTCAACAAGTCGCACGCCGCCGCCTACTCGCTGCTGGCCTACCACACGGCCTGGCTCAAGGTGCACTACACGGCCGAGTTCTACTGCGGGAACATGACCGTGGAAATGGACAACACCGACAAGCTCAAGGTGTTGTACGAGGACGCGCTCAAGATGGGCATCAGCTTCGAGCCGCCGGACGTCAACCGCGGCATGTACCGTTTCGAGCCCGTCACCGACAAGGTCATCCGCTACGGCCTGGGCGCCATCAAGGGCACGGGCCAGCAGGCCATCGAGGCCATCGTTGCGGCGCGTGAAGGCCGCGGCGTGGGGCCGCGCGGCGCCGACAAGGGACCTTTCAAGAGCCTGGCCGACTTCTGCGTGCGCGTGGACCGCACGCGCCTGAACAAGCGCACGCTGGAAGCCCTGATCAAGGGCGGCGCCTTCGACGCCATCGAGCTCAACCGGGCGTCGCTGGTGGCCTCCATCGACCATGCCTTCGAGTTCGGCAACAAGACGCTGGCCAATGCCAACCAGGGCGGCCTGTTCGACATGATGGGCGATGACGCCGTGGGCTCCAGCACCCAGGAGCCGCCGCTGGTCGAGGCACTGCCCTGGGGCGTGAAGGAGCGGCTGACCCAGGAAAAGACGGCGGTGGGCTTCTACCTCTCGGGCCACCTGTTCGACGAGGTCGAGAAAGAGGTGCGCCGCTTCGTGCGCACGCCCCTGGCCGAGCTGCGCGACAGCCGCGAGCCCCAGACGCTGGCCGGGATCATCAGCGACTTCCGCGCCATCAACGGCCAGCGTGGGCGGCTGGGCCTGTTCAAGATCGATGACGGCTCGGGCGTGATCGAGGCCTCGGTCGACGAGAACACGCTCAACACCTACCGCGAACTGCTCAAGGACGATGAATTCGTCGTCATCACCGGGCGCCTGCAGCTCGACCATTTCAGCGGCGGCCTGCGCATGAAGGCCCAGCAGCTGTGGAATCTGGCAGACGCGCGCTGCCGTTTTGCGCGCTACCTGCAGGTCAGCGTGGGCGAGAAGATGCCTGACGTGCTTGGCCTGCTGCGCCAGTTCCCCGCCGTGGTGGAGCAGGGCGAGCACGGCGAGCTGCAACGCGGCATGAAAGTGCGCCTGGGGCTTGTCTGCGAGGACGAGCGCGGCTCGGCCAGCTGCGAGCTGGCGCTGGGCGATGCCAGCCGCTTCTATCCCAGCGATGCGGCCCTGGCGGCCTGGTACGCCCAGGCCGGCAGTGCCCAGGTCAAGGTGGTCTACGAATAACCCGCAAGGTGGCGCAGCGCCCGATGGCGGCGAGCAGGCACTGCTTTGGTGCGTGCTTGCCGGCCCGGGCGGGCACCGCGCTTGAATTCTTCAGGCATGCCTCGCATATCCCTTCCGGAAAACAGTGGCTCCGATGGCTAGAATGATTTTCATGGCAACCCAACCCCCTTCGATCCCTCCTGCCATCCCTACAGTGCGGCCCGTGTCCGACGATGACGGCGCCGTGGTGCTGGAGCGGCGACGCCAGCGCGTCCAGCCGCCGCAGATGTACCAGGTCGTGATGCTCAACGATGACTTCACGCCCATGGAATTCGTCATCATCGTCCTGCAGGAACTCTTCGGTAAGGACCGCGAAACGGCCACCCAGATCATGCTCAAGATCCATCTGGATGGCCGCGGCGTCTGCGGCGTGTACTCGCGCGACGTGGCGGCCACCAAGGTCGAACAGGTGCTGCAGGCGGCCCAGAAGGCAGGCCATCCGTTGCAGGCGATGTTCGAGCCTGTTGAATAAACCCGGGCCGCCCTGATTTATGGTTGCAGTCAATAATCCCCAGCAAGCGAAAAGGAGTCATCAATGATCGCCCAGGAACTGGAAGTCAGCTTGCACATGGCCTTTGTCGAAGCGCGCCAGCAGCGCCACGAGTTCATCACCGTGGAACACCTGCTGCTGGCCCTGCTGGACAACCCCAGTGCAGCGGAAGTGCTGCGCGCCTGCTCAGCCAACATCGATGACCTGCGCTCGGCCCTGTCCAACTTCATCAAGGACAACACGCCCCAGGTGGCAGGCTCCGATGAGGTGGACACACAGCCCACGCTGGGTTTCCAGCGTGTGATTCAGCGCGCCATCATGCATGTGCAATCCACCGGCAACGGCAAGAAGGAAGTCACGGGCGCCAACGTGCTCGTGGCCATCTTCGGCGAGAAGGATTCGCACGCCGTCTACTACCTGCACCAGCAGGGCGTGACGCGTCTGGACGTGGTCAATTTCATTGCCCACGGCATCAAGAAGGGCGAACCGCCCGAGCCCGCCAAGGCCGAAAACCCTGCCGAGTCCGAAGAGGGCGCCGGCGGCGAGCGCAACGAAAAGGCTTCGCCCCTGGAGCAGTTCACGCTGAACCTCAACCAGGCGGCCAAGGACGGCAAGATCGATCCGCTGATCGGGCGCGACTACGAGGTCGAACGCACCATCCAGATCCTGTGCCGCCGCCGCAAGAACAACCCTCTGCTGGTCGGCGAGGCCGGCGTGGGCAAGACGGCGATCGCCGAAGGCCTGGCCTGGCGCATCACCGAGGGCAAGGTGCCCGAGGTGCTGACCGAAGCCGTGGTCTATTCGCTGGACATGGGCGCGCTGCTGGCGGGCACCAAGTACCGTGGTGATTTCGAGCAGCGCCTCAAGGGCGTGCTCAAGTCGCTCAAGGACCGGCCAAACGCCATCCTGTTCATCGACGAAATCCACACGCTGATCGGCGCGGGCGCCGCTTCGGGCGGCACGCTGGACGCGTCCAACCTGCTCAAGCCGGCGCTGTCCAGCGGCCAGCTCAAGTGCATCGGCGCGACCACCTTCACCGAGTACCGCGGCATCTTCGAAAAGGATGCGGCGCTGTCGCGGCGTTTCCAGAAGGTCGACGTGGTCGAGCCCACCGTGGCCGAGACCGTGGACATCCTCAAGGGCCTGAAGTCGCGCTTCGAGGAACACCACAGCGTGCAGTACGCCGCCGCCGCCCTGCAGGCTGCGGCCGAGCTGTCGGCCAAGTACATCAATGACCGCCACCTGCCCGACAAGGCCATCGACGTGATCGATGAGGCCGGTGCCGCGCAGCGCATCATCCCGGTGGAGCAGCGCAAGCAGACCATCGACAAGGCCGAGATCGAGGCCATCGTGGCCAAGATCGCGCGCATTCCGCCTGCCAACGTGTCCAACGACGACCGCAGCAAGCTGCAGACGCTGGAGCGCGACCTCAAGAGCGTGGTCTTCGGCCAGGACAAGGCGCTGGAAGCGCTGGCCTCCTCGGTCAAGATGGCGCGCTCGGGCCTGGGCAAGCCGGACAAGCCGATCGGCTCCTTCCTGTTCTCGGGCCCCACGGGCGTGGGCAAGACGGAAGCGGCCAAGCAGCTGGCCTACATCCTGGGCGTGGACCTGATCCGCTTCGACATGTCGGAGTACATGGAGCGTCACGCCGTCAGCCGCCTGATCGGCGCGCCTCCGGGCTATGTGGGCTTTGACCAGGGCGGTCTGCTGACCGAGGCCGTGACCAAGAAGCCGCATTCGGTGCTGCTGCTCGACGAAATCGAGAAGGCGCATCCGGACATCTTCAACGTGCTGCTGCAGGTCATGGACCACGGCACGCTGACGGACAACAACGGGCGCAAGGCCGATTTCCGCAACGTGATCCTCATCATGACCACGAATGCGGGCGCCGAGACCATCAACAAGGCCTCGATCGGCTTCACCAACCCGCGCCAGGCCGGCGACGAAATGGGCGACATCAAGCGCCTGTTCACTCCGGAGTTCCGCAACCGTCTGGACGCCATCGTCAGCTTCAAGCCGCTGGACGAGCAGGTCATCCTGCGCGTGGTCGACAAGTTCCTGCTGCAATTGGAGCAGCAACTGGCCGAAAAGCGCGTGGAGGTCACCTTCACCGATGCGCTGCGCAAGCACCTGGCCAAGAAGGGCTTCGATCCGCTCATGGGCGCCCGCCCCATGCAGCGCCTGATCCAGGACACCATCCGGCGTTCGCTGGCCGACGAGCTGCTGTTCGGGCAGCTGGTCGACGGTGGCCGCCTGGAAGTGGACTGGGTGGCCGACGCCGACGATGCCGACAAGGGCGAAGTCAAGCTCGACATCACGCCCCAGCCCAAGCAGGACCCGGCTTCCGAGCCGGCCGAGCCCAAAGAGGCCACCGCCGACTGATGTGCATCGCCTGATGCCCATCGCGCAAGCCGACAGCCCCCCGGGCTGCCGGCTTTTTCTTTGATCCGCCCGAAGGAGTCTTTGTGGAGTGGCTTCGTCAGTACCTGACCCATGAGAATGCGCTGCTGCTGCTGTCGGTGACCTGGTCGGTCTATGTGGTGATCGTCGCGGTGTGGATCCTTCTGCAGCGCAGCGCGCCCGTGGCCACGCTGAGCTGGCTTCTGTCCATGGCGGCGATTCCCGTGGGCGGGTTGGCCATTTACTACTTCTTCGGCCCGCAGCGGCTCAAGCGCCAGCGCATCAAGCGGCTGCGTGCGCGAAAGACATCGCGTGTGCGAACAGGCGTGCAGCGCCTGCGCGAGCGCATGCCGGGCAGCTCGGAGCGCCTGCACCAGGTTGCGCGGCTGGTGGCGGCCACCAGCGACTTTCCCGTGAGCACGGCCGCCGACCTGCGGCTGCTGGTGGGCGGTGCTGCCACCTTCGACGCCATCATCGAGGCGGTGAATGCGGCGCGCCACCACATCCACCTGGAGTACTACATCTTCGAGCCGGACCAGACCGGCACGGCCCTGCGCGACCTGCTGATACAGCGGGCCCGCGCAGGCATACAGGTGCGCCTGCTGGTGGATGCCCTGGGTTCCAAGAAGCTGGGACGGCGCTTTCTGCAGCCGCTGGAGGATGCGGGCGCCGAGGTCGCGCTGTTCCATGGCACCAAGATCGGCCGGCGGCTGCGCCCGGTCATCAACTTCCGTACCCACCGCAAGATCCTGGTGTGCGACGGCAAGGTGGGCTTCACGGGCGGCGTCAACGTGACCGATGAAGAGAACGCGCGTGTCATGCCCGATGCCTACCACGACGTGCACCTGCGCCTGGAGGGCGCCATCGTCAACTGGCTGCAGACCGTGTTCCTCGAAGACTGGGCCTATGCGCTGGAAAAGGACCCCAAGAACGAGCCCGCCGACATCGACCTGCTGCTGCCGGACGCGCCCGAGGGCCCGCTGCCCGTGCAGATCATCACCTCGGGCCCCGACAACGGCCTGCAGGCCATCTACCGCGCCCATCTGGCGGCCATCAACGCGGCCGAGGAGCGTGTGTGGCTGACCACACCGTACTTCGTGCCGACGGAGGCCGCGCTGGCAGCGCTCACCAATGCCTCGCTGCGTGGTGTCGATGTGCAGCTGCTGGTGCCGCGCCGTTCGGACTCGGCCCTGGTCACGGCGGCCGCGCGCTCCTACTACGACGAGCTGATCCGCTGCGGCGTGCGCGTCTACGAGTACAAGGCACGCATGCTGCACTCCAAGACCCTGGTGGTGGATGACAACATCGCCATCATCGGCACGGCCAACTTCGACTACCGCAGCTTCTTCCTGAACTACGAGGTCTGCGCCATCGCCTACGGGCCTGCGCTCAACGGCGATCTGGCCAAGCAGTTCGAGGCCGATCTGGAGCAGGCCCAGCGCGTGCATTTCAAGCGTGACCTGGGCTTTGCGCTGCGCCTGTTCGACTCGGGCGCGCGGCTGTGTTCGCCCCTGTTGTGAGGGCTGGTAGCCCGTTTTTCGCAGGCATACTCGCCCGATGGCCCATACCTTCTTCTGGCACGACTACGAGACCTTCGGCGCCCAGCCGCGCTATGACCGGCCCGCGCAATTCGCGGGCATCCGCACCGATGCGGAACTCAATGAAATCGGCGAACCCGTCATGTGGTACTGCCAGCCGGCAGGCGACTACCTGCCCGATCCGCAGTCCTGCCTGATCACCGGCATCACCCCCCAGCAATGCCTGGAGCAGGGCATGCCCGAGGCCCAGTTCGCCGCCCGCATCGAGGCAGAACTGGCCCAGGCAGGCACCGTGGGCGTGGGCTACAACACCATCCGTTTTGACGACGAGATCACGCGCTTCATGTTCTGGCGCAACCTCATCGACCCCTATGCGCGCGAATGGCAAAACGGCTGCGGGCGCTGGGACCTGCTCGACGTGGTGCGCATGGTCTATGCGCTGCGCCCCGAAGGCATTGTCTGGCCGAAAAAGGAGGATGGATCTCCAAGCTTCAAGCTCGAGGACCTGGCCCGCGCCAACGGCCTCCTGCACGAGAAGGCGCACGACGCGCTGTCCGACGTGCGCGCCACCATCGGGCTGGCGCGGCTGATCCGCAAGGTCCAGCCCAGATTGTTCGACTTCGCCTTCTCGCTGCACAAGAAGGACCGCGTGCTGCAGGAAATGGGCCTGCCGGCCGAGCCGGCGCATGCACGGCCCTTCCTGCACGTCAGCGGCATGATCCGGCCCGAGCGCGGCTGCATCGCCGTCATGTGGCCGCTGGCCACGCACCCCACCAACAAGAACGAGATCATCTGCTGGGATCTGGCGCAGGACCCGTCCGAGCTGGCCTCCATCGACGTGGACACGCTGCGCCTGCGCCTGTTCTCGCGCGCGGCCGACCTGCCCGAGGGCGTGCAGCGCCTGCCCATCAAGAGCATCCACGTCAACAAGTCGCCCATGGTGGTCGGCAGCCTCAAGACGCTGAGCCCGGCCATGGCCGCGCAATGGGGCATCGATGTGGAGCAGTGCATGGGCCATGCGGCCATTGCACGTGACCTGCCCGACATGAGCGCGCTGTGGCGTGCCGTTCACCAGCGCCCTGCGCAGGAAGGGCTGGATGCCGACCAGGACCTGTACGGCGGCTTTGTGGGCAATGAAGACCGGCGACGCCTGAACCACCTGCGCAGCCTGTCCGCGCAGGAGCTGGCGCTGGACCGCACGGGCTTCGACGATGCCCGCCTGACCGAACTGCTGTTCCGCTACCGCGCCCGCAACTTCCCCGCCAGCCTGAACCCTGCCGAGCGCCAGCGCTGGCTGCAGCACTGCGCGGCCTGCCTGATCGAAGGCAAGGGCGGCGCACGCACGGCCGAGCAGATGTTTGCCATGGTCGATCAGCTATCGGAAACTGCCGACGAGCGCGGCGAGGAGATCCTGGGGGCGCTGTATGACTATGCCGAGGCGATCATGCCGGAACTTTAGTCCCCTCTGAGCCGCTGCGCGGCTTCTCCCGAGAGGTGCGACACCCTCGCGGCGGGGCGAGGCTAGCCGGGGCGGCCGGCGTAGGCCCTTGCTCGGTCTTCCTCGCCTTGGGCCGCGTCGGCTTCAGGCGCAGCGCCCATTTGTGCCTTCATCCGAAAAATTTGTAGCAGACCACGATGGCCGCCACCACGCCGGCCAGTTCGGCGATGAGGGCGCAGGGCACGGCATGGCGGGCGCGCTGTATGCCCACGGCGCCGAAGTAGACGGCCAGGACGTAGAAGGTGGTTTCGGTGCTGCCCTGGATGGTGGCGGCCACCAGGGCGGCGAAGCTGTCCACGCCCTGCGTCTGCATGGTCTCGATCAGCATGGCGCGCGCCGCGCTGCCCGAGAAGGGTTTGACCAGGGCCGTGGGCAGGGCGTCCACGAAGCGGGCGTCCATGCCCAGGGCATCGACCACCCAGCGTATGCCCGACAGCGCATACTCCAGCGCACCCGATGCGCGGAACACGCCCACGGCGCAGAGCATGGCCACCAGGTAGGGCAGCAGGCCCTTGGCCACGTCAAAGCCTTCCTTGGCGCCTTCGATGAAGCTGTCGTAGACCGCGACCTTGCGCCAGGCGCCCAGGGTGACGAACAGCACGATCAGGGCAAACAGCGTCAGGTTGCCCAGCAGCGATGACAGCTGGGCCAGTGCAGCCGCCGACAGCGTGGCCAGAAAGGCCATGAAGCCCGCCAGCGCCAGGCCCAGCGGCAGCAGGTAGCCCAGCACCACGGGGCTCCACAGCGGCAGCCGCTGCACGGCGGCCACGGCCAGCAGGCCGACCAGGGTCGAGGCCGAGGTGGCCAGCAAGATCGGCAGAAAGACCAGGGTGGGATCGGGCGCACCCTGCTGCATGCGGTACATGAAGATGGTCACGGGCAGCAAGGTCAGCGACGACGCATTGAGCACCAGGAACAGGATCTGCGCATTGGTGGCGGTGTCGGGCCGCGGATTGAGCTCCTGCAGCGAGCGCATGGCCTTCAGGCCCATGGGCGTGGCCGCGTTGTCCAGTCCCAGCCCGTTGGCCGCGAAGTTCAGCGTGATCAGGCCCAGGGCCGGATGGCCGCGCGGCACCTCGGGCATGAGCCTGGCGAACAACGGGCCCAGCACGCGCGCCAGCCACTCCACCACGCCGGCCTTCTCTGCGATGCGCAGAAAGCCCAGCCACAGCGTCAGCGTGCCGAACAGCAGCACCATGACCTCGACCGACAGCCTGGCCATGGCAAACAGCGCCTGCACCATGGCCGAGAAAATCCCGGCCTGGCCGCCGACCAGCCATTGGGCCAGCGCAGCCACGGCCGCCACCAGAAAAAAGCCCAGCCACAAGGCATTCAGCATGGATTCCCGTCCCTCACGAGGCAATTGCAAGCCGCCATTGTGGGGCCAGCCGCAGGGCTTACGGGCCAGGGCGGCAGGGCATTGACAGGGCTCCGTTATCCTCGCTGCCCCGCGGTCCGAGGACCGCACCATTGCTGCAAAGGATTCCATGCCCCAGGTGATAGGACAGGTGAGCGTCGCCGTGCGCGACTATGACGAGGCGCTGCGCTTTTATGTGGGCGCGCTGGGCTTCGTGCTGATCGAGGACATCGCCCTGTCCGAGGGCAAGCGCTGGGTCGCCGTGGCCCCGGGTGGCGGCGGTGTGCGCCTGCTGCTGGCCCGCGCCACGAATGAGGAACAGGCCGCGCGCGTGGGTAACCAGACCGGCGGGCGCGTGTTCCTGTTCCTGCAGACCGACGACTGCCTGCGCGACTTCGAGGCCTACCGCTCGCGGGGCGTGCGCTTTGTGCAGGACCCCCAGCGCAAGCCCCACGGCACCGTGGCCGTGTTCGAAGACATCTACGGCAATCTGTGGGATCTCATCGAGCCGCATCCTGGGCGCTGAGGGCTGAAGGCACACCGCTTCAGCGGCTGGCCACGATGAACAGCCTGGGGAAGGGCAGCAGCACCGTGCCATCGTCCAGCGCGGGGTAGGCCTGGGAGATGGCCTGCAGATACGCTGCGTAGAAGCCGGCCTTTTGCTCCTCGTCCAGCGGCGCAACGAACGGACGCAGCGCCGAACCCTTGAACCACTCAACCACCGCAGCATGGCCGCCCGCCAGCGGATGGAAGTAGGTGGTGCGCCAGACATCGACGTTGCTGCAGTGCGGGCGAAGCAGGGCGTAGTAGAAGTCCGCGCTGTGCCGTGCGGGGTGGCGCACATCGCCAATCGTAGCGGCCCATGGGCCGCTGGCGGCCACTTCGCGCGCCAGCCGGTGGGCAGGTTCTTCCAGGTTGTCCGGTGTCTGCACGGCCAGGCTGCCACCGGGTGCCAGGTGGCTGACGAGGCGCGGGTAAAGCTGCTGGTGGTCGGGCAGCCACTGCAGCGAGGCATTGGCCAGGATCACGTCCTGCGGCTGGTCGGGCTGCCAGGTGGCGATGTCGGCCAGTGAGAAGGCCGTGCCCGGCAGCCGCTTGCGTGCGGCATTCAGCATGTCCTCGGAATTGTCCAGTCCCGTCACGGTGGCCCCGGGGAAGCGCTGGGCCAGGACCTCGGTGGAGTTGCCGGGGCCGCAGCCCAGGTCCACGGCCAGCCGCACGGCGCGGCCAGGCAGATCGGGAATGGCGGCCACCAGGTCGCGCACGGGGCGCGTGCGCTCCTGCTCGAACGTTGTGTACTGCTTTGCGGACCAGGTCATCGTGTTGCCTTTCATGTAGGTGTGTTTGTGGGGCGCGAGCGTAAATCCGTCCATCCATGATTGCAAATGCCACAATTGAAGTCTTCCCATACCTTGAAAGTATTGATGTGCCCGAGCTTCGCCAACTGCGCGCCTTTGTCGCCATCGCCGAGGAAGGCCACATCACGCGTGCGGCCGAGCGCCTGGGCATGCAGCAGCCGCCGCTGACGCGATTGCTGCAGGGCCTGGAACACGAATTGGGCGTGGAGCTGGTGCAGCGCCTGCCGCGCGGCGTGCGGCCCACGGCGGCGGGGCTGGCGCTGCTGGAAGAGTCCAAGGCGCTGCTGGAGCGCTGTGACGTGCTGCCCGAGGTGGTGCGCCGCGCCGCCCGGGGCGAAACGGGCCGGCTGGCCGTGGGCTTCACCAGCTCTGCCGCGCTGCATCCCTTTGTCCCGGGCGTGCTGCGCATGTTCCGCCAGCAGGTGCCCGGCGTGGCCGTGGCGCTGGAGGAGGCGGGCACGGGTGAACTCATGGATGCATTGCTGCACGAGCGGCTGGACGCGGCCTTTGTGCGCTCGCCCCTGCATGGCAGCCAGGGGCTGCAGGCCGTGCCGATTCTGGAGGAGCCCATGCTGCTGGCCCTGCCTGCAGGGCATGCGCTGGCACGCCCATTGCGCCGGCCCGTGCCTTTGCCGCAGCTCGCCTCGGAGGATTTCGTGCTGTACCGGCGCAGGGTAGGGCAGGGCCTGTACGACGCCATTCTCAAGGCCTGCCTGGAGGCGGGTTTCAGTCCGCGCGTGGTGCAGGAGGCGCCGCGCATGACGGCCACGCTGAGCCTGGTCTCGGCAGGGCTGGGGCTGTCCATCGTGCCGGCCTCCATGCAGCGCCTGCGCAGCGACGGCATTGTCTACCGTGGGCTGTCCCATTGCCCCGGGCTGGCCGCTCCCCTGCATCTGGCCACGCGCGTGGGCGATGCGTCGGCCGTGCTGCGCAGGTTCCAGTACCTGGTTGCCACGGCGGCCGTGGCGGAGTCCTGACGGCGCGGGCTACGGTGTCCTGGTTGCTGCGCGTGCGGCAGCGCGCGGGCCGCCGCGCTGCTTGACCACGGTGCGTGCGCAGTCCACCAGCCTGTGGATCAGCGGCAGCCGTGCCGACGAGCGCAGCCACATCACGCCAAAGCGCCGCGACTGCGATTCCTCGGGCAGGGCCAGGCGCACCACGCCCTGGCCATCGGGCAGGTTCAGTGCCGTGTCTGGCACCAGCGAAACGCCCAGGCCGCGCTCCACCATCATGGCAATGGCCACCAGCGAGCTCAGTTCAAAGCGCTCCTGCGGCGCGATCTGCGCGGCGCGCAGGTAGCGCTCCACCATTTGCCCGCCGCCCAGGCTGCGGTCATAGCGGATCAGCGGCTGGGTGCGCAGCAGCGTGTGCGGGTCCAGGTGCGCCAGCTGGTGCGGCACCAGAAGCACCAGCGGCTCCTCGCGCAGCAGTGTCCAGTCGAAGGTCTTGGCCAGGGCGAAGGAGGGGTGCAGGCAGACAGCGGCATCCAGCTCGCCTTGCTGTACGGCCTGGTACAGCTCGCGCGTGGTGGCCGAGCGCAGGAACACCTTGGTCTGCGGGCACTTCTTCACAAAGCCCGCCAGGATGTCGGGCAGCAGGCTGTGCAGGGCCGTGTTGATGGTGCCTATCACCAGCTCGCCGTCGGCGCCCTCATGGTTGACATGGGTCTTGGCGTTGGCCAGCTCGCGCAGCAGCAGCGGGGCCGATTGCGACAGCCGGTGGCCGGCTGGCGTGGGCAGCACGGTGCGGCCTGCGCGGGCCAGCAGGGGGGCGTCGAACTCGCGCTCCAGGATGCGGATCTGCTGGGCCACGGCGGCGGCCGTGATGTTCAGGCGCCGCGCGGCCTCGGCCATGGAGCCGGTCTCGACCACGAGCAGGAAGCTGTGCAGGTAGCTGGTTTCCATAAACAAAGAATTTGTGTGGTTTGAACAAATATTACCTGTGTTTCTCTTGGCTTTCTGCCGCCCACAATGCGGTGCATGAGAAGCAAACTGTTTGTTCCCGCATCGCGTCCCGAGCTGTTCGCCAAGGCCCTGGCCGGCGAAGCCGACGCACTGTCCTTCGACCTGGAGGACGCGGTGGCCGAGGCCCGCAAGGACGAGGCGCGCGGCCTGCTGCGCAGCTTCCTGCTCAGCCCTGAAAGCCGGGGCCATGGCAAGACGCTGATCGTGCGCGTCAACGCCATGGATACGCCGCATTTCGGCGCCGACATCGCCGAGATGGTGCGCGACGGCGTGCACCTCATCAACCTGCCCAAGCCCGAGACCGTGCAGCAGGTGCGCGAGGCCGCACAGCGCATTGCCGAGGCGGCAGATGCCAACGGCGTGGCCCAGGCGCCTGGCCTGCTGCTCAACATCGAAACACCCCGCGCCCTGCGCTGCGCTGCCGAACTGGCTAGCGCCCATGCCAGCGTGGCCGGCCTGCAGATGGGTCTGGGCGATCTGTTCGAGCCCTTTGGCGTGAACCGGCGTGAGCCCGCCGCCATCGCCCAGGCGCTGTTTGCCGTGCGCATGGCCGCCGCCGAGGCCGGCGTCTACGCCTACGACGGCGCTTTTGCCGACATCCGCGACAGCGAGGGCTTCAGCGCCGAGGCACGCCTGTCGCGCGGCCTGGGCTTTCTGGGCAAGACCTGCATACACCCCAGCCAGATCGCTCTGGCCAATGCGGTCTACCAGCCGACCGAGCAGGAAATCGGGCACGCCCTGAAGGTGGTGGAGGCGGCCCGCCAGGCAGATGCCAACGCCCTGGGCGCCTATGTGGTGGACGGAAAGATGGTGGACAAGCCCTTTGTGCTGCGCGCCCAGGCCATCGTGGCTGCGGCGCATGCACAGGGGCTGCTGGCGGCCTGAACGGGCGGCCGGCAATCCGGTGCCCCGGCATCCCGCATGCCGGGCATCCCCATGACAAGAAACAGTACAGGAGACAAAGACATGAGCATTTCCCATTGCCGCGCGCGGCGCAGGCTGGTGGCGCTGGCCGCCACCACAACGGTGGCCACGCTGGCCGGGCTGGCTTCGCCGGGATTGATGGCGCAGGGCGCCTTCCCGTCCAAGGCCATCACCATGGTGGTTCCCTATCCGCCGGGTGGCTCCAACGACGTGTTCGCACGCCAGGTGGCCAAGGAAATGGGCGATCTGCTCAAGCAGACCGTGATCGTGGACAACCGGCCCGGCGCCAGCGGCAACACCGGCACGGCCTCGGTGGCCAAGGCGACGGCGGACGGCTACACGCTGGTGGCGGTCTCGTCCAGCATGACCACGAATGCTGCGGTACAGGCCAAGATGCCCTTCGACCCCGTCAAGGACCTGGCGCCCGTGGCCATGTTTGCCAAGGGCCCGCTGGTGGTGGCCGTGAACAACGAATTCCCGGCCAGGACGCCGCAGGATCTGGTGCGCGCCATCAAGGCCAGCCCGGGCCAGTTCAACTACGCCACCTCGGGCACCGGCAGCATCAACCACTTCGCGACCGAGATGATGCGCTCCATGGTGCCGGGCATGGACATCATGCATGTGCCCTACAAGGGCCAGGGTCCGGCCGTGACCGACGTGATCGGCAACCAGGTGCAGATGCTGGTCTCCAGCGGCCCCTCCATCCTGCCCATGGTGCGCAACGGCAAGCTGCGCGCCATCGGCATCACCAGCCTCAAGCCCAGCCCCGTTGCGCCGGACCTGACGCCCATGGCAACGGCCATCCCGGGCTACGAATTCGATCTGTGGTGGGGGCTGCTGGCGCCTGCGGGCACGCCCGCCGACATCGTGGACCGCCTCAACCAGGCCGTGAACCAGGTGCTGGCCAAGCCGACCATCCAGGCCAGCTTCCTGCGCGAAGGCGCCATTGCCAACCCCGTGACGCCGCAGCAGTTCGCACAGGTGATCCGCAGCGACGTGGCGCGCTGGAAGCAGCTCGCCAAGGACCGCAATATCCAGGCCGATTGAACCCGGCCGCTGGCGGGAGGCGCCCCAGGCCTTCCCGCTTCCCTATCAGGAGAAACGAATGAGTTTTGTGCCCGGTGAACGCCAGGGACCGAAAGGCCCGCTCAGCGGTGTGCGCGTGCTGGATCTGAGCGCCTATATCGCGGGGCCTTATGGCTGCTCGCTGCTGGCGGACCAGGGCGCCGAGGTGATCAAGGTCGAGCCGCCCGTGGGCGACAACCTGCGCAAGTACCCCTCCACGCTGGAAGCGGAAAGCCGCGCCTTCCTGGGCGTGAACCGCAGCAAGTGGGGCATGGTACTGGACCTGAAGGATGAGGCCGACCATGCCGTGCTGCTGCGCCTGGTGCGCGAGGCCGATGTGCTGGTCCACAACTTCCGCCCCGGCGTGCCCGAGCGGCTGGGCATCGGTTTTGCGCAACTGGCCGCCATCAACCCACGCCTCATCTATTGCAGCGTCACCGGCTATGGCAGCCGCGGGCCGCTCAAGGCCAAGGCGGGCTACGACCAGGTGCTGCAGACCATGACCGGCATGTGCGCCATGCAGGGCAAGGCAGGCGGGCCGCCCGAGATTCTCTACGGCTCCGTGGTGGACTACTACGCCTCGGCCCTGGTGGCGGGTGGTGTGTCGTCGGCGCTGTACGAGCGCGAGAAAAGCGGGCTGGGCCAGCATGTGGGCGTGTCCCTGCTGCGCGCGGCGCTGACCATGCAGTCCGCACGCATGGTCTGGGCCGAGGGCGAGCCGCGCGAGGTGGGGCGCGACATGCGCTCGGGCGGCATCACGGGCATCCACCCGACGCGCGAAGGATATCTCTACATTTCGGCCAACACCGCGCATTTCTGGGCGGCGCTGTGCCGCAAGCTGGATCTGCCCGAGGTGGCCAGCGACGAGCGCTACGACTCCGTGCGCAAGCGCGCCCAGCACCGCGACGTGCTGGTGCCCCTGCTGCGCCAGGCGCTGGCGGGGCGCAGCGCGCTGGAATGGGAGGCCTTGTTCGGCGAGGAAGTGCCCTGCGCGGCGGCCCGCACGGTGGAAGACATGTTCGACGACCCGCAGGTGCAGGCCGAGGGCATGGTCACCCGCTTCGAGCACCCGACCCTGGGCAGCTACCGGGGCTTTGCCGGCGCCGTCGAATTCGACCGCACGCCCGGCCCACCGGCCTTTGCCGCGCCCACGCTGGGCCAGCATACCGAGGCGCTGAAGGCCGCTGCGCAAGAGAGCCGCTGATGCACGCACTGCCTGCAGGCGCCTGCGACGCCCATCTGCATGTCTTCGATCCGCGCTTTGGTACGCGTTCTGATACGCGCTTTGATACGCGTTTTGGTGCCCATGCCACGGCTGCCGACTATGCGCAGCTGCGCGGCGGCATGGGGCTGGAGCGGGCCGTCATCGTCCAGCCGCGTGCGCATGGCACGGACAACCGGGCCACGCTGAACGCCATCCAGTCGCTGGGCGCAGCAAGCACGCGCGGCATTGCCGTGGTGCACCCCGATATCACGGACGCACAGTTGCAGGCGCTGCATGACGGCGGCATTCGCGGCATCCGCTTTTCGCTGCACACCGAGCACGATGCAGCCGTGCGGCTGGACATGCTGGAGCCGTTGGCCGAGCGCATAGCCGCGCTGGGCTGGCATGTGCAGCTGCACTGGCTGGCCAGCCAGATCGAGGCCCATGCGGCGCTGCTGCAGCGGCTGCCATGCACCCTGGTGTTCGACCACATGGCGCGGCTCGCTGACAGTGCTGACGGCGCTGGCGTGCACGAGCCCGCCTTCAGCGTGGTCCGCGGGCTGGTGCAGCAGGGCAGGGCCTGGGTCAAGCTCTCGGGGCCGTATCTGAACAGCCGGGCGGGCCTGGCCGCAGGCTATGCCGACTGCGACGCGCTGGCGCAGGCCTGGGTGGCCGAGGCCCCGCAGCGCCTGGTCTGGGGCAGCGACTGGCCCCATGTCACCGAAGCTGCCCATCCGCCGCAGACCCCCATGCTGCTGGCGCTGCTGGCGCTGCTGTCGCGCTGGATTCCCGATGCGGCGCAGCGCGAGCGCGTGCTGGTGCACAACGCCGCCGAGCTGTACGGATTCGATTGAGGGCGCGGGGCACGCAAGCCTCGCAGCCAGGTTTTCACCATTGAGCAACAGGAGACAGAAACGTGAAGAAGATCAAGACACTGCGGCCCGCCATGACGATGCTGGCCTTGGGTATTGGGGCGGGGCTGGGCCTGTTCCAGGGCACGCTGCATGCGGCCGACTATCCGGCCGCGCAGGCCGTCACGGTCGTCGTGCCGTTCTCGGCCGGCGGCGGTGCGGACAATGCGGCGCGCATCATCGCCAAGGCGCTGGGCGAGGTCTCGGGCCAGACCGTGGTGGTGGACAACAAGGCCGGCGCCAGCGGCGCCATCGGTGCCGCCCTCGTGGCGCGCGCCAAGGCCGATGGCTATACGGTGCTGTATGACGCATCGTCCTTCGCCATCAATCCCGCGTTGCGCAAGCTGCCCTATGACCCGGCCAAGGATTTCATTGCCGTGTCCCAGGCCATCAGTGTGCCCAACATCCTCGTGGCCGCACCGTCCTCGCCCTACAACAGCCTGGCCGACTTCATGAATGCCGCGCGGCAAAAGCCCGGCAGGCTCACCTATGCCTCCTACGGTCCGGGCAGCCTGGCCCAGATGGCGACGGAACTGCTCAAGGCAGACGCCAAGTTCGATGCCGTCCACGTTCCCTACAAGGGCGGGGCGCCCGCCATCGTCGATGTCATGGGCGGCCAGGTCGATGTGTACTTTGCCAACGCGGCCTCCAGCATCAATTACGTCAAGGGCGGCAAGCTCAAGGCGCTGGCCGTGTCCTCGGCCAAGCGCATGCCCGACCTGCCCGACGTGCCCACGGTGGCGGAAAGCGGCATCAAGGGCTTCGAGGTCACGGAGTGGAACGGCTTTTTCCTGCCTGCGGGCACGGCGCCCGACACCGTGCAGAAGCTGCAGGACCTGGTGCAAAAGGCCCTGGCCTTGCCAGCCACGCGCGCCAGCCTTGAAAAGCTGGGCCTGACGCCCGTGGGCAGTTCCTCCGCCGCCTTCACGGGCTTCGTGGCGGCCGAGCGCAAGCGCTGGGATGCCGTGGTCAAGGCCAACGGCATCACCGTGCAGTGAGCCGCTGCGCGTGACGGGACTCAGGGCGTGGCGGTGACGCGCAGCAACTGCCCGTCCTGGGCGTCCGTCAGCAGGTAAAGCCAGCCGGCCAGTGCCGGCGCGAGGCGCTAGTCACTGTGCACGATGCGCATGCGGCCCGGCCGACTGCGCTGTATCGCAGTCGGCCGACTTTGATCTGGCAAACATCATGCACGACGCGGCCAGAGCCAGCGGCGCCCTGTCAACCACTGCGCAAAAAGCCCGCGCAGCCACTTGCGCGGGTGTATAAACAGCGCTCTTTCGGCGCCGGGCCGGGTCCCTGCGTGGGGCGGTCGGCGGCGCCTCCTACCCACCAGAGAATCCGCAAGGGAAAAGCAGCCATGGGCGCGCAATGGAAAGCAAAGGGCAAGGCGCTGGTCGCCGATGCCAAGGGAAAGCTGTTTGGCAAGCTGGCCAAGGAAATCATCGTCGCGGCGCGCGCCGGCGCCGATCCGGCAGGCAACTCGCGCCTGCGCATGGCCGTGGAAGCCGCCCGCAAGGCCTCCATGCCCAAGGACACGCTCGAGCGTGCGATCAAGAAGGGCTCGGGCGTGGGTGCCGATGCCGTCAACTACGAACGCGTGGTCTATGAAGGCTACGGCCCCAACCGCGTGCCCGTGATGATCGAGTGCCTGACCGACAACGTGAACCGCACGGCGCCCAACATGCGCGTGTGTTTCCGCAAGGGCCAGATGACGGCCGTGGCCTGGGACTTCGACCATGTAGGCATGATCGAGGGCGAGCCCGAAGGCGGTGCCGATGCCGAGCTGGCCGCCATCGAGGCCGGCGCACAGGACTTCGAGCCCGGCGAGGAAGAGGGCACGACGCTGTTCATCACCGACCCGACGGACCTGGATACCGTGAGCAAGGCGCTGCCGGCCCAGGGCTTCAAGGTGCTGTCGGCCAAGCTGGGCTACAAGGCCAAGACGCCGGTCAGCATGGCCAGCCTGTCGGCCGAGCAGCAGGAGGAAGTGCAGGACTTCCTGGCCGGCATCGAGAACGATGATGACGTGCAGCACGTCTACGCGGGCCTGGTGGATTGATCCCGCTGCCCCCCGCTCCCCAGCAAAAAAGCCGCACGATGTGCGGCTTTTTTGTGGGTGCGTGCACCAAGCCTACTTGGTGCCGAAGATGCGGTCGCCCGCGTCGCCCAGGCCCGGCAGGATGTAGCCGTGCGCGTCCAGCTGGCGGTCCACGGCGGCCGTGTAGATGTCCACGTCGGGATGGGCCTTTTGCATGGTGGCCACGCCTTCGGGCGCGGCCAGCAGGCACATGAACTTGATGGACTTCGGGTTCAGCTGCTTCAGGCGCGCCACGGCGGCGGCGGCCGAATTGCCCGTGGCCAGCATGGGATCGACGACCAGCACGTCGCGCTCTTCCATCTCGGAGGGCATCTTGAAGTAGTACTCGACGGGCTGCAGCGTCTCGGGGTCGCGGTACAGGCCGATGTGGCCGATGCGCGCGCCGGGCACGACGTTGAGCATGCCGTCGAGGAAACCGTTGCCGGCGCG
Organism: Delftia sp. S65; assembly: GCF_016516495.1. Taxonomy (NCBI): domain Bacteria; kingdom Pseudomonadati; phylum Pseudomonadota; class Betaproteobacteria; order Burkholderiales; family Comamonadaceae; genus Delftia; species Delftia sp. S65. Next base: position 40,575 of record NZ_JACVUR010000018.1, read on the forward strand.
CAGGATGGACACCAGCACCAGCTTCTTGCCGTCGATGACCTTGCCGGTCATGGTCTCCAGCGGGGTTTCGATCTCGATGTCCTGCAGCGGCATGTCGCGCGTGATCTCGTAGGCCATCAGCGTGGACAGCTCGCCCAGCATGCGGCGAAAGCTGTTGGTGCTGGCTTCCTTGCGGCGCATCAGCGTGAGCTTGTGTTGGACCAGCGGGTGGTCGATCAGGTGCAGAGTACTCATGGTTTTCTTCTGGAAAAAAGGGGCGCCGGCATTTGCGGCCGGCGCCAGGGGGCGGTTCAGTCGTGCAGAAAGCGTGCGTAGCGCGCCAGGTCCACATTGCCGCCGCTGATCAGAATGCCCACGCGCGCGCCCGACAGCGCAACCCCGCCATGCAGGGCGCCCGCCAGCGAGAGCGCTCCCGTGGGTTCGACCACGATTTTCTTGCGTTCCGCGTAAAAGCGCATGGCCTGCACCAGATGCTCGTCCGCCACGGCCAGGATATCTTCCACATGCTCGCGGATGATGGCGAATGTGATATCGCCGATGGACTGGGTCTGGGCGCCGTCGGCAATGGTGTGGGGCGTGGGGATCTGCACGATCTGGCCTGCGCGCAGCGACTGGCGGGCATCGTCGCCGGCCTGGGGCTCGACGCCGTAGACCTTGCAGCGCGGCGCCAGTTGCCCGGCCGCCAGCAGGCTGCCCGACAGCAGGCCGCCGCCGCCCAGGCAGACGAACAGGTAGTCCAGGTCGGGCACCTCTTCGAACAGTTCCTTGGCTGCCGTGCCCTGGCCGGCGATCACGTCGCGGTGGTTGAACGGCGGGATCAGCGTCATGCCGCGCTCGTCGGCCAGGCGGCGGGAGATGGCCTCGCGGTCCTCGGTGAAGCGGTCATAGGTCACCACCTGGGCGCCGTAGGAGCGCGTGGCTGCCATCTTGGAGGCGGGGGCATCCTCGGGCATGACGATGAGCGCGGGCATGTCCAGCATCTGCGCGGCCAGGGCCACGGCCTGGGCATGGTTGCCCGAGGAGAAGGCCAGTGCGCCGCGCTTGCGCTGCTCGGGCGTGAACTGCGACAGCGCGTTGTAGGCGCCGCGTATCTTGAAGGCGCCCGTGCGCTGCAGGTTCTCGCACTTGAAGAACAGCTGGGCGCCCAGCAACTCGTCGGCGGTGCGGCTGCGCAGTATGGGTGTGCGGTGGGCCACGCCTTCCAGCCGGCGAGCGGCGGCGGCGACATCGTCATAGGTGGGCAGCGAGGGAGGGCTGTTCGTCGTCATGGCGTGCGGTTCCGCAAAGTGGATGGAGGCGCTTTCGATCATAGCCGCATGCGCGGGCTTTCAGAGCCCTGAAATGCGCCAGCCGTTGCATGGCAACGGCTGGGTGCTATGGTGTTTGATGCGGCGCAGTGCCGGTGCGCCAGCGCTTCAGCGCTTCTTGTTGCCCAGGATGCCGCCGAGCACGCCGCGCAGGATCTCCTTGCCCAGCGAATTGCCCATGGTGCGCATGGTGGACTTGGCCATGGTCTGCACCAGGCCGTCGTGCTTGCCGCCGCGCGGGCCCGTGGTGCCGAACAGCAGGTCCTTGAGCCCGTCCATCATGGCGCCACCTTCGCTTGCCGCGGGCGCAGCACCGGCCGGGCCCGTGCCGGTTGGCGCTGCGCCGTCGCCGGCCGCTGCCGTGCGGCCGCGCAGCACCTCGTAGGCCGACTCGCGGTCCACCGCCTTTTCATAGACGCCGGCCACCAGCGACTGTGCCAGCAGGGTCTTGCGCTGCTCCTCGTTGATGGGGCCGATCTGGCTGCCGGGCGGGATCACGTAGGCACGCTCGGTGATGCCGGGGCGTCCCTTGTCGTCGAGGAAGCTCACCAGGGCCTCGCCCACGGCCAGTTCGGTAATGGCGGCCTCGATATCCAGGCCGGGCTTGGGCCGCATGGTGGTGGCCGTGGCCTTGACGGCCTTCTGGTCGCGCGGCGTGAAGGCGCGCAGCGCATGCTGCACGCGGTTGCCCAACTGGGCCAGCACGGTGTCGGGCACGTCCATCGGGTTTTGCGTGACGAAATACACGCCCACGCCCTTGGAGCGCACCAGGCGCACCACCAGTTCGATGCGTTCGAGCAGCACCTTGGGCGCGTCGTTGAACAGCAGGTGGGCCTCGTCGAAGAAGAAGACCAGCTTGGGCTTGTCGGGGTCGCCGATCTCGGGCAGGCGCTCGAACAGCTCGGACAGCATCCACAGCAGGAAGGTGGAGTACAGGCGCGGCGAATTCATCAGCTTCTCGGCGGCCAGGATGTTGACCACGCCTTTGCCGCCGGCATCGGTCTGCATCAGGTCGTTGATGTCGAGCATGGGCTCGCCAAAGAATTTGTCACCGCCCTGGGACTCGATGGCGACCAGCCCGCGCTGTATGGCGCCCACGCTGGCCGCGCTGATGTTGCCGTACTCGGTGGTGAACTGCTTGGCGTTGTCGCCCACATGCTGGAGCATGGCGCGCAGGTCCTTGAGGTCCAGCAGCAGCAGGCCGTTGTCGTCGGCAATCTTGAAGACCAGGTTGAGCACGCCCATCTGCGTGTCGTTCAGGGCCAGCATGCGGCCGATCAGCAGCGGACCCATGTCCGAGACCGTGGCGCGCACCGGGTGGCCCAGCTCGCCGAACACGTCCCACAGCGTGGTGGGGCAGGCCAGGGGCTGGGGAATCTCGATGCCGCGCTCCTGCAGGGAGGCCGCCATCTTGGCGCCCGTGCTGCCAGCCTGGCTGATGCCGGACAGGTCTCCCTTGATGTCGGCCATGAACACCGGCACGCCGATCTCGGAGAATCCCTCGGCCATTTTCTGCAGCGTCACGGTCTTGCCGGTGCCGGTGGCGCCCGTGATCAGGCCATGTCGATTGGCCAGTGCGGGCAGCAGCAGGCATTCTGTGGCAGAGTGGCGGGCGATCAGAAGTGGAGCGGCCATTTCGGGTTTCCTCGGGGGAGCATGCGGTCAAAAGTAAAATCCCAGCCGCAAGGTTAAATCAATATCAAAGGACAGCCTGTGGCAGGACACAGTAAATGGGCCAATATCCAGCACCGCAAAGGCCGCCAGGACGAAAAGCGCGGCAAGGTCTGGACTCGCATCATCCGTGAAATCATGGTGGCGGCACGCACGGGAGGGGGCGATCTCAGCGCCAACCCGCGCCTGCGCCTGGCGGTGGAAAAGGCCAAGGCGGCCAACATGCCGGCCGACAACATCAAGCGCAACATCGACAAGGCCACGGGCAACCTCGAAGGCGTGACCTACGAGGAAATCCGCTACGAAGGCTACGGCATTGGCGGCGCGGCCATCATCGTGGACACCATGACCGACAATCGCGTGCGCACTGTGGCGGATGTGCGTCACGCCTTCAGCAAGTACGGTGGCAACATGGGCACGGAGGGTTCCGTGTCCTTCCAGTTCAAGCATGTCGGACAACTGATCTTCGCTCCCGGAAGCGACGAGGACCAGATCATGGAAGTGGCTCTGGAGGCCGGCGCCGAGGACGTGATCACCGATGACGAGGGAGCCATCGAGGTGCTGACCGCACCCGCAGAGTTCGAAACCGTGCGCGACGCGCTGCAGGCCAAGGGCCTGACGCCGGAGGTGGCTGAAGTCACCATGCGCCCGGAAAACACCATCGCCCTGCAAGGCGATGACGCAGCCCGCATGCAAAAGCTGCTGGACATGATCGAAGACCTGGATGACGTACAGGACGTCTACCACAACGCTGAACTATGAAAATTCTTGTGATTGGTGGCGGAGGCCGCGAGCACGCCCTGGCGTGGAAACTGGCTGAATCGCCGAAATCGACCAAGGTCTATGTGGCCCCCGGCAACGGTGGCACGGGCCTGGCCGGCGGCAAGGTGGAAAACCTCAACATCACCGACCCGCAGGCGCTGCGCGAGTGGGCGCAGGCCGAGAAGGTCGCGCTGACCGTGGTCGGCCCCGAGGCTCCGCTGGCTGCCGGCGTGGTCGATGAGTTCCGCGCCCACGGCCTGCGCATCTTCGGCCCCTCCAAGGCGGCCGCCCAGCTGGAAAGCTCCAAGGCCTTCTCCAAGGACTTCATGGCGCGCCACGGCATCCCCACGGCGCTCTATGAAACCTTCACCGACCCGGTGGCGGCCCATGCCTACGTGGACCGCCTGGGTGCGCCCATCGTGGTCAAGGCCGACGGCCTGGCCGCGGGCAAGGGCGTGGTCGTTGCGACAACGCTGCAGGAAGCCCACGACGCCGTGGACTTCATGCTCGTGGACAACAAGTACGGCGTGGCCCACAACGACGGCGGCGCCCGCGTGGTGATCGAGGAATTCCTCGCCGGCGAGGAAGCCAGCTTCATCGTGCTGTGCGACGGCAAGAACGTCCTGGCCCTGGCAACCAGCCAGGACCACAAGCGCCTGAAGGACGGCGACCAGGGCCCGAACACGGGCGGCATGGGCGCCTACTCGCCCGCGCCCGTGGTCACGGCCGACGTGCATGCCCGCGCCATGCGCGAGATCATCCTGCCGACCATCCGCGGCATGGAAAAGGACGGCATTCCCTACACCGGCTTCCTCTATGCGGGCCTGATGATCGACGCGTCCGGCCATCCCAAGACGCTGGAGTTCAACTGCCGCATGGGCGACCCCGAGACCCAGCCCATCATGATGCGCCTCAAGAGCGATCTGGTGGACGTCATGCTGGCGGCCACCGATGCCAAGCTCGACCAGGTCGAGCTGCAATGGGACCGCCGCACGGCGCTGGGCGTGGTCATGGCTGCGGCCGGCTACCCCGAGGACCCGCGCAAGGGCGATGCCATCAGCGGGCTGCCGCAGGACGCCGCCGACGCCATGGTCTTCCATGCCGGCACCCAGCTCAAGGACGGCGTGCCCGTCACCAGCGGTGGCCGCGTGCTGTGCGTCACCGTGCTGGCCGACAGCGTCAAGCAGGCCCAGCAAAAAGTCTATGACGTGGCGCGCGGCATCCATTTCGATGGTGCCCAGTACCGCCGCGACATCGGCTTCCGTGCTGTGAAGAACTGAGTCCATGGCAGAGCAATCGACCGGGCAGGCGCTGCCCGTGGCCCAGGTGCGCGAGTACCTGACGGGCCTGCAGGCCCGCATCACGCAGGCGCTGGAGCAGGTGGAAGGCGAGGGCGGTGCACGCTTTCTGTCCGACGCCTGGAGCAAGGGGCCCGGCGAGCGCCTGCAGGGCGATGGCATCACCCGCATCATGGAGGGTGGCCGCGTGTTCGAGCGCGCGGGCTGCGGCTTCTCTCATGTGCGCGGGCCGCAACTGCCGCCCTCGGCCACGCAGCACCGGCCTGAACTGGCGGGTGCGCCGTTCGAGGCCATGGGCGTGTCCCTGGTCTTCCATCCGCGCAATCCTTTTGTGCCTACGGTACACATGAATGTGCGAATGATTGCGGCCGGCTCAGGTGCGGCCGGCTCAGGTGCGGCAGGGCATCCGGGCAACGAGCCCACCTGCTGGTTCGGCGGCGGCATGGACCTGACACCGGTCTACGGCTTCGAGGAAGATGCACAGCACTTTCACCGCGTCTGCCGCGATGCGCTGGCGCCTTTTGGCGACACGCTCTACCCGCGCTTCAAGACCTGGTGCGACGAGTACTTCTGCCTGAAGCACCGCAACGAGCAGCGCGGCATCGGCGGCATCTTCTTCGACGACTTCTCTGAGCTGGGCCAGGCGCGCAGCTTCGACATGCTGCGTTCGGTGGGAGATTCCTTTCTGGAGTCCTACCTGCCCATCGTCGAGCGCCGCCAGGCCATGGACTACGGCCAGCAGCAGGTCGATTTCCAGCGCTACCGCCGCGGCCGCTACGTGGAGTTCAACCTGGTCTGGGACCGGGGAACGCACTTCGGCCTGCAGTCCGGCGGGCGCACGGAATCCATCTTGCTGTCCATGCCCCCGCATGCGAGCTGGAGCTACCAGCGCGAGGACGCGCCCGGCACGCCCGAGCGCGCGCTGCTGGAGCAATTCCTGGTGCGCCGCGACTGGCTTTGAGTCCCATTGCCGCCATCTCCGGCCGCGTGGCGAAATCCGCGCGTGCAAGGGAATAGGCGGCAAAACTATAATTTCAATAGCTTGAGGCGCAGCGTTGGCTGCGTTCTCCACTTTCTTCGGCGCGAAATCTTCCGGCGATCTGTGGGCGAACTCCATGCATTTTGGAGCGCCGCTACAGCCAAGCCCTCTACGGGCCGCACGGCGCTCGCGCTATATTGATCCCATTTCTATTCCACTGATCACCGCCTGATGACCACTTCCACCAAATCGGATTCCGCAGCCAAGCGCGACGTGACCAAGCTGCAACGCGCCATTGTTGACGGCCTCGAAAACGTCAAGGCCCAAGACATCCAGGTCTTCAATACCGAAAAGCTCTCGCCGCTGTTCGAGCGCGTGATCGTGGCTGCTGGCACCTCCAACCGCCAGACCAAGGCGCTGGCCTCCAGCGTGCGCGACGCCGTCAAGCAGGCCGGTTTTCCCGTGCCACGCCAGGAAGGCGAAGAAAACGGCGAGTGGATCATCGTGGACTGCGGCCAGGCCGTGGTCCATGTGATGCAGCCAGCCATCCGCCAGTACTACCGCCTGGAAGAGATCTGGGGCGAGACGCCTGTGCGCCTGAAGCTGGGTGCTCCCAAGCCCACGCGCTCGGCCGCCACCGACAAGGCCGAGGAAAAGGCCAAGAAGGCCGCTTCCAAGAAGGCTGCTGCAACGGCCGCCAAGCCTGCTGCCAAGAAGGCCGCTTCTGCCGCCGCACCTGCTGCAGGCAAGAAGCCCGCTGCCAAGAAGGCAGCTCCTGCCAAGGCCGCTGCACCCCGTTCCGCAGCTGCCAAGCCGGCAGCATCCCGTACGGCGGCCGCCAAGCCGGCTGCTGCAAAGTCGGCCGCTCCCAAGTCCGCCGCCGTGAAGTCGGCCGCCGCCAAGGCGCCGGCCCGCAAGACGGCAGCGCCCAAGGCCATCAAGACCGTGGTGGTCAACCGTGCTCCCGCCAAGCCCAAGGCAGGTGCCGCTGCCAAGCCGGCCGCCAAGCGCGCTCCCCGCGCCAAGGCCTGAACGGTTCGGGACTGACGCTGCATGAAGCTGTTGATCGTGGCCGTGGGCCAGCATGTGCCCGACTGGGCGCAGACGGCCTACGACGACTATGCCAAGCGCTTTCCCCCGGAGCTCAAGGTGGAGCTCAAGGCCGTCAAGACCGAGCCGCGCGGCTCCAAGACGGTCGAGACCCTGTACGCGGCCGAGCGCAAGCGCATCGAGGCCGCCATTCCGCGTGGCACGCGCATCGTCGTGCTCGATGAGCGCGGCACCAATCTGACGACCAAGGCACTGGCCCAGCGCCTGCAGGGCTGGCAGCTGGAGGGCGACGACGTGGCCCTGATCATCGGCGGACCGGACGGACTGGACCCCGCCTTCAGGCAGGCTGCGCACGAGCGCATCCGCCTGTCGGACCTGACCCTGCCGCATGCCATGGTGCGGGTGCTGCTCATCGAGCAGCTGTACCGTGCCTGGTCGGTCAACGCCGGCCATCCCTACCACCGGGAATAGGGCCTGTCCCGGCTCCCAGGCTCTGCCAGCGGCCCTGTCACGCGGATCCGAGGATCTCGTGATACTATGATTTTGATAGCCTTCAGCGCTTTGCAACAAAGGGCTGAAGGCATTTCTCATTCTTATCATGCCGCCATTCATCTACCTTGCCTCCCAGAGCCCCCGCCGCCGCCAGCTGCTGGAGCAGCTGGGTGTGGCCCATGAGCTTTTGCTGCCCAACGCCGAGGGCGACATTGCCGAAGATGCCGAGGCCATAGAGGCCGAACTGGCTGATGAGGCAGCGCGCGACTATGTGCAGCGCGTCACCGCGCTCAAGCTCGATGCCGCCGTGGCCCGCCATGCGCGCCGCGCCCTGGCTGTGGCGCCCGTGCTGTGCTCGGACACCACGGTGGCGCTGGATGGCCGCATTCTTGGCAAGCCTGCCGATGCCGACGATGCCCGCCGCATGCTGACCGCGCTTGCGGGCCGCGAGCACGAGGTGCTGACCGCCGTCGCCATACAGCACGGCGCGCGGCGCCTGGCTGCGCTGTCGGTTTCCCAGGTCTGCTTTTCGGCCATGAGCGCGCAGCAGATCGACGCGTATGTGGCCTCGGGCGAGCCCATGGGCAAGGCCGGCGCCTATGGCATACAGGGCCGCGCGGCGGCCCATGTGCAGTGGCTGCACGGCAGCTACTCGGGCATCATGGGCCTGCCTCTGTTCGAGACGGCGGCGCTGCTGCGCGAGCTGGGCTGGGCACTGTAGGCCGGCTCCCCGACCTGGGCCCGCAGGGGCGTGCAGGCATGCGCAGACCGCCGATGACAGCGGATGGCGCGGCAAGATAGTGGCAAGCGGCCACCGGCGCAATGATTGCCGGGCCGCCATGGCCGAGAAATACAAACGACAAAGCACACCACAGGCACAGCATGCAGCAAGACATTCTGATCAATTGGTCGCCACAGGAAACGCGCGTGGCCATCATCGAGAACGGCGCCGTCCAGGAGCTGCACATGGAGCGCCCGCTGGAGCGCGGCCTGGTCGGCAACGTCTATCTGGGCAAGGTCTCGCGTGTGCTGCCGGGCATGCAGTCGGCCTTCATCGACATCGGCCTGGAGCGAGCAGCCTTCCTGCACGTGGCCGACGTCTGGCAGCGGCAGGAAGGGGGCGAGGCCCCCATGTTCGCGCGCAAGGACATGCCTGTCGTGCCCATCGAAAAGCAGGTTTTCGAAGGCCAGACCATCATGGTGCAGGTCATCAAGGACCCGATCGGCACCAAGGGTGCGCGCCTGTCCACGCAGATCAGCATCGCGGGGCGATTGCTGGTGCTGCTGCCCCAGGATGACCATATCGGCATCTCGCAGAAAATCCCGCAGGGCGAGCGCGACGCGCTGCGCGCGCGCCTGCAGGGCCTGGTGGGCACCAAGGAAACCGGCGGGGGCGGCGGCTTCATCCTGCGCACCAATGGCGAGGACTCCAGCGACGCCGAGCTGGCCGACGACATCCGCTACCTGCGCAAGACCTGGAGCCGCATCAAGGACGCCTCGGTGCGCCTGCCGCCCATGTCGCTGCTGCATCAGGACCTGAACCTGCTGCAGCGCGTGTTGCGCGATCTGGTGGGCGAGGGCACGCAGAGCATCCGCATCGACTCCAAGGAGCAGTTCGCCCTGCTCATGACCTTCGGCCAGGAATACATGCCGGCGGCCGTGCCCAAGCTGCAGCACTACCGCGGCGAGCGGCCCATCTTCGACCTGTTCGCCATCGACGAGGAAATCGCCCGTGCGCTGGGCCGCCGCGTGGACCTCAAGTCCGGCGGCTACCTGATCGTGGACCAGACCGAGGCGCTGACCACGGTGGACGTCAACACCGGCGGCTACGTGGGGGCGCGCAACTTCGACGACACCATCTTCAAGACCAACCTGGAAGCGGCCCAGCAGATCGCGCGCCAGCTGCGCCTGCGCAACCTGGGCGGCATCATCATCGTGGACTTCATCGACATGGTGCGCGACGACCACCAGGCCGAGGTGCTGTCCGAATTCAAGCGCCAGCTCGGGCGCGACCGCGTCAAGACCATGGCGGGCGGTTTCTCGCAGTTGGGCCTGGTGGAGATGACGCGCAAGCGCACGCGCGAATCGCTGGCCCACATGCTGTGCGAATCCTGCCCGGTCTGCCAGGGCAAGGGCCATGTGAAGACCGTGCGCAGCGTCTGCTACGAGGTGCTGCGCGAAATCCTGCGCGAGGCGCGCCAGTTCAACCCGCGCGAGTTCCGCATCGTGGCCTCGCCCAAGGTGGTCGAGATGTTCCTGGACGAGGAAAGCCAGCACCTGGCCGGCCTGTCCGACTTCATCAAGAAGCCCATCTCGCTGCAGGCCGAGACGGCCATGGCACAGGAGCAATACGACATCGTGCTGCTGTGAATCGATATTTATTCTGCTAATTCATTATCAATAGCAGTTCATCTATTGGAGAATGAATGGGTTCAATTGAACTCATTCTTGCGTTGCTATGGATTGTTGATTCCCGATAATTAACTTTTTCTCGGCTTTTTTGATACTGTTTGTTGCAATCAGTGCCTCAGCAACTGAAAGGGCGACGAATGGGAATCGACTCCACCATTGTGCGTGCAGCCATACACCCGGGAATTGGTGTGGCGCGTATTGGCAATAGTCCGGATGAGTGCTATGTCGGCCCCGAGCTGATGCATGTGCCGCCCATGGCGCCGGGCAGCCTGCGTGATGCGCAGGGCGCGCTCAAGCGGCAGGCTGCGCGCTTTCGCATCTACGGCTACAACGCCGCGGGCGAGGTGGTGCGTGAACTCACGTCCGACCAGGACCAGATCGAATGGGAAGTCGAACTGGCCAATACCAAGGCCGCCTGGTATCAATTCCAATTGGCGCTGGACGTGCCTGAAGCTGCAACGGCCGATCCCACGATTTTGCGCAATGCCACGGTGAAGGACCGGAAAAGCCTGGCCATTCGACCGGGAGCCCGCCGAATTGCCAAAGGCTCGGCCCCGGTGGCATTCGACAGCGGCAGTTTCTGCGGCAAGCCGGTTTATCTGGGCGAATTGCGCATTGAAAAGACGGGCCAGCTTCTCGTGCTGGGAGGCCGTGGCGTCTCTGCCTCCGTGGATGGCTCCAAGGCCACCACGTTTGCGAACAACGAGGGCTGGCATGACGATGTGGCCGACGGCCCGGTGCGCGCCAAGGTCGTCGTGGCCGGCGTTTCCGTGCCGGTGGATGCGGCATGGGTCACGGTTGCGCCGCCCAACTACGGCCCGCAGATGAAGTCGGTGCGCACCATGAAGGACCTGATGGAGGATGTGTACATCCACTCGGGCATGGCCGCCTTCCCGCTGCACGTCTCCTTTAGCCGGCACATCCTGCCCATACTCCAGCGCCAGAGCAGCCTGCAGTGGGCGAACAAGGGCTTTGCATCCCAGTTCGGCTGGGGCGGGGCGGCCAGTGCGGATGACGAGGCGTGGATCGCCAGGCTCAACAGCCCGGGCACGACCTGGGCCGAGCTGCGCCAGCAGGTGGCCAATGCCTTCCGCCGTTTTGACCGTGATGGCGCATCCCCCCAGCCCTGGCCCTGGCTGTATGGCGACGCCATGGCCGTGCCGCCCGCCGACACGCCGCGCCAGCATGCGGCACTGACCCCCACGCAGCTGAGAATGCTGGACCTGTGGGCCGGCGGCCATTTCCTGTCCGACTGGAAGCCCGGCCAGCAGTACCCTGCCCAGCTCGCCGACGTGCCGCTGCAGGAGCAGCCGGCCATGCTCGACCATGCCGCCATGGACGATTGCCTGGCCGACGCCTTCCATCCGGGCTGCGAGATCACCTGGCCCATGCGGCACGCCAGCATGTACCGGGCGCCGTTCCGCATCCGCGAGGCGGCAGTGAACCCGCCCGAGCTGCAACTCTACGGCTCCCGGCTCACGCCTGCGGTGGCCCTGTCCGAGAGCGGGCCGCTGTATGCGCAGGTGGCCGGCGACCTCACGCGCTGGATGGCGGTCCCATGGCAGACCGACACCGCCAGCTGCCGCAGCGGCTATTACGCCGGCTATGGCCCACGCTACGACCCCTACCTGCCCACGTTCTGGCCGGCCCGCGTGCCCAACCAGGTGCTGACGCAGGAGGCCTATGAAAGGGTCATCGACACCGAACTGCCGCGCGAGCAGCGCGTTGCCGCCTTCAACCGCCGCGAGTCGTGGTTCCGCACACTGGGTGAGGAAGGCTATGAGAGCGAGATCAACCGCATGATCAGCCACTTCGGTGACATGGGCGTCATCGAGAGTCGGCCCGGCGTGCGGGGCGACAAGGACTTCCCGCCGGTGATGCAGGTGGAAAACCGCATCGCCCCGGCGCCGTCGCACATGCTCAAGACTGCGGTGCAACCGGACGGGCAGGAGGCGCCTCCCCGCATCGAGCCCTTCGATGCAGACAACGAGCAGCAGTTGCGCGCCATGACGCAGCGCGGCCCGGTGCTGCCGCGCTGAGTGCCGGCCATGCCGTCGCACGCCATGGCCGCCGCGCCGCTGCCGGATGAACTGGATGTGCTCGTCGTGGGCGCGGGACCGGCGGGCTCGGCCGTTGCCGCGCAACTGGCAGGGCACTGCCGCGTGGCGCTGGTAGGACGCGCCGTGCAGGCTGGGCGGGCCATTGGCGAAACCCTGCCCGCTGCGGCCCGGGTGATTCTGTCCGACCTGGGCGTGTGGGATGCGTTCGCGGCACAGGGCCACCGGCCGGCATGGTCGCGGCGGTCATTGTGGGGAGGGCCGGAGGTCATCTTTCAGGACGCACTGTTCGACCCGCATGGCGCGGGCTGGCACCTGGACCGCAAGCGCTTCGACGCCATGCTGCTGGAGGCTGCGCGCAGCCGTGGCGTGCCCTGCCTGGTGCCCGCCACGCTGCGCAGCCTGCAGCGCCAGCCACCGGGCGCACCCATGCGCTGGCGCTGCCTGATCGATAGGGCGCAGGGCGACCCGGCGCACGGCCCGTTGGAGCTGTCCTGCCGCATCGTGGTCGATGCCACGGGCCGCGCGGCCCGCGTGGCCCGGCAGGCTGGCGCCCAGGTCCACCGTGGTGGCCGCCTGGTCTGCTTTCACGCCTGGGTGGAGCCGCCATCGCATGAGCATGCAGGCACCACCATGATCGAGTCGGATGCCGAAGGCTGGTGGTACAGCGCCGACCTGCCCGATGGCAGTTGCGTGATTGCCTGGCAGACCGATATCGACCTGCCTCAAGCCCGGCGCCTGCGCAGCACGGCCGATCTGTTGGAAATGGCGCATCACACGGCCCTGGTGGGCGCGCGCAGCAGGGGCAGCCGGCTGCTGGAGCCGCTGCGCGTGGCCGCCGCCCACGAACAATGGCTTGATGCTGCCAGCGGGCCGGACTGGCTGGCCGTGGGCGATGCAGGCCTGTCCTTCGATCCCCTGGCATCGCAGGGCCTGCTCAACAGCCTGGTCACGGGCAGCGAGGCCGCCCAGGCCGTGCGCCGCAGCCTGGCGGGCGATGCCGATGCGCTGCAGTCCTGGAGTTCGTGGATCGGCACGATACGCGCTGCGTACCGTACCCATCACCAGCACTACTACGCGCTGGAGCCGCGCTGGGCGAACGAGACGTTCTGGGCCCGCCGCCAGCGGGCGCCGGAGGCGGGGGCCGGAGCCGACGTTATTGCCGCTCCAGCTTCGCCGTCTGCACGATCGCATTCCAGCGCTGGTACTCGGCCCGCGTGAATTCGCGGAAGGCCTTGGAGTCCAGCAGGCGCACTTCGCCGCCCAGCGCCGTCACCTTGGACTTGAAGTCGGCATGGCCCGCCACCTTGAGCGTGGCTTCCTCCAGGCGCTTGACGATGGCGGCCGGCGTGCCCTTGGGTGCCAGCACGCCGTTCCAGGTGCCGGTCACGAAGGTGGGGTAGCCGCTTTCCTTCATGGTCGGCACATCGGGCAGGGCGGGCAGGCGCTGCTCGGAGGTCACGGCCAGGGCCTTGAGCTTGCCGGACTGCACGAAGGGCAGGGCGGGCGTCACGTTCTCGAAGATGAAATCGATCTGGCCGCCCAGCAGGTCGGTCAGGGCCGGCGCGCTGCCCTTGTAGGGCACATGCACCATGTCCAGCTGGGTGGCGCTCTTGAACAGCTCGCCCGACAGGTGGATCGTGGAGCCGCTGCCCGGCGAGCCATAGCTCATGCCGGTCTTTTGCGCGGCGGCGCGTGCCACCAGGTCCTTCACCGTCCTGGCGGGCGTGCGCGTCTCGTTGACGACCAGCACATTGGGAATGGTGGTCACCAGGGCCACGTACTCGAAATCGCCCAGGCTCTTCTCGCTCAGGTTCTTGTACAGGCTCTGGTTGATGGCCTGGGTGCCGGCCGTGCCGAACAGCAGCGTATAGCCATCATTGGCCGCCGAAGCCACGCGGCTGGCGCCGATGGAGCCGTTGGCGCCGGAGATGTTTTCCACGATCACGGGCTGGCCCAGCGACTCGGACAGGCCCTGCGCCACCATGCGCGCCAGCACATCGGTATTGCCGCCAGGGGCGAAGGGCACGACCAGCTTGACGGGCCGGGTGGGATAGGCATCCGCCCAGGCCTGGGGCAGGGGCAGCAGCGCGGCGCCGAGCAGCGCGGCAGCGCGCAGGAATTGCTTGCGTGAAAGGGTGCGGGGCATGGGGGATGTCTCCTTGTCGGTGTTTTTGGTGGCGCAGCGGCTGGGGCCGGCGGCGGATTTTTCAGGCGGGCCAATGCTGGGTGGTGGCTGTCTTGACGTCAATCAATGTTTTGGCAGGACGTCATGCGGCGGGCGAATGACCTGTTCGGCCTTGCTCGGCAAATGAGAATGGATTGCATTAACATGCGCCCCTCATGATCCCTGCCACCACGGCGCAAGCTGCCCGGACCCGCCCATGAAAAAGGACCGCACCCTTCCTGCTTCTTCCCCCGGCGGCGCCGTTCAAATGCCCACGCCCATGCTCAGCCTGTCGGCAGGCCGGCTGCGCTTTGACCGCACGCAGTGGTTCAGCGAGAGCGAGCAGGCCGGGGTCAAGCTCGTGCTGGTGCTGTCCGGCAGCATCAGCTACCAGCTGGAACGCTCGGCGCCCGTGCGGCTGTGCGGTCCCTCCGTACACCTGCGCCTGCGCGATGCACCCCATGACGTGCTGCATGGCATGGAGCAGGGCTCGGATCTGGAGTACGTGTCGGCCAGCCTGCCCATGTCGGGCCTGGCGTCCAGCCTGGGCCTGACTCCGCAGGGGCTGGCCGATGCGATGGAGGCAGGCGCTCCTGGAGATTCCGGTGCATCCGGCGCCTGCGGCTCGCTCATCCGCGATGCCCAGGCCAGTGCCGCCCAGCGCGCGGTGGCGCAGCAGATCCTGCACTGTCCGCTGCAGGGCGCGGCGCGCCAGCTCTATCTGGCGGGCAAGGGGCTGGAGCTGCTGGCCCTGTGCATGCCCCGGCCCGGGGAAGAAGACCTGTCCGGGCGCGGACGCCAGCAACTGGAGCGTGCGGTGCAGCTGCTGCGCGAGCGCCTGGATGATCCACCGGGCCTGCGCGCTCTGGCGCGTGATGTGGGGCTTAACGTGAACAAGCTCACCCAGGGCTTTCGCCAGTGCTTTGGCTGCACGGTGGCCGAATGGCTGCAGGCCCAGCGCATGGCGCGCGCCTACGAGCTGCTGGCCTCTGCGCGGATGGATGTGGCCCAGGCGGCCGCGCTCAGCGGCTACAGCCCCTCGCATTTCAGCAAGGTCTTCCAGCGCCATCATGGCGTGCTGCCCAGCGCCTTGCGGCGCGGATAGTCTCCATCCCAGGTCAGGCTCCGCAGCCGCTTTGCAGCGCTGCAGTCGTGCCGTGATTTTGCCGTGATCGTGCCGGGATCGCGGCAGGCCGTGACGCAATCGCGCATGGACGCTGCCCACGTCTTTCAGAATTTGGATGAGATTGGTTCTCATTTGAAATTCGGGAGGAGTGATGGATTCATCGTCAATGAAAGCGGCGCGGCCCCTGGTGTTGCGCCCCTTGCCACTGGCCCTGTGCCTGGCCTTTGCTACGGGCGGATCGGCCCGGCTGCATGCCGAGACGCAGGCGGTTGATGCAGGCAGCGCGCCTGAAACAGCCGCACTGCCAGGGATCACGGTCCGCGCCAGCGCAGTCACCGGCACGGGCGTGGACAAGCTGGGCCAGAGCCTGCAGGAAATCGCCCAGTCGGTCACGGTGATCGGGCAGGAGCGCATGCGCGAACAAAACCTCTACAGCCTGGACGACGTGATGCAGAACGCCCCCGGTGTCACCGTGCAGCCCTTCCAGCTGCTGACCACGGGCTACTACCAGCGCGGCTTCAAGATCGATTCGTTCCAGCAGGACGGCGTGCCCATTCTCATGGGCAACACGGCCAGCCCGCGCATGGACATGGCCATGTACGAGCGCGTGGAGATCGTGCGCGGCGCCGCAGGCCTGCTGCATGGCACGGGCAACCCTGCCGCCACGGTCAACCTCGTGCCCAAGCGGCCCACGCGTGAGTTTGCCGGCAGCGCGGGGCTGACCCTGGGCAGCTGGGGCCGGCGTCGCGCCGAGGCCGATGTCGGCGGCCCGCTCAATGCCTCGGGCAGCCTGCGTGCCCGCGTGGTGGCCACGCAGGAGGAGCGTGACTTCTTCTACGACGTGGCTGGCGAGCGCACCGGCAATCTCTACGCCATTGCCGAGCTGGACCTGGCGCCCGGCACCACGGTGCACGCCGGGGCGCACCATCAGCGCATACGCTCCACCACCAACATGGCGGGCGTGCCTTTCTATGCAGACGGCCGCGATGTGGGCCTGCCGCGCAGCACCTATCTGGACGCGGCCTGGGACCGCTTCGACTGGAACACCACGCGCAGCTTTGCCGGCGTCGAGCATGTCTGGAGCAACGGGTGGCAGGCCAGGCTCAACCTCAATCACCTCTCCGGCGATTCCGAGCTGCTCTATGCCGGGGCCAACGGCGCTGTCAATCCCGCCACGGGCCTGGGCGGGCGCCTCACGGGTGCGGCCTACCGCTTCGACGACAGCCAGACCAGTGTGGATGCCTTTGCCAGCGGCCCGGTGCAGCTGTGGGGCCGCACGCACGAGCTGCTGGCCGGCTTCAACCACCAGCGCACGCGCAGCACGCAATGGGCCGCCTCCATCCTCAATCTGCCGCAAAGCCCGGTCGATGTCTGGAACTGGAATCCGCACGGCGTGCCGCTGCCCCTGGTCGGCAGCTACGCCACGCGCGGCCCCACCGAGACGCGGCAAAGCGGCCTGTACGGCATGGCGCGGCTGCAGCTGGCCGACCCCTTGAAGCTGGTGCTGGGCGGGCGCTTCACGCGCTGGGAGCAAGAGACGGGCGGCGCAGGCGGAGCCGCCAGCCGCGTGCGCACGCGCATGGGCACGCAGTTCACCCCCTATGCAGGCCTGGTGTACGCACTCGGCCCGCAGTGGAACGCCTATGCCAGCCATGCGCGCATCCTCCAGCCGCAGAGCAGCTACACCTATGCCGGTGAACTGCTGGACCCGGTACAGGGCAACAACCTGGAGGCCGGCATCAAGGGCGCACTGCTGGGCGGCCGCCTGAACCTGGGCCTGGCGCTGTTCGAGATCCGGCAGAAGAACCGTGCCCAGGCCGATCCGGCCCATCCCTGCGTGGGCAATGCCTGCTGGTACATCGCCACCGGCGAGGTGCGCAGCCGAGGGCTGGAGGCCGAGATCGAAGGCCAGCCCCACCGCGACTTGCGCCTGAGCGCCTCCTACACCTGGAACCGCACGCAGTACCTGCAGGACGCGCAGAACCAGGGCCTGCCCTTCGCCAGCTTCACGCCGCGCCACATCCTGCGCCTGTGGGCCAGCTACCAGGTGCCGGTGGCAGAGCGCCGTTTCAGCATCGGCCTGGGCCTGCGCGCGCAAAGCGACTTCTACAACCAGGCGCAGGGCGTGACGCTGCGGCAGGGCGGCTACGCGCTGGCCAGCCTGCGCCTGGGCTGGCGCATCAACCGCCAGCTCACGGCGGCCCTGCAGGTGGACAACCTGACGGACCGCCGCTACTACCAGAGCCTGTCCGGCACGGGCTGGAACAACCGCTATGGCGAGCCGCGCAGCGCCACGCTCAGCCTGCGCGCCGAGTTCTGAGAACCCGCTTCACCATCGATGGAACACACCATGGACAAGAACGCCCATTCCCTCATCGCCCGGCCGCTGGCGCAGGCCAGCCACCTCATCGGCCTGTGCGCCCCTTCGCAGGTGCGCGTGCTGGACCCGCACGAAAAGCTGGACCCGGTCAGCGACTGGATCATTGGCATCAAGCCTTTCAGCGACGGTGCCTCGCTGCATGACGGGCACTGGGAGCGCCATCCCGTCGGCGACGAAGTGCTGTGCCTGCTGGACGGCGAAGTGCGTGTGCTGCTGCGCCCGCAGCGGCGCGGGGAGGAGGCTCCGGTTCTGGAACTCTCGGCAGGCCAGATGCTGGTGGTGCCGCGCGGCTGCTGGCACCGGCTGGAAGCGGTGCAGCCGGGCCGCCTGATGTTCATCACGCCCGCGCGTGGCAGCGAGCACGAGAAGGTGCAGCCATGAGCCCGCCCCTGCACGATGCGGACAGCGCCCCTGCGATGTCGCAGCCGGACCTGCACACCTGGCTGATGGTGGCCGGCCTGTACCTGACCCAGGGCATGCCCCTGGGCCTGGCTATGGACGCCGTGCCCACACTGCTGCGCAGCGAGGGCGCCCAGCTCGGGGCGTTGGCCTTCCTGCCCCTGGTGGGCTTGCCCTGGGTGCTGAAATTCCTGTGGGCCACACGCGTGGACAACCGGTGGTCGGCCCGCCTGGGGCGCCGTCGCAGCTGGATCCTGCCCATGCAGGCCCTGGTGCTGCTGTGCCTGGCGGCATCGGCTGCGCTGGGCATCACGCTGCAGACGGCGCCGGCCATCGTGGCGCTGGCGGCCCTGGGTTCCCTGGCCAGTGCCACGCAGGACATTGCCACGGACGGGCTGGTGGCCGAGCATTTCAGGGGCCGTGGTCTGGCTGGCGCCAATGCGCTGCAGGTGGGCGGCACCATGGTGGGCTTCTTTGTGGGCGGGGCCGGCAGCATGGTGCTGGCGGGCTTGCTGGGACAGCGTCTGGCGCTGGCGGCCCTGTGCCTGCCCGTGGCCTTCAGCCTGCTGCTGGTGGCGCTGTGGCGTGAGCCGGCTGCGCTGCAGGGCCTGCGCAGCCGGCCGGGCGTTCGCCGGTCGCCAGCCCGTCTCAAGGCCTTTGTGCAGCGCTCCGGCGCCTGGCCGCTGGTGGCGGCAGCCGTGCTGTCGTCCATCACGGCCGTCAGCGGCTTTGGCCTAGCCAAGCTGTTTCTCGTGGATGCAGGCTGGCCGGTCGAGGCCGTGGGGCGCGTGGGCATGGCGGGCGGTGCGGTGACCGTGCTGCTGGGCTGTGGCGGGGGCGCCTGGCTGGTGGCACGGCTGGGCGCCAGGCCGGCGCTGGCCTGCGGGCTGGCGGCCTGCGCCGCCTCGGCGCTGGGCTGGATGGCCCTGGCCGCAGGCCTGCTGCCGCTGGACATGGGCACTGCCTTTGCGGCCCAGGCGCTGGGGGCGTTTGGAACGGGTGCATCTTCGGTGGCCGTGATGACGCTGGCCATGCGCTTTGCCGGTGCCGGCCCGCAGGCCGGCACCGACATGACGGCCGTGCAAAGCGCCCGCGACACGGGGGAGATTCTGGCCTCCACCCTGGTGACATCGCTGGCGGCGGCCGTGGGCTACGGCGGTGGCTTTGCTGCTGGATTGCTGGCTGCGGCGGTGACGCTGGCCGTCTGCTGGCGCATGCTGGGGCGCCAGGGTGGAGCGCAAAGCATCGTTGCCGATGCCAGCGCCGATCCGGTGGCGAAGTCCTCCTAGAAATCCGCCTTCAGGCTCACCGTCAGATTGCGTGGCTCGCCCCACCAGCCCTGGTTGTAGAAGCCGATCTGGCTGTAGTACTGGCGGTCCAGCACGTTGTTGAGCTGCACGCTGGCCGACCAGGTGGGGTCGATGCGGTAGTGGGCCGAGAGGTTGACCACCAGGTAGCTGCCCTGGCCGACCTGCACGCTCTGGCGCAGCGGGTTGGTCACGTTCTGCCAGATGCGGCTTTGCCAGCGCAGGTTGCCGCCCAGGCTCAGGCCTTGCAGCGCACCCTCGAAGCTGCGCATGGCCGTGAGCTTGACCAGGCTGCGCGGGTGCGTGGTGTTGAACGCGGCGCCGCTGGCGCTGCGTGCCGTGTAGTGCGTGTAGCTGGCGCCCATGCGCCAGCCCCGGGCCGGCTCGCCGCTGAGTTCCAGATCGATACCGCGCACCTGCGCGCCCTTGACTCCCCGGTAGGCCTTCTGGTCCGTGGTGCCGTCGATGAATTCGCCCGTGTCCTGCGCCAGGTTGTCCTGGCGGGTCTGGAACAGCGCGGCGGAACCCTGCAGCCGGTCCTGCAGCCAGGAGCCCTTGAGGCCCAGCTCGAAGGCCTGGCCGGTGACGGGGTCCAGGATGCTGCCTTGCTTGTCGCGGTAGTTCTGGGGCGTGAAGATTTCCGTGTAGCTCAGGTAGGCCGTGTGCCGGGCATCGATGTCCCACAGCAGGCCGGCGTAGGGCGTGATTTCGTTGCTGTAGCGGTAGTCGCGCAGGCTGCCGAAGTAGTTCTGGCGCGTGGACCAGCGGCTCAGGCGGGCGCCGGCCACGGCCGTCCAGCCATCGGCCAGCGAGAAACGCCCCACGGCATAGCCGCCGCTTTGGCGCATGCGGCTGTCGTCGCCGCCGTTGGAGACGTCGGACCAGCCCGGCTCGGCCAGGCTGCCGTTGCGCCAGTCGAGGAAGTTGTCCGTGGCAGGCGGTGTGCCCAGCGGTGCGTAGCGGCGGATGTCGATGTCGTCGCGCACATGGTTCCAGCCCACGGCAATCTCGTGCTGGCGCCCGAACAGCGCGACCGGGCCGCTGGCCGTGAGGTGCAGGCTGTCGCGCGAGCGGTCGCCCCGGTATTTGATGAAGGAGTTGGCCATGCCCAGGCCGGTGCTGGCGTCCGGCGCGCCGCCCCGGTAGACGTAGCGCATGTCGTAGTTGCCGTCGTTGCGGCTGTAGGCGGCGCGCAGCAGCCAGCGGTTGTCCAGCCGGTGCGTCAGGTCCAGCGTGGCCGTGGTGTTCTCCGTGCCGAAATGCGACCAGCGCGTGTTGTTGGGCACCGAGCGGTCGAAGGCCGTGCGGCTGCCGTCCGCATAGAACAGCGGAAAGCCGGCGCCCATGCCGGGGCTGGAGTTCTTCTGGTATTCGAGGCTGGTCACGAGCCGCGTGGCGGGCGTCAGGGCCGCGCTGACCACGGCGTACAGGCCCTGCCTGCGCTGGCCGAAGTGGCTGACGTAGCTATCGCTGTCCGATTGCACGGCCACGACACGGCCATGCACGCGGCCTTCGCGGTCCAGCGGCAGGGACAGATCGGCCTCGGCGCGGCGAAGGTTCCAGCGGCCCAGCGTCAGCGAGGCATGGCCGCCCGCCGTCTCGCGCGGCTGCTTGCGCACGAAGTTCACCGTGGCCGACGGATCGCCCGAGCCATTGAGCAGGCCCGTGGCGCCGCGCACGATTTCCACGCGGTCGTAGAAGGCCGTATCCATGTCGGTGGCGCCGAAGTTCCACAGGCTGTTGATGGGCGAGGCCAGCCCGTCGAACTGGAAGTTGCTGATGCCAAAGCCGCGCGAGGAAAACTGGTAGCGGTTGCTGTCGCTGCGGCTCACCGACAGGCCGGGCGCGGAGGCCTCCAGCGTCTGCGAGACCGTGAGCTGGCCTGCATCGTCCATGAGCTGGCGCGTGATCACGCTGACAGACTGCGGTGTCTCGCGCGCCGACAGTTGCAGGCCCGTGGCCGTGCCTGTGGCGCCGCTGGTGTAGCGCGCCGTGCCTTCGGTGATGCCCGCATCGGCGGTGGCGCGCACGGTGACGGTGCCCAGTTCGGTGTCGCCTTTCCTGACAGGGGGCCTGTCCTCGTCGGCGGCCCAGACTGCTGGCGCAGGGGCGGCACACAGGGCGCAGATCAGCAGGGATAGCGGGGTCCGCGCGCTTTGGGGGTGTCGCGGGGTGGGGTTTTGAATGCGAATGCTCATCATTTCCATGGTCCTGGGCGTGAGCCCGGATTGTGGGAAATGTGCGCCGCCGCCGCCTGTTCCCGGCGACGCCAGTCCTATGGTTTGCGACGCAGGCTGCCTTGGCTGGGTGCGTGGCCGAAGCGCTGGCGAAAGGCCGTGGCGAAATTGCTGGCATGCTGAAAGCCCACGCAGTCGGCCGCTTCCTGCACGCTCCAGCCCTGTGCCAGCCGCTCGCGCGCCAATTGCATGCGGCGCTCGCGCAGCCAGCCGAACACGGTCTGGCCGTAGGTGGCCTGGAATTTCTCGCGCAGCGTGGTCGGGCTCATGCAGGCCAGGCGTGCCAGGTCATCCAGGCTGTGCGCCTGGCCCGGCGCCGCATCCATGCACTCGCGCACGCGCTCCAGGCCGCGCCTGTCCCGGGGATGGATGCGCGGCGAGGGCGCAGGCCGCGGCTGCGCATGTGCCTGCAGCGCGCAGGCCAGCACCTGCAGCGCAATGCCTTCGCGGTGCAGCCGGGCCAGGCTGCCGCTCCAGACGCCATCGAGCAGCTGGCGCAGCGACACCGCCAGATGCTCGGGCAGCGACCAGGCATGCAGCGGCGGGCCGGACTGCCGCAGGGAATGGTGCAGCAGCTCGGCCAGTTCGGCATCGGCGCAGGCCTCGGGCGCCTCGATGGACAGGTTGAAGCCGCGCACCGTCTGGCCTGCCCCATGGGTGGCCTTGAGCACCTCGGTGTCGCCGCAGGAGAATGCCGCTGCGGCATGGCGCGTCACGCTCAGGGCCTTGCGGGCGGCGGGCAGCTGCAGCTCGGCCTGGCCGTCCAGCAGGACCACGGCGGTAAAGCGCCGCGGATGCTCGGACGTGGATTCATAGCCATGGTTGATGCGGATGTCGGAGCTGACCAGTTGCAGGCCCGAAGGCAGTTGGTGCTCCTGCACCTGGCCTTCAAAGATGCAATCGTTTTCGGAGACGGTGGAGAGAAAGCGCACGCTGAAACCGTGGCGCTGGCGCATGGCGTCGAGCTGCGCCGTGGTGTAGCGCTGGGAAGGGGCGGGCATGGGCGGAGGCGGAAAGGCGGTGGCGGGAAGCGCTCGCTGCGGTGAACGCTTCTCATTATCGCTGCAGGCTTGCTCCGGCCCTGCGGCGGCCCCGGCCTGTGGCGCCCAGCCCGCAGATGCGCAGGCTCAGGGCAGGGCGCAGACAAAGCTGGCCGCATCCTCCACATTGCCCGTGCCGGCGGCTGCGCCCTCGAACCTGTACCTGGCAATCTTCGGATACGGGCACAGCGGGCGCGTGCGCTGCGGAAAGTCCGCGCTGGACGGCAGGGCCCTGGCGGCGATGGTGTCCGGGGCGATGCCTTTCTCCACCCAGTCGACCATGGCCTGTATGGAGTCGAAGCTGTCCGTGGCCGGGCCGCCCGAGCAATGGTTCATGCCCGGCACGAGGAAGGTGCGCGCAAAGTCCTGCGTGGCCTGCATGCCGCCGTTGTTGGCGGCCAGGCGCTCGTAGTAGTCCAGCGTGTCCAGCGCCGAGAAGATGGGGTCGGACATGCCGTGGATGAAGAGCATCTTGCCGCCGTGCTGCCGGAAGGCCGTGAGCCGGTCATCCCGGTAGGTGTCATAGATGGCCGAGTAGGCCTGCATGCGCGCCGGGTCGGTGTCGAAATTGAAGGCCAGCGGGTTGAAGCCCAGGTCCGGCGGAGTGAGGAATTCGTTGACCAGCGCATCCACGATCAGCGTGATGTAGCGCGAATCCGGCGTGGCGGTTGTGGAGCTGCCCAGTGTCCAGGTGCGCCAGCCCGGCGCTGCCAGGCCCGGATCCCACGGCTGGCCCGCATACAGGGCCTGGCCTGCCGAGTTGCGCGGCCCGGCAAACACGTTCCTGAGCGCGTTCACCTGTCCGCTGCTCAGGCAGCTGCCGGTCTTGGCGCCGCTGCACTGCAGCACGCCGGGGTCGAAATGGCAGGCCTTGACGTGGTTCACCATGCCATCGGCCACGCCGTCGGCCGCATCGCAGGAGGTGGTCACTGCCTTGGCCACCAGGTTCAGGTCCTCGTTGCTGAAGGCCCGGGAGAGGATGCGCCGACCGCTGCTGTCGGCCGGCGCGATGGCGTCGAACTCGATGGTGTTCCACATCGCGGCCACCGTGGCGCCGCTCGATACCCGCATGGCAGGGGCGCCGGCCGTGATGGCGTCGAAGTAGTCGGGAAAGCGCTGCGAGAACACCATGCCCTGGCGTCCTCCGCCCGAGCAGCCTGAAAAATAGGAGTGCTCAGGCTTGCGCCCGTAGCGCGTGGAGATCAGTGATTTGGCCGCCACGGCGGTCTTGTCGTAGGCGTTGTAGGCGTGGTCCAGCCGGGCCTGAGGGTCGGCACCGAAGCTGGCCGTCGTGCCAGTGTGGCCCGCGTCGGTGGAGACCACCGCAAAGCCCTGGCCCAACGGCGAAGGCGTTGCGCCAGAGATGCTGGAGCTCAGCGAGGTGTCGCGCAGGATGCCGTCGTTGCCACCGCCGCCGATGAAGAGAAACCGGCCGTTCCATTGGTCCGGCAGGCTGAGCTGGAACCCGATGGCGTAGTTCTTGCCATCCACGCCCACGCGCGGGTTGATGGCGCCGGTGACTACGCAGTGCCCGGGCAGCAGCGCGCCGGTGCTGGCGCCGCCCGGCCTGCGGGTGTCGGGCGGCACATAGCTGGTGGACAGCCGGGTGGCCGCAAGGCCTGCCCTGTCAGGCAGGTCGGCGCAGGCGGCCGCCGGCGTTGCGGCATCGGCCAAAGTGGGGCTGCTGCCACCGCCGCAGCCCGCCATGAGAAGGGATGCGGCAAAGGCGGCCGTGGATGGAAAAACGCGCCGCAAGGCGCGTGGGGCGTGGTCGGTTCGCATGGCTTGTGTCTCCTGTCGCCCGAGCGTAAGACCAGGGACGGAGGGGCCATGTCATCTCAGAGGATGACGGGACAACCCGGCGTGGGCGCGCGCTGCCCCGCGCCCGGCTTCAGAGTTTGCGCAGCCGCTCCAATGCCGCGCGCAGCGTGCTGTCTTGCTTGGCAAAGCAAAAGCGCACCACGCGCTGATCGAAGCCGTCGCCATAGAAGGCCGACAGCGGGATGGCCGCCACGCCGTGCTCCCGGACCAGCCACTGGCAGAACGCGGCTTCGTCCAGGTCCGAGACGGCCGAGATGTCGGCGCAGACGAAGTAGGTGCCCGCCGTGGGCAGCAGGCGCAGGCGCGAGCCTTCCAGGCCCTGGCAGAACAGGTCGCGCTTGGCCTGGTAGAAGGCGGGCAGCTGCAGGTAGGGCGCAGGGTCGGTCATGTAGCTGGCCAGGCCCGCCTGCATGGGCGTGTTGACGGTGAAGACGTTGAACTGGTGGACCTTGCGGAACTCGGCCGTAAGCGCGGCCGGCGCGGCGACGGTGCCCACCTTCCAGCCCGTGACATGGTAGGTCTTGCCGAAGCTGGAGACGATGAAGGCGCGCGCCGCCAGGCCGGCAAAGCGCGCGGCGCTCTGGTGCTGGCGGCCGTCGTAGACCATGTGCTCGTAGACCTCGTCGCTGATCAGCAGCACGTCGGTGGGCGCCAGCAGCTCCTGCAACTGCAGCATCTCGGCATCGCTCCAGATGGTGGCGCTGGGGTTGTGCGGGCTGTTGATGATCAAAAGCCGTGTGCGCGGCGTGATGGCGGCGGCAATTTTGGCGAAGTCGGGCTTGAAGCTGCCCGGCGTCAGCGGCACGCGCACGGGCACGCCGCCGGCCAGCTCGATATTGGGCACATAGCTGTCGTAGCAGGGGTCGAGCACGATGACCTCATCGCCCGCATGCACGGTGGCCAGGATCGCGGTGAGGATGGCCTGCGTGGCGCCGGCCGTGACCGTGATCTCGGTGCCCGCGTCGTAGCGGCGACCGTACAGCGCCTGCATCTTGTCGGCCATGGCCTGGCGCAGCTGCGGCAGGCCGGGCATGGGCGGGTACTGGTTGTGGCCGGCCTGCATGGCGGCCGTGACGGCATCGACCAGCCTGGGGTCGCAACCGAAGTCGGGGAAGCCCTGGCCCAGGTTCACCGCCTGGTGTTCGGCGGCCAGCGCCGACATGGTGGTGAAGATGGTCGTGCCCACATGGGGCAGGCGGCTGGGGAAGGCGGGCGTGCGGGGCGTGGCAGAGGTCATGGCGGAGGCAGCGGAAAACGGGAACGGGCCCGCACTGCGGGCCCGGTGGGGCGGAGGATCAGAGTTCGTAGTCGTGCACGTGGCCGCTCATGGCGCGCATGATCAGGTCGCGCGTCAGGCGGTCGCTGAGCAGTTCGGCGAAGCGGTAGACGAAGTTGCGCAGATAGGCGCCGCGCTTGATGGCCACGCGCGCCACGCTCTGGCCGAACAGATGGCCCATGGGGCGCACCACGAGGTCGTTGACCGGATCGTCGCGCATGGCCATCTCGGCCACGATGCCGATGCCCAGGCCCAGGCGCACGTAGGTCTTGATCACGTCGGAGTCAATGGCCTCCAGCACGATGCGCGGACGCAGCCGGCGCGTGGCGAAGGCCTGGTCGATCTTGCCGCGCCCGGTGAACGAGGGGTGGTAGGTGATCAGCGACTCATGGGCGATGTCGTCCAGCGTGATGCGCTCTTTCTGCGCCAGCGGATGACCCGTGGGCATGACCAGCACATGCTGCCATTCGTAGCAGGGCAGGGTGACGAGATCGGGGTAGTCGGCCAGGGACTCGGTGGCCATGCCGATGTCGGCGATTTCGTCGATGACCATGCGCGCCACCTCGGCCGGCGTGGCCTGGTGCAGGCTGATGGTGACCTTGGGATACAGGTCGCGCAGCCGTGCCACGGCGGGCGGCAGCACGTAGCGGGCCTGGGTGTGGGTGGTGGCAATCGACAGCGTGCCGCTGTCCTGGGCGCTGTACTGCTCGCCGATGCGCTTGAGGTTGCCGATCTCGCGCATGATGAGTTCAATGCTCTTGAGCACCTCCAGGCCGGGTTCGGTGATGCGCTTGAGGCGCTTGCCGTGGCGCGCGAAGATGTCGATGCCCAGCTCCTCCTCCAGCTCGATGATGGCCTTGGAGACGCCGGGCTGCGAGGTGTGCAGGGCCTTGGCCGCCTCGGTGAGGTTGAGGTTGCGGCGCGCCGCTTCTTGGACGAATCGGAATTGGTGCAGGTTCATGGCGGTGACAGCTGGGTGCAGCGCGCCATTATGCTGCATTTATATAAAGAAGCGATTCGTTATTTCAGCTTCCTGACCTGCCGGAAGGCTCCACGGCCGCCAACGCCAGCTCTGCCAGCAGGGCCGTGACACGTGGATGCTCGCCCACGGCCGGCTCCAGTTCCACGGCCACCTGTGGGTGGGTGTCGCGGATCTCCTGCACCAGCTTCGGGATGTCCTCACGCGCATGCTTGCCCGTGCCCAGGAACAGGGGCAGCACGGTGATGCGCGTGGCGCCCGCCTCGACCAGCCCGCGCGCGGCGGTGGGCAGGTCGGGCGCACAGGCTTCCAGGTAGGCGCATGCAGCCAGGCCGAGGGGCTGCGTTTGCCGGACGGCGCCGAGCACGGCCTCGATGGGCTGGCGCCACAGGGCGTCGCGGGAGCCGTGGGCCAGCAGGATCAGGCCGGCAGTGCCGGCCGCTGTTGTGTCGTTTTGCATGGCAACGGATCTAGCGGCGCAGCACCAGCCAGGTGAAGGCGGTCAATGAAAGAAGGCTGTAGAGCAGGCCCGGCGCCGCAGCGGTCAGCCAGGGCGACCAGGTCTGCAGCGTGCCGATGTAGCCGAACACGTTGTTCAGCAGGAAGAAGCTGATGCCGGCCATCACACCGCCGAACACATAGGCGGCGATGCCGCCCGAGCGGAAATGCAGATAGGCAAAGGGCAGGGCCAGCACCACCATCACCAGGCAACTCATGGGGTAGAAGACCTTGCGCCAGAACTCGATCTCGTACTTCTGCGCGGCCTGGCCGTTGGCCTCCAGGTGGCGCACGTACTGGAACAGCGAAATGGTGGACATGCGGTCGGGCTTGAGCAGCGCGGCCGAGACCATTTCGGCGCTGATGCCGGTCTTCCAGACCAGGCTGTCCTCTTTCTCGCGCAGCAGCACCATGCCTCCGTCGGCCTTGGCTTTCAGGCGGCTGGCCTCAACGCCCTGGAGCGTCCAGGATTCGCCATCCTCGCTGACCTGCGCCGCCTGCGCATGGATCTGGGCCGAGATGCGGCCCTGGCCGTCAAAGTCGAAGATGCGCACATTGGAGAAATCGCCGGGCCCGCGGATGGCGCGCACGTTGATGGCGATGGAATGATCGCCCTGGCGTTCCTTGAGCCAGGCACCCGTGGCGCCGCGCGACAGCTGGGCCAGGTGGATGGCGCGGATGTTCTGGCCCGCGTTCTCGGCCGCCGGCGCCAGGTAGTCGCCCGTGCCGAAGGTGGCCAGCACAAAACCCAGGCCCAGCACCATCAGCGTGCGCAGCGCCAGCCAGGGGCCCATGCCGCTGGTGCGCATGATGGTGAATTCCGAGCTTTGGGCAAAGCGCGCCATCACGTAGATGGTGCCGATCAGCACGGTGATGGGCATCAGCTCATACAAGTGGCTGGGGATGCGCAGCACCACGAAGAGCAGGGCGTGCGTGATCTGGTAGCCGTTGTCGCCGCCGCGCCCGACCCAGCGCAGCTCATCGACCAGATCGAAGAAGAAGAACAGCGCCAGGAAGGCCAGCGTCACATAGCTGACGGCCGCGATGATGTCGCGGTACAGCAGGTTTCTCAGAACTCTCATCAGGGCACCGCCTTTGCGTCGTCCAGGGCAGCCGGCTTGCAGGGCCTGCGCCACAGGTCGCGCGGCGACCAGCGCTTGTGCCGGACCAGCAGCACCAGCAGTGCCAGCAGCAATGTTCCACCGTGCAGCAGGGCCGTCATGGCGTGCATGCTCAGCTTGCCCGAGGCCACCCAGTTCTCGCCCAGTGTCATCAGGTTGTAGTACACGATGAAGGCGAACAGCGCGAGCATGAGGCTGCCGCTGCCACCAGCGCGCGGGTTCACGCTGGCCACGGCAAGGCCCAGGATCACGAAGTTCAGCGCCGCCAGCGGCAGGCCTATGCGCCAGCCCAGCTCGGCGCGGTAGATGGGTTCGGTGCGCGGCAGCAGCTCATGCGTGTACGTGCTGCGAGCGGCCATTTCCTCGGCAGCGGCCAGATTGTTGCCGCCGCCGAGCTGCGTGCCGTATTCCTTGAACTCGCTGATCTTCACCGAGCCGTCGCTGGTCTGCGTTTCCATGCGCTGACCGTCGGTCAGCACGGCCATGCGTTCGCCCTTGATCACTTCCAGCCGCGCCCCGCGCGCCGAGGTCACGGACTCGCGCCCGCGCTCATTGGCCACGATGAACACATTGTTGGCAGCGGTGGCGCTGGGCACGTCCTTGTCGATGAAGAACACGCGCGATCCGCCGGCAGACTCCTGGAACTCGCCGGGAGCGATGCGGTCGATGTCGCTGCGCTGCTCGAACTGGGTCTTGATCTGCTCGATCTGCTGATTGGCCCAGGGCAGGATGCCCAGGCCCAGCACGGCGATCACGGCCAGCACCGGCCAGGCAAAGCGCAGCAGCGGGCGCAGCAGGCTGGCCAGCCCCTGGCCTGCGGCGAACCAGATCACCATCTCGCTGTCGCGGTACATGCGCGACAGCGAGCCGACCACGGCCACGAAAAGCCCCAGGCCCAAAATCGTGGGCAACTGGCCAAGCACCGTATAGCCCATGACCAGCAGAACGTCGGAAGGGCTGACATTGCCCTTGTAAGCCTGGCCCAGCGTGCGGATCAGCATCATGGTCATGACGACCGTGATCAGCACCACGACCGTGGCACCGAAGCTGCGGGCCAGCTCTTTGCGTATGGATGAATCGAATAACATTGGCTGAAAGGAAAACGCCGATTATGAACTTTGAACTGAAGCCGTTGACGACTGCCGCAGCAGTACGTGAAAAGTGTGACCTGTTGTTGGTGCTGGTGACCGAATCCACGGTCACGGGCAGCGACGCGCTGTCCACCCTGGTCGCACACGCGGTCAAGGCCGGAGATTTCGAAACGGCAGCCGGCAAACAGCTGGCACTGTACGGCCTGCCAGCCGTCGCTGCACGCCGCGTCGTGCTGCTGGGCGCGGGCAACGGCTCGGCACGGGAAGTGCGCCAGGCCGTGGCCGGCGCAGGTGCCGCGCTCAAGGCCACCGGTGTTGGCAAGGCCTTGCTGTGCTTTGGCTTCGATGCGGCAGGTCCTGCCGTTGCTGCCGCCGTTCTGGCGGCGGCCGATGCCTGCTACAGCTATACCCACACTAAGCCGCAGGCCAAGCCCGTGGCGCTCAAGAAGCTGGTGATTGCCACAGCCGTCAAGGCGGGCGACAAGAATGGCGTTGCCGACGCTTTCAAGACCGCCGTGGCCCAGGCCGAAGGCATGACCCTGGCACGCGAATGGGCCAATCGCCCCGCCAACCACGCCACGCCCACCTTGCTGGCTGACGCGGCCCGCGCCCTGGCCAAGCTGCCCGGCATCAGCTGCAAAATCCACGGCCCCTCCGAAGTCGCCAAGCTCGGCATGGGCGCCTTCATGGCCGTGGCCCAGGGATCGGAGCAGCCGCTGCGCTTCATCGAACTGCACTACAACGGCGGCGCCAAGGGCGCCGCGCCCGTGGTGCTGGTCGGCAAGGGCATCACTTTCGATACCGGCGGCATCTCGCTCAAGCCTGCCGCTGAAATGGACGAGATGAAGTTCGACATGGGCGGCGCCGCCAGCGTGCTGGGCGTGTTCCATGCGCTGGCCCGGCTGCAGCCGGCCGTCAATGTCGTAGGCCTCATTCCGGCGTCCGAGAACATGCCCGGCGGCGCTGCCGTCAAGCCGGGCGACGTGGTCACCAGCATGAGCGGTCAGACCATAGAAATCCTCAACACCGATGCCGAAGGCCGTCTCGTGCTCTGCGATGCGCTGACCTACGCCGCCCGCTTCAAGCCCCGCGCCATGGTGGACATCGCCACGCTGACCGGCGCCTGCGTCATCGCCCTGGGCGGGCTGCGCAGCGGCATGTTCTCGCCCAGCGACGAACTGGCCCGCGCGCTGGAGCAGGCCGGCGATGCGGCACTGGACCCCTGCTGGCGCATGCCGCTGGACGAGGAGTACGGCGAAGGCCTCAAGAGCAATTTCGCCGACATGGGCAATGTGGCTGGCCGCGCGGGTGGCGCGGTCACGGCAGCCAAGTTCCTGCAGCGCTTTGTGGGCGACATTCCCTGGGCGCACCTGGACATCGCCGGCACGGCCTGGAAGAGCGGCGCCGCCAAGGGCGGTACAGGCCGCCCCGTGGGCCTGCTGCTGCACTATCTGCTGGCCGGCATCGATGCTGGCAAGGCGCAGGCCAAGGCTGCTGCACCCCATAAAGCTGCTGCACCCAAGAAGCCGGTGCCACCCAAGGCAGGATCTGCCAGCCGCCGCAAGGCTGCAGTTGCCGCTCAGCCGGAGCAGGCATGAGCGCATCGTCCCCGTCAGCCCGGGCCTGTTTGAAGGGAGCATCGCTTGACTGAAGTGGCCTTCCATTTCAACGCGCCCGACAAGCTGGCCTATGTCTGCCGCCTGGCGCGCAAGGCGCTCAGGCACCGCACGCAACTGGTGGTGCTGGGGTCGCCGCCGCTGCTCAAGGCCTTGTCGCCCAGGCTGTGGAGTGTCTCGCCCACTGACTTTCTGGCCCATGCCGGCGAAGGCGATGGGGCAGACATCATGGCCTTCTCGCCCATCGTTTTGCTGGAGCGGCTGGACGGCGCGCCGCACCACGACATGCTGGTCAACCTGGGCGGCGAAGTGCCCGAAGGGTTCGAGCGCTTTGCGCGTGTCGTCGAAGTGGTTTCCGCCACCGACGAGGAAGACCGCCACCTGGCCCGGCAGCGCTGGAAGCACTATGCGGCCCAGGGTATTTCAATCAAGCGCCATGACCTGGTTCTCAAGGAGTAAGCCATGAGCGCTCCTCCCTCCAAAACCCCACCGCGCTTTGTTCCCACGCTCACCGATGTCGTTGCGGTGGATGCGGTGCAGGCACCGGTTCAGGCGGTCGAACCCCCGGCACCCCTGGCACACCCCGTGTCCGAACTTCCGCTGACGGACGAAGCGACGCCCTGGGCCAGCGAAGGCATGCTGGCGCCTCGGCGTGGCGTGGTCACCCTGCCTGCGTCCCTGCCGCCACTGCCGCAGGACCTGGAGCCCCAGCGGCCCATGGTCACCGAGCAGGCTGCACCCGAGGAAATTCCGACACCTGCAATGCAGCCCGTGCTCTCGGACTATCAGCCGCCCAGCGCACCGTCCGTGGAAATGCAATTGGCCCAGGAAGGCCGTCTGGCCGAAATGGCTGATGTGGCTGATGTGGCTGATGCTGCAGGTGCGGCAGATGTGGCTTCAGCGGGCGACGTGGCACCGGCCGGGGAAGTGGTCCCTGCCGACCTGGTGGTCCCGGTGGTGCAGGCTGTCGTGGCAGAGGCGGCTGCCGGGCCGACGCCGGCTTCCCCTGCCATGACGGCAGCCCCCACCATGGAGTCCATCTGGGACAGCCATGCGCAGCAGGTCACCGAGGAATATCTGGTCCATCGCCTCATGCAGCGTGTGGACCTGGTACTGGACCAGCGCCTGCGCGACGCCATTGCCACCGTGGTTCAGCAGCAGACAAGGTCCATCGTCGTGCGTCTGCGCGAGGAGGTGGAATCCGTCGTGCGCCAGGCCGTCTATGAGGCGGTGGCCGATGAACTGGCCTTTCGTGCCACGGCCGCACGTGGCGACTCCGGCCAGGGCGGCCGTTGAGTGCTGGGCAAGGGCGGGCGGCGCAAGCCCCCGCCTGATCCGGTCGTCAGCCTGCGCGGGCCGGGCCTGAGAACACCTCGGGATTGAGGATGTTGCTGGGCTGCCCCGCAACGAAGTTCACCACATTGTCGAAGGCAGCGCGAAAGTACAACTCGTAGCTGTCCTGCTCCACGTAGCCGATGTGCGGTGTGCAGATGCAGTTCTCCAGCCGCAGCAGCGCATGGCCCTGGAGGATGGGCTCGCTCTCGAACACGTCCACGGCCGCCAGGCCCGGCCGGCCTCGGTTGAGCGCACCCAGCAGGGCATCGGCCTCCACCAGCTCAGCGCGCGAGGTGTTCACGAACAGGGCGGTCGGCTTCATGCGTGCCAGATCCTGCGCCGTGACGATGCCGCGTGTGGCCTCATGCAGGCGCAGATGCATGGACAGCACGTCGGATTCGGTAAAGAAAGCCTCGCGCGATTCCGCCGCCGCAAAGCCATCGGCCTGCGCCTTCTGGCGCGAGCTTTCGCTGCCCCAGACCAGAACCTGCATGCCGAAGGCATGGCCGTAGTGCGCGACCAGCCGTCCAATGCGGCCGTAGCCCCAGATGCCCAGCGTGCGCCCGTGCAACACGCTGCCCAGTCCGAAATTCGCAGGCATGGACGCAGCCTTGAAGCCCGATTGCTGCCATGCGCCGTGCTTTAGGTTGGCGATGTACTGCGGCAGCCGCCGCGTGGCCGCCATGATCAGCGACCAGGTCAGCTCTGCCGGCGCAATGGGCGAGCCCACGCCCTCGGCAATCGCAACGCCCTGGTCGGTACAGGCCTGCACATCGATATGGGCGCCGGCCTTGCCGGTCTGCGCGATCAGCTTCAGGCGCGGAAGCTTTTCCAGCAGCTGCCGGCTGATCTGCGTGCGCTCGCGGGTCAGCACGATGATGTCCGCATCGCGCAACCGCACCGACAGCTGGCCAACGCCCTTGACGGTATTGGTGAAGACCTTGGCGTTGAAGGGCTCCAGCAGACGAGCACAGTCCAGCTTGCGCACGGCGTCCTGGTAGTCGTCAAGAATGATGATGTTCATTGCCTGTGAATCTGTCATAAGCCTTTGATTTATCTCCGGTTTGCCGCGCAAGATGTTGTCGGCAAACACTTTAATCTGTCGTTGCGCTCTGTCTTCGGCATCGTCGGCACTTGCCTGAGCTGGGCTGCTTGACGGTTCTATGAGACTCGCGCAGCCAAGGCCCTGAAGCCCGGCGAACACATTGTCGTTCAAGCTTGTGCCTGCCTGAGGCTGGAGGCTTCGGTCAGTACCAAATCTTGGACCTGTCGTTACAGAAGCCTCGCAGATGCCAAGGCTCAAACCGGCGAAGTGCGGCCGTTGGCCCACCATGCCAGCCGCACAGGCTGCTTCCGAATGGCAAGCTGCATCTTGCTCCGCTCGCACCGTGGCTTATCCAACGAACGCAGGCAGGCAGGACAAGGTCGGCTCCGCGCAACCGTATCAGTGGCTTACACACTGGAACGTCTTGGCGACGACGATGTCGAGAAGGCTTGGTGGATGGCCGCCTGTTGGCAAGGTCGGTGAAGACCGGGTTGGCGGCAGTCTGAAGAGGCTGCGTGGCATTGGGAGAATGCCTGAACATGTTCCCCCGCTGGTGAGTGGCGCGAGAGGAGTCATGATTGCGCTCGATATCTGGCAGTTCCGTGCCTGGTTCTCATTGAGAAACTGGTTGCTGAATGGAGTGGGGTACTCGCGGTGTCCCAATCACCTTCGGCGGCTCCTGCATCAGGGGCGTATTTGAGCCGCATGCAGCATTGACACCCGTGATCGCGGCATTGGTCCGCATCCGTTTTTCGTCTTGGGAAATGGTGCGAATGCTGGAGACGAATTCCAGCTCCTTGCGCGCCTGCTTGCACTGAAGGGACGCGCCGAGCTGCTCGGGCGCAGGAGCAGTTGTCTGGCGGGCTTGCTGCTCGATGACACGCTGCTGGCTCTCGATCTGGCGCTGCTGCATTTCGTTCATCTGGCGCTGATACTTTTGTTCATTCGCCTGTGCTGCATCAGCCCGTTCACGGGAGATCTCATCGTCCGATTTTTTGCGCTGTATCAGGGCGCCAGTGTCAGTGCTGCTGCAAGGACTGTCTGAGAAAGTCGACTTTCCAGAAGCATCCTTGCATTGAAAGACCTGGGCTGCGGCAGGCAATGCGAAAAGTACTGTAAAGATTGCTGTGGTCAAGAGTCGCATATGCATATCGATGAATTGATGGGCCTGATCGGAATCGAATTACAGACGAAGCATAGTCCTTTGACCCGCATGCCCGGCAACTTTCGTCTTGGTTCGAATGGCTCGTTTCACTCGGCGTCCCGCAGGGCAGCGCGGCGGGCTGCTTCAGCGGTCTCCTGAGCCTCCTTCTCGGCTTGCCTGAAACGTTCTTGTGCTGTGGTCGGTGTGCCGTCATGGCCGCCTGCGGCGCGCTCACCGATGTGAATGTTGGAAAGCCTTGCTGTGCCGTACAGCAAGGCCGCTGCAATGATCAGGAGCACGATGAATTTCATTGTTGCATTGTGCCGCTGGTCATTTGGAGGGTACAGCCAGCGTCTGCAACGCAATCTCACGCCTCTGCCGCTTGCCAGGTCCAGAGTAAACTCGCCCCCGCAGCCAGCACTCGCTGCACGATGGGAATGGAGCTTCCCGAAACCGCCCTGCGAAGGGCTGATGGCTCCTGCCTTGGTGGGATGGGTCCTGCCGGTGGCGGGGCCATGTCTTGATCCTGCCCGGCACGCCCGTCCCGGTTATTCGATGAAAGGACGGTCATGGGGTTCTACGGTTTCATTCTGGTGTTCGTTGGCGGCGGCCTCGGCTCCGCGCTCAGGCATGGCGCGAACCTGCTTGCACTGCGGCTGGTGGGCGGTGCCTATCCGCTGGGCACCTTGGCCATCAATGTGCTGGGTGCCTTCGTGATGGGTGTGGTGGTGGAGTGGTTTGCGCTCAAGACGTCGCTGCCGCAGAGTGCGCGGCTGTTTATCACCACAGGCATTCTGGGTGGCTTCACCACGTTTTCGACGTACGCGCTGGAGGTCGGCATGCTGTATGAGCGTGGCGACTGGCTGGCCTCCGTGCTGTATGCGCTGGGCTCGCTGGTGCTTGGCGTGGCTGCGCTGTTTGCGGGGTTGGGGCTGGTGCGCATGGTGGCCCATTGAGACACCGCGATTGCGCTATGCTGTGCGCCATGGCCCGCCTGAACGCAACGCAGATTATTCGCACCATCCATTGGATGGTGGGTTAGCCAGCGGCCTTCAGCGCCATGCAACCCGCCCAGAGGAGGCGGGTTTTTTCATTCCGTCTCCGGGGTTTTCTCAAGCCTTTCAGGAGATGGATATGCAGGTTTCCGAACAGTCCCAGCCCCGTTGCGCAGAATATGCCGATGCCCCTGCCGCCAACGCGCGGCTTGCCACGCTGCACATGGTTTGCGGCAAGATCGGCTCGGGCAAGTCAACGCTGGCGCGGCAATTGGCGGCCGGGCCCGGAACGGTGTTGGTCAGCGAGGATTCCTGGCTGGCCGGCCTGTACCCCGGGGAGATGCAGTCGGTGGCCGATTACGTGCGTTGCAGCACGCGGCTCAAGGGGTTGATGGGGGCGCATGTACAGGCGCTGCTGGACGCTGGCGTGTCGGTGGTGCTGGATTTTCCGGCCAATACCCTGGAGGGGAGGGGGTGGGCGCGCAGCGTGTTCGAGAAAGTGGACGCCTCGCACCGCCTGCATTTTCTGGATGTGCCTGACGAGGTCTGCAAGCAGCGCTTGCGTGTGCGCAATGCGGCAGGCGAGCATCCGTTTCAGGCCAGCGATGAGCAATTCGACCTGATCACGAGCTACTTTGTCGCGCCCTCCGACGAGGAGGGCTTCGACGTGGTGCATCACCCGTATGCGCCGGTCTGAAGTGCCGGCCTGGACAAGAGACTTCGCCACGGCCTCATCCCATCATCTCAGCTTGATCGCGCTTGCACCTCCACCCAATAGCGGGTGCGGCTGCGCAGTTGCAGAGGAAAGCGGCTGACGAGCGCGGCCAGTGCGCGATCCGTGTCATCCACGGGAAAGGCGCCCGAGACAAGCATCCCGGCGACCTCGGCCGAGCAGCCTAGGTAGCCGGGCCGGTAGCGGGCAAGGGCGTCAATCAGCTGGCCCAACGGCATGTCCAGCGCGACCAGGCCGCCTTCATGCCAGCTGGCTGCAAAGGGGTCTGCGGACGTGGGCGGCTGGGTGGCGCTGGACGAGAAGGCTGCCTGCTGTCCGGCCTGCAATTGCGCGGAGGGAGCATCGCTGGCCAGAGGCTGCAGGCGCACGGCCTTTTCCTGCACGGTGACATGGCACAGGCCATCGTCCGCAAGATGGACCGTGAAGCGCGTGCCCAGGGCCAGTACGTGGCCTTGCGGGGTCTGCACGCTGAAGGGGCGGCCCAGCGCGTCGGGCTCGGTGGCGACGAGGATGCGGCCACGGTGCAGGCGCAGCAGGCGCTGGCGGTCGTCAAAAACGGTGTCCAAGGCGGTTGCCGTATCCAGGGCCACCAGGGAGCCGTCGGGTAGCGTCAGATCCCGGCGCTCGCCCGTGGCTGTACGCTGGCCGGCCTGCCAGCTTTCCAGTGGTGCGCCTTTCCAGGCCATCCAGGCCGTGGCGCCGCTGCCCAGGCCCAGAGCCACGCCGCGCATCACGGAGCGGCGGGTGGGCGAGGCGCGACGGCCCAGCGCCTGGCGCGCCAGGGGGGCGGGCAGATGCGACAGCTGCGCGGTGACGGATTGCACGCGCAGCCAGGCGCGCTGGTGGGCGGGATCGGCCTCATGCCATTTTTGCCAGTCCTGTTGCAGGCCTGCTGTGGCAGAGGCGCCGCGCAGTTTCACGTGCCAGGCGGCGGCCTCATGCAAGGCGCGGCGGTCGTTGCCTTCCAGATGTCTCTCGCCCATGTGGCTATGCCAGGACCAGGCAGCAATGCTCCATCGCCCGGGTCAGGTAGTTGCTGACGGTGCGCAGCGATACACCCAGGCGCTGGGCGATCTCTGGGTAGCTCAGTTCCTCGAACTGGGCCAGCACGAAGGCTTCGCGAACCTTGGGAGGAAGGCCCTGGAGCATGCGGTCCACATCCAGCAGTGTCTGCTGGACGATGGCCTGCTCTTCGGGCGAAGGCGCCAGCGATTGCGGCAACTGGGCCAGATAGTCCAGATAGGACTGCTCCAGCGTGCGGCGGCGAAACAGGTCGGCGACCAGGCCCCGGGCGATGGTGGCCAGGTAGCGCCTGGGTTCGCGGATGTCCTGCTGCGGCAGGGGCGAGCGCAGCAGGCGCACAAAGGTGTCCTGGGCCAGGTCGGCGGCATCGTCACGGTTGCCCAGGCGTTTGCGCAGCAGGCTTTCCAGCCAGGGATGGTGGTTCTGGTAGAGGCTGTGCACGGAGAAGGCTGGGGCGGAGGAGGCGGGCGCAGTGGCAATCGCTGCTGCAAAAGATAATAAGAATGCTTATCAATTATCTTTCAGGCCGGCGCCCCTCCCGCAAAGAGGGCGTCCACTTGTTGCATGTGCGCTACAGGACAGTGGCGGCCGCCAGCCTGCACCAGCTTTGCGCAGGCCGATTCCTCGTGCGGCACGCGGTCCGCGCCGCCCAGGTTTGTGTCGTGCAAGGTGTGTCGCACACCTTGCATCGGGCCTCAGTTGGCTGCCGGTCCGCCATGCGCTTCCATGCGCTCCAGCGCAGCGCAGACATCCGCCATGCGCCCGGAGATGAACAGGCATTCCGGCTGCTCCTGCGGCGACCGCTGGATGATGCGCAGACCTGAAGGCTGCTCAGGTGCGGATTGCAGGGCGGGCTGCGTCGGCAGCAAGGGCAGGATCAGCTGGGCATCTCCATGGTCTGCAGCGCGTGCGGCCTTGCCGCGGCGCTGCTGGCTGCGCCGGCGTGCCTTGCTGAAAGAGATCACGTTGGCGGGCTCGGGTGCTGCGGCAGGTAATGGCTGGCACGCAGGGGCTTGTGCAAGAGGCATGGCCGACTCCATGGCGGTCGCAGTCAGGCGGATGCCATGTGCCAGGCGCAGGAAGGAAAAAGAAGACAGTGTTGGCAGAGCGAATCCCATGTGACGACTCCTGTTGGCGTGTTTCAAAGAGGCATGGACACAGGCAGGATTGCGGTTTGCGGGCAAAGCTCCGCCCAGGGCGAAGCTCCAAGGCTTCGCGCCTACCACCTGGGCGGTGCGTGAAATGGGGTGAGGCGGCCTGAGAAGGGCCGCCAGTCCGGCTTACATGGACATGCTGTTGCGGATCAGCCCCACGGCCAGGCCTTCAATGGCAAAGGCCTCTTCAGGGGCGACGCGAATCACCGGGTAATCGGGGTTTTCCGGCAGAAGTTCCACGCCCTGCGTGGTGCGGCGCAGGCGCTTGACGGTGACTTCATCACCCAGGCGCGCCACGACGATCTGGCCGTTGCGGGCTTCGTGTGCGGACTGCACGGCCAGCAGGTCACCGTCCATGATGCCCGCGTCGCGCATGGACATGCCGCGCACGCGCAGCAGATAGTCGGGGCGCGTCTGGAACAGGCTGGGCTCGACGGAATAGGTTTGGTCGATGTGTTCCTGCGCGAGAATGGGCGAGCCGGCCGCAACGCGGCCCACCAGGGGCAGCATCAGCGGTGCCAGGGCCGACAGCGGCAGTCCGAAGCTGGTGCCGCGCGCGGCATTGATGTTGCGCACGGTGTCGGTACGCAGGCGAATGCCGCGCGAGGTGCCGCTGACCAGTTCGATCACACCTTTGCGGGCCAGGGCCTGCAGGTGTTCCTCGGCAGCGTTGGCGGACTTGAAGCCCAGCGTGTTGGCGATTTCCGCGCGGGTGGGAGGCGCGCCCGTGCGGGAGATGGCGGCCTGGATCAGGTCCAGGATCTGTTGCTGGCGGGCGGTGAGCTTGGGATGGTCGAGCATGGCGTGCGTCCGGTCCTTGAGGGCAGATGGCAGGCTGGGAGGCCATCTGATGATTTATACAGTATCTGTATTTTTAACCAGTTTTCCAAGAGGTGCAAGTGGGGCAGTCAAAGTTGGTGATTCTGGGCACGGGCGGGACCATCGCCGGCCGGGCGGATTCGCAGTCGCAGGGCGTGGGGTACAAGGCCGGGCAGATCACGGTGCAGTCGCTGCTGGAGGCCGTGCCGGACCTGGAGCAGCAGGCGCTGGGACCCGTGCAGACGCAGCAGATCGCGCAGGTGGACAGCAAGGATATGGACTGGCCCGTGTGGCGCGCGTTGCTGCGCGCCTGCATGCAGGCACTGGAGGATGCGGACACACGTGCCGTGGTGATCACGCATGGAACGGACACGCTGGAAGAGACGGCCTGGCTGCTGCACAGCCTGCTGCCGGCCACCAAGCCCATTGTGTTGACCTGCGCCATGCGCCCGGCCACGGCCCTGTTGGCAGACGGACCGCAGAATCTTCGCGATGCCGTGACCGTGGCTGCCAGCGGTGGGCGCAGCGGCGTATGGGTGGTGGCAGGCGGCGAGGTGCATGCGGCAGCCCAGGTGCAGAAGGTCCATCCCTACCGGCTGCAGGCAATGCGCTCCGTGGAAGGCGGGCCGCAGGCGTTGGTGGAGGAAGGGCGTGTGCGCTGGCTGGTGCCCGATGCGCCGTCCTCCCCCGCCGCGCCGTCCACGGGGGCCATGGTGCCTGCGACCATGTCATCTGATCTGCTGGCGCTGGATGAGCTGCCCTGGGTCGAGGTGGTGTTCAGCGGCGCCTTGGCGCGTGCCAGCGGTGTGGATGCGCTGGTGGCGGCAGGCGTGCGTGGCATCGTCGTGGCTGGCACGGGCAATGCGACGGTTCACGAAGGCATGGAAGCGGCCTTGCAGCGTGCCCGCGACAAGGGTGTCTGGATCTGGCGGGGCACGCGCTGTGCCGAAGGCCTGCCCGTGGCCTCCGGCCTTGGGACCAACCCGGCAGAGGCCGATCTGGCGCAGCTGCCTGTGGCAAAGGCCCGGATTGCGATGATGCTGGCGCTGGCAGCACAGCCGCGCGATTGAGCCGGGCGGCGACGCCGGCATTTCTTCAATTGCTGGCGGTCAACAAAAAAGCACCCGGCGGGTGCTTTTTTCGTTGCGGCACATGGCCTGCATCACTCAGCCAGTGCAGCCAGTGCGCGTTGGGTGATGTCCTCGACCGAGCCCAGGCCGCTGATGGCTCGGTACTTGGGCGCCGCTGCAGCTTCCTTTTCGGCCCATGCGCGGTAGTAGTCCACCAGGGGGCGGGTCTGGCTGCTGTAGACGTCCAGGCGCTTCTTGACGGTTTCTTCCTTGTCGTCTTCGCGCTGCACCAGCGGCTCGCCGGTCACGTCGTCCTGGCCTTCGACCTTGGGCGGATTGAACTTGACGTGGTAGGTGCGGCCCGAGGCGGGGTGGGAGCGGCGGCCGCTCATGCGCTCGATGATGGCGTCGAAGGGCACGTCGATCTCCAGCACGTAGTCCAGCTTCACGCCAGCGGCCTTCATGGCGTCTGCCTGGGGAATGGTGCGGGGAAATCCATCAAACAGGAAGCCGTTGGCGCAATCGGCCTGGGCGATGCGTTCCTTGACCAGATTGATGATCAGGTCGTCGCTGACCAGTTGGCCGGCGTCCATCACGGCCTTGGCCTGCTGGCCCAGGGGCGTTCCGGCCTTGACGGCGGCACGCAGCATGTCACCGGTGGAAATCTGGGGGATGCCGTACTTCTGGCAGATGAAAGCGGCTTGCGTGCCTTTGCCGGCGCCGGGTGCGCCCAACAAAATCAGTTTCATGGAAGTCCTTGAGGAGAGTAGAAATTCTTGTCTGCCGGATCGGCCCACCGGGGCGGACAGTCCATGCGTCATATTTTTGTCGCGGGCAAGGATAGCACGCACAGGGCTAACACTGGCTTACACGCAGAGGGCAAAACTGTCGCCTGTGCAATCTCCAAAAACTGCGTTTTGCTGTCCGACAAAACCGCATGTGCAGTTGTGTTGTGAATGGCGATGCCGGGCATCGCCATTGGCGCATCTGTATTGGCGTATGCGGGATCGGATTCAGGCGGACAACCGGGCGCGCACCCGTTCCAGGTCTTCGGGGGTGTCCACGCCAGGGCCTGGTGCATGGGGCGTCAGGTGGACGGCGATGCGGTGGCCGTGCCACAGCGCACGCAACTGTTCCAGCGCCTCCAGCACCTCGGTGGGGGCGGGAGAAAGCTGTGGGAAGCTGCGCAGGAAACCGGCACGGTAGCTGTAGATGCCGATGTGGCGCAGTGGCGCGAAGCCGGGGTGGCCCGGCGCTGCCGATGCCGCTGCAGATGCCGTCTCCCACCATGCCTGGCCTGCATGTTCACGCGCAAAGGGGATGGGGGCGCGACTGAAATAGTGGGCCATGCCCTGGGCATCGCAGACGACCTTGACCACGTTCGGATTGGTGAAGTCGGCCAGGCTGTCGATGGCATGTGCCGCCGTGCCCATGCTGGCCGAGGGCTGCTGCGGCAGCAGGGCGGCCACGGCATCGATGAGGTCGGGAGCGATCAACGGTTCGTCGCCCTGGACGTTGACGACGATGTCGTCGCCATCCAGGCCCAGCAGTTCGCAGGCCTCGGCCAGGCGGTCGCTGCCGCTGGCGTGGTCGTTGCGCGTGAGCACGGCCGCAACGCCGTGCGCGGCGCAGGCGGCGACGATGCTCTCGTCATCGGCCGCGACCACGCAGCGCGTGGCGCCGCTGAGGCCGGCACGCTGTGCCACGCGCACGACCATGGGAAGGCCTGCAATGTCTGCGAGGGGCTTGCCTGGCAGGCGGCTGGAGGCAAGGCGGGCAGGAATCAGAACCGTGAAGGGCGCGGTGGGCATGGTGCGTTGCGGAGATGGTCGAAAGTGCGGGCGCGGGCGTCGTCGGAAATCGGGCCTTGCGGCGCGATCAGTCCTCGAGCTCGTCGTCGTCCAGCGTGCGGGCTTCGGCCTCCAGCAGCACCGGGATGCCGTCGCGCACGGGGTAGGCCAGGCGCGCGCTGCGCGAGACCAGTTCCTGGTGCTCGCGGTCAAAGCGCAGCGGGCCATTGGTGACGGGGCAGACCAGCAGTTCGAGAAGTTTGGCGTCCATGGCGGATCCTGTGTTTTGGAGGGAGAGGGCGGGCCGTGGCGGCCAGCCAAGACGGTGATGATAGTCAGGCGCGTGGCCTGCGCAGCGCCTGCAGCCGCTGATCCAGCAGCGCCCAGAAATCTGGCGGAAGCTGCAATTGCAGCGCAACGGACCAGGCCTGGGGATGGCTGCGCCACAGCTTGACGGCATCCTTTTCGGTGCAGACC
The DNA here is from genome assembly GCF_016516495.1 of Delftia sp. S65. Taxonomy (NCBI): domain Bacteria; kingdom Pseudomonadati; phylum Pseudomonadota; class Betaproteobacteria; order Burkholderiales; family Comamonadaceae; genus Delftia; species Delftia sp. S65. The sequence goes on from NZ_JACVUR010000018.1 coordinate 83,246, forward strand.
AGCGGGTCTTCATTGCGACCCAGACGCTGGAAGCTCTCAAAATTATAGTGATCCGGCAGCGCCTGGGCGTGCTCCAGCGCCAGGCCCTGTTCAGTGGCCAGCATGGAGAAAAAGCCCTCGGGCCGGGCCACGGCGGCCACGGCCTCCACGGGCCGTCCGCGCAGGGCCGCCAGGGGAATGCGCTCACCGTGCGCATTGACGCCTTCAGCGGCCAGTTGGCGATGCATGGCAAAGGCGGGCGCATCCGTTGGTGGGCAGGTGCCCGCGTGCAGCACGGCGGTGACGGGGCGCGGCCAGGGTTCGCGCAGGGGGCCTGCCGGCAGCAGCCAGCCATTGCCGATGCCGTCGTCGTTGAAGACGCACAGCTCGATGTCGCGGGCCAGGGCCAGGTGCTGCAGGCCGTCGTCGCTGATGACCACATCCACCTGGGGATGGCGGGCGCGCAGGGCCTGGACGGCCTCGATGCGCTTGCGGGCCACGAAGACCGGCACGCCGCTGGCGCGAGCCAGCAGCGCGGGTTCATCGCCCACATCGGCGGGGGCGCTTTCGGGCGTGGCTTCTCGGCAGTCATCCGTGCTGCGGCCATAGCCGCGCGAGACGATGCCAGGGCTCCAGCCGCTGTCCCGCAGATGGCGGGCCAGGGCGAGCGTGACGGGGGTCTTTCCGGCGCCGCCCGCAATCACGTTGCCGACGACGATGACCGGAATGCCGGCCTGGCCTGCACGCCTGAAACCCAGTGCATAGGGCAGCCGATGCAGGCCCAGCAGGGCACGGTACAGCAGGGACAGGGGAAAGAGCGCGCAGGCCAGCGGGCCGCGGTGGCGCCAGGCCGCGCGAAGCCCCCGGGCTGCGGGGGCGGGGCCATTCCCGGGCATGGAGGCCTTGCCCTCAGCGCCCGGCGCTGGCCGAGGTCTGCGTGGCAAAGGTGATCTGGGACAGTCCGGCGCGGCGCGAGGCCTCCATCACCGACACCACGGACTGGTGCGGCGCGGTGGCGTCGGCGCTGATGATGACCACGCTGTCCTTGCCGGCAACGGCCGCTGCGGCCAGTGCCTGGGTCAGGCCGGTGACGCTGCGGTCTTCCACGGCGGCCTTGTTGATGGCGTAGCGGCCGTCGGCGGCGATGGCGACGATGATTTCGCGGGGCCGGTCGCGCTGCTGCTCGACATCGGCCACGGGAAGGGTCAGCTGCAGCTCGGTGAACTTGCTGTAGGTGGTGGACAGCATCAGAAAGATCAGCACCACCAGCAGCACATCGATGAACGGGATCAGGTTGATCTCGGGCTCGTCACGGCGGCGGGGACGGAAGTTCATGGCAGGTCTCTCGCGTGCGGGTTCTGCGGGTTCACTTGCCGCCGACGCGCACCAGGTGGCGCACGAACTGCTCGGAGGCCAGCTCCATGCCCAGCAGGTAGCCATCGACGCGGGCGCGGAAGTAGCGCCAGAAGATCAGCGCCGGAATGGCGACGATCAGGCCGAAGGCCGTGTTGTACAGGGCGATGGAGATGCCGGCCGCCAGCTGTGCCGGGTTGCCGCCGCCGGTGGCCGATGCGCCGCCTTGCGAGCCGAAGATCTCGATCATGCCGATCACCGTGCCCAGCAGGCCCAGCAAAGGCGCGGCAGAGGCGATGGTGGCCAGCGCGCTCAGGTGCTTTTCCAGCGTGTGGGCAGCAGCGCGGCCGGCGCCTTCCATGGAGGCGCGAAGCTCTTCTTCGCTGCTGTCCGGATGGGCCTGCAGGGCGCGCAGTCCGCTTGCCAGGACTTCGCCCAGCGTGGAGTTCTGGGACAGCTGCTGCACGACTTCCTGGCTGGGCAGGCCGCGCGAGGACACGGAAATCGCCTCGCCCAGCAGGGCGGGCGGCGCCACGCGGGCCGTTTTCAGCGCCACGAAACGTTCAAAGACCAGGGCCAGAGCCAGGATGGAGCAGGCAATCAGTGGCCAGATCGGCCAGCCTGCGGCTTGTATGATCGACAGCAAGTTGTTTTCCCCCCGCGTTTAACTGCAGCCGACGATTATGGCCCAGCCATATGGCCGGTCCAGGCGTCTCGTGTCCGCGATCGCCTGAAAACTGTGACCCGGCGCAGCATCCAGGCAACGGGCGGCTCCCCATATTCGGGATTTTGGATGGTCGCTATAGCACAGATTTCTGTGGATAACTTTGTTATCAAGCGGGTTGCGCAAACGCCGCTGCGGCGGCGAATGGACACTGTGACAAATGTGAATTCTTTGTTGCAGCAAAAAAATCTTTATGAATCAATTGCTTGCGAGGTGTTTTTGAGAGTGCTTCTGCAAATTGCCGCCAAAGTGCCTGCTCGGGTCTGCATCCGCCTGCCTGTGGAGAATGTTGCACTGCATGCAGACCGGGAGGCCGCATGAGTGGTGCATTCGGCGCAATGAACCCAGCAGCGGCGCCGCTGGTCTGGGAAGTCGGCGCGCTGTGCCGCGCCGTGAGCGATGCCTTGCAGGCACGCTTCAATCCTGTGGCGGTGCGCGGGGAGATCAGCGGCTTTTCGCGCGCTGCCAGCGGGCATTGCTACTTCAGCATCAAGGACGCGGGCGGGCAGATCCGTTGCGCCATGTTCCGGCGTGCGGCCCAGCTCATGGATTTTTCGCCGCGCGACGGCGAACTGGTCGAGTTGCGGGGCCGGCTGGGCGTCTACGAGCAGCGTGGCGACCTGCAACTGGTCGTCGAGAGCATGCAGCGTGCAGGCCAGGGCGCCCTGTTCGAGCAGTTCCTGCGGCTGAAGGCGCAGCTGGAGGCCGAAGGCCTTTTCGACGCGGCCCGAAAGCGCAGCCTGCCGCCGCTGCCGCGCGGCATTGGCGTGGTGACTTCGCCCGGGGCTGCTGCGCTGCACGACGTGATCACGGCGCTGCGCCGCCGCGTGCCCCATATCCCCGTGGTGCTGGTGCCTGCCCTGGTGCAGGGCGCGCAGGCGCCGGCCTCCCTGATCGATGCGCTGCAAAGGCTTTATGGCCTGGCGCGGGAAGGCGCGGGCTCGGTTGATGGCTCGGTGGCCGGCGCGCCGCCCATCGACACCATCTTGCTGGTGCGCGGGGGCGGCTCCATCGAAGACCTCTGGGCCTTCAACGACGAGCGCCTGGCCCGCACCATCGTGCAAAGCCCGGTGCCCCTGATCTGCGGCGTGGGGCACGAGACCGATTTCACCATTGCAGACTTCTGCGCCGACCTGCGCGCGCCCACGCCCACGGCGGCGGCGGAGTTGGTGAGCCAGCCGCGCGAGGTCTGGATGGGCGCGCTGCAGCTCATGCAGGGCCGCCTGGAGGACGGTGTGCAGCGGCTGCTGGATCGCCAGCAGCAGCGCCTGGACTTGGCAGCGCAGCGCCTGGGCCGGCCCAGCGAGCAACTGGCCCGCAGCCGGCTGCAGCTCAGCCGCCAGGCCCAGCGATTGCGCCATGCCATGCAGTTGCGGCTGCAGCGCATGGACCATGCGGGGCAGGGCCTGCAGGCGCAGTTGCCTGCCGGCATGCGTCGCGGCCTGGACCGGCGCGCGGATCACCTGGCGCGCATGGAGCTTCGCCTGCAACTGCTGGACCCGCGCTTGGTGCTGCAGCGCGGCTATGCCCTGCTGACCGATGCCGAGGGCCATCCCGTGACCGAGGCGCGCAGCGCGCCACCGGGCACGGCCTTGCAGGCACAGCTGGCCGACGGCAGCCTGGACCTGGTGGTGACGCAGCCGCGCCTGCTCTGAACTGCGGCCCGCTGTGTGCAGCGTTCGGCGTGCAGGCAGTGGCGGGCGGCAGGCAGTATCCGTGTAGGCCGATTGGCCGGATCAAGGTCAATTCACATCCACCCTCGCAGCAGCGGGCCAAGATGGGCCATTTGGCGCGCGCTTTCGCCGCAGGGTCACGAAGTTGTTCCTACAATGCCCGTTCGGGTGCGTGAGGGCCAGGGCTCGCAGCAATGCGCGCAGTGCAGGCCCCGCGCGACGGTCACGGCAGGCGCTGCAGGCGCTCTGCGCAACAGGTGCTGGCCCGTCCTAAAAGATTTCAACCACGAAGGAAACACCATGGAACATACCTTGCCCCCTCTGCCCTATGCGATTGACGCGCTGGCACCCCACTACAGCCAGGAAACGCTGGAGTACCACCATGGCAAGCACCACAACGCCTATGTGGTGAACCTGAACAACCTGCAAAAGGGCACCGAATTCGAAAACATGACCCTGGAAGAGATCGTCAAGAAGTCTTCCGGCGGCATCTACAACAACGCAGCCCAGATCTGGAACCACACCTTCTTCTGGAACTGCATGGCCCCCAACGGTGGCGGCGAGCCCACCGGCGCACTGGCTGACGCCATCAACAAGAAGTGGGGCAGCTACGCCGCCTTCAAGGAAGCCTTCGTGAAGTCGGCCGTGGGCAACTTCGGCTCTGGCTGGACCTGGCTGGTCAAGAAGGCCGACGGTTCGGTGGACATCGTCAACACCGGCGCTGCCGGCACGCCCCTGACCACGGAAGACAAGGCCCTGCTGACCGTGGACGTCTGGGAACACGCCTACTACATCGACTATCGCAACCTGCGTCCCAAGTTCGTCGAGACCTTCCTCGGCCAACTGGTGAACTGGAAGTTTGCCGAGCAGAACTTCGCCTGATCGAAGCGCAGGTACGACGTGTGCACGCCATGTGCACACCATGTGCACGCAACGCAAAAAGCCCCGGACGGGGCTTTTTGCTTTTTGAGAGGAAGGCGATGGCTCAGTGGCGCTGACCGCGCAGCCGCCAGCCCGTCCACAGTGCCGTGCAGACCAGCAGCAGCGTGGCGCTGGCGATCACGGCGCTGAAACCCTGGCCGAAGGCCGTGCGTGCCAGCTCGGTCAACTGGTGCGCGGCCTGGGGCATCAGCTGATCGGCAGCCAGCAGGGCTTCGTCCAGGCTGTCGCGCACGGAATCGGGCAGGGCCAGGCCCAGGCCCTCCGGCAGGCGCAATGAGCCTGCATAGACGGCCGACAGCAGGCTGCCCATCAGCGTCACGCCCAGGGCGCCGCCCAGCTCGTATGACACTTCCTCGACCGAGGCCGCCATGCCGGCACGGTCCGCGGGAGCGCTTTGCATGATGGTGCTCGACGCCGTGGTCATGGCCGCGCCTATGCCCAGGCCCAGCACGGCCAGCGCCGCCGCCTGCGGCCACCAGCCCATGTCGTGGACCAGCAGATAGCCGCCCATGCCCAGGCCCGACAGCAGCAGCGCTGCCGGCAGCATGCGCGCGCCGCCCAGGCGTGGCAGCCAGTGGCCTGCCACGGGGCCGGCCACAAAGGCGGCCAGCGGCAGCGGCAGCACGGCCAGGCCGGCCTGCAGTGGCGACAGTCCCTGCACCAGTTGCAGGCGCTGGCTGAACACGAGTTCCATGCCGATCAGCGCGGCCGCTGCCACCAGGGCCGAGGCCACGGCCGTGGCAAACGCCGGGTTGCGGAACAGCGCGAAGTCCAGCAGCGGGTCGCTGCTGCGGCGCTGGCGCCGCACGAACAGCGCGAGAAAGCCCAGGCCCAGCACCAGGGCCACGGCGGCCAGGGCCCAGTCGGGCGACTGTTTGCCGGCTTCCTTGATGGCGTAGGTGCTGCCCACCAGGCCTGCCATGACCTGCAATGAGCCGATGAAGTCCCAGGGCCGCTGCGAGGTGGCCGTGCCTGCAGGAATCAGCCAGCCGGCCAGGGGCAGGGCGAGCAGCACGATGGGCACATTGATCAGAAACACCGAGCCCCACCAGAAGTATTCGAGCAGCAGCCCGCCCACCACCGGCCCGAAGGCCGCACCGCCCGAGGCCACCGAGGCCCAGATGCCGATGGCCAGCGCGCGCTCGCGCTCATCGGCAAAGCTCAGGCGGATCAGGGACAGCGTGGCCGGCATCATCATCGCCGCGCCCACTCCCAGCAGCGCACGTGCCGCAATCAGCAGGGCGGGCGAGGGCGCAAAGGCCGCGCACAGCGATGCCACGCCGAACACGCACAGCCCGGCCATGAACAGCCGCTTGTGACCGAGCCTGTCGCCCAGCGTGCCCATGCCCAGCAGCAGGCCTGAGACCACCAGCGCGTAGATGTTGACGATCCACAGCTTGGCCGAGGCCGTGGCCGCCAGGTCATGCGTGAGGCGCGGAAGCGCCGTGTAGAGCACCGTCATGTCGATGACGATGAGCAGCAGCGCCACCGAGACGATGGCCAGCACCAGCCAGCGGCGCGGATCGGCCGCCTGGGATTTTGGAAGATGCCCCGCAACGGGGTTCTGGGTTTGCGTTGTGAACGCCATAAAGCACCTGTTTGCCCCGGGCCTTGTGGGCCAGGGCTTCCTTCTTGATGAAAACCACAGTTTCCATCAATGAAATGATTCATCAAAGTTTGATTCAATCCATAAAATTGATGGATGGAATGGACACTCGACAGGCTGAAGCATTTTGTGGCGGTGGCCGAGGCCGGCACCATGACCGAGGCCGCCCGCCGCCTGGGCCGTGCGCAGTCGGCCGTGAGCACGGCCATCGGCCTGCTGGAAGCCGACCTGGGGCTGGAGCTCTTCGACCGCGTGGGGCGCCGCGTGCAGCTGACGGCGGCAGGGGAGGTGATGCTGCTGGAGGCCCGGTCCCTGCTGCACCAGGCCCAGGCCATGGACCACCGCGCCCGCGCCCTGGCCTCAGGCGGGCAGGCACGCCTGGCCGTTGCGCTGGACGAGGCGCTGCCCTATGTGCCGCTGGCCCAGCTGTTCAAGGAGCTGGCGGCGCGCTTTCCGGCCATGGAGCTGACCGTGCTGAACGGCACGGCCTCCGAAGTGGCCGAGCATGTGGCGGCGCAGCGTGCCCAGGTCGCCTTCCAGTTCGACCGAGCGCCTGCGCCGGCCACCTGCGCCCAGCGCCATATCGGCAGCGTGCCGCAGACCATTTGCGTGGCCAAGGGCCATGTGCTCGATGGCACGGCGGCCCTCACGCGCAGGCAGCTGGCCGCGCACCGCCAGTTGCTGATGCACATCGAGGGCGTGGAGGACACCGTGCTCAGTCCCGCCGTCTGGCGCTCCAACAGCTTCTATGTGATTGCCGACATGGTGGCCGACGGCCTGGGCTGGGCCATCCTGCCGGTCAATATTGCCGAGTTCGGCGATCTGCGCCCGCATCTGCGGCAACGCGCCTGCGAGGGGCTGGCGCTGCCGCCGCTGACCGTGCGCATGCTGTGGCTGGAAGGGCTGGCGCCCGGGGCCGAAGCGCTGTGGATGCGCCAGCGCCTGGCCGAGCTGCTGGCCTTGATGGCCACGGCCTGAGCGGCCTGAGCGGTCTGGGCTGGCGCGGGCGTTAGGGCCGTGTTCAGGTGCAGGCAGCGGCTGCGTCTTCGGCAGGCGGGCCCTCTTTCGCTCGTGCCTGGCGTGCGGCCAGCACGCCCAGGGCCCACATGGCGACACCGGCCAGCAGCGCCACCACGAAGGAAATGCGCGCGCCCCACAGGTCGGTGGCCCAGCCTGCGGCGGCCGCGCCCAGTGCCACGCCCATGGCAATGCCGGTCAGCAGCCAGGTCATGCCTTCGGTCAGGCGCTGGTGCGGCACCTGCTGCTCCACCAGGCCCATGGCCACGGTGATGGTCGGCCCGAAGGTAATGCCGGCCAGCAACACGGCCAGGGTCAGTGTGAACACATTGGTGGCCAGCAGCAGGGGCACGGCGGTGATGCAGACCGAGGCGCCCACCCAGGCAATCTGGCGGTGCAGCGGCGCCTTCAGGCGCAGCGTGCCGAACACCAGTCCCATCACGCAGGACCCCAGCGCATAGAACGACAGCACGATGCTGGCCGCCGCCGGCTGGCCCTGCTGCGTGGCAAAGGCCACGCTGGCCACGTCGATGGTGCCCACGATGATGCCCTGGGCCAGCATGAACAGCGCCAGCGTGCGCACCACGGGATGGCGGGCCAGCGACTGCTGGCGCGTGCGCTGCTGCGATGTGTCCACGGGCGGCTCTGTGCGGCGCTGGGCCACGAACAGCGCCACGCCCACCAGCAGCAGCAAGGAGGCGGCCAGCGGCCCGGCCTCGGGGAACAGCACCATGCTCAGGCCTACCGACAGCGGCGGGCCGACGATGAAGCAGACATCGTCCAGCACGGCCTCCAGCGCATAGGCCGTCTGCAGCTGGGGCGTGCCGCGCAGCAGCACGGTCCAGCGCGCACGCACCATGGCCGGCATGCTGGGCAGGGCACCCACCAGCGCTGCCAGCACCAGCAGCAGCCAATCCGGTCCCTGCCAATGCGCGCAGGCCAGCAGCGCAAACATGGCGGCAGCACTCACGGCCGCTGCCCAGGGCAGTACCTTGCGCTGGCCATGGCGGTCCACCAGGGCCGAGATGCGCGGGGCCAGCACCGCAATGGACAGCGCAAAGCAGGCCGCGACCGCGCCGGCCAGCGTGTAGGCGCCGCGCTGCTGGGACAGCATGGTGATCAGGCCGATGCCCGTCATCGACAGGGGCAGGCGGGCCAGGAGACCGGCCAGCACAAAGGCGGCCGTGCCGGGCCGGGTGAACAGCTGGCGGTAGGCGTGGAACATGGAAACCTCGGAAAACGGACAGGCCGCTGCAATCACATACGCGGCGTATGTCAGCAATTCTACGGGCTGCCCATGACGCGCCGTATCATTGGCATACGTTTTGTATGTGAATGGAGTGCGCCATGCGCAAAAGCCGGGCCAGCATGATCGAGGAGACACGCGCCAAGCTCATCGAGGCTGCGCGCGAGGCCTTTGGCAGCCAGGGCTATTCCCAAGCCTCCATGGACGAATTGACGGCCAATGCCGGGCTGACGCGCGGCGCGTTGTACCACCATTTCGGTGGCAAGCCGGGCCTGCTGGCCGCCGTGGTGGCGCAGATGGATGCCGAGATGGACGCACGCCTGGAGCAGGTGCTGGCCGACCATGCCGACCCCTGGGAGGGGTTCCTGGCCTACTGCCGCGCCTACTTGGCCATGGCGCAGGAGGGCGAGATACGCCGCATCGTGCTGCAGGATGCGCGCGCCGTGCTCACCGGCACGGACCAGGGCGAGCAGCACCGCGCCTGCATCGCCTTCGTGGCCGGCTACCTGGAGCAGCTCATGGAGCGCGGCGTGATCGTGCGCGCCAGCCCGCTGGCCATGTCGCGGCTGCTCAATGGCTGCCTGGTGGAATCCGCGTTCTGGATCGCCGAGGAAGGGGCGCCCCCCGAACGCCTGCAGCAGGCGCTGCAGGCGCTGGAGTTGACGCTCAAGGGGTGGAAGGCGCCTGCGAGGGGCTGAGCGGCTGAGCGGCGCTGCGCCAGCCCGCCCTCGCTCGAACTTCACTCGCGCTTCACTCGTACTTCTTTTCCAGCGCGTCCCAGAACGGCTTGTTGACCAGGCGCTGGCGCTCGGCAAAGGGGGCGACCACAGCGGGGTTCTCGTCCACCCTGCGCTCGTTGCGCAGCTGGCCCAGCGCCTTTTGCATGCCGGCCACGGCGCCTTGCAGCGCGGCATTGGCATACAGCACCAGGCCATAGCCCAGGTCTGCCAGCTCGCCCGCGTCGGTGATGGGCGTCTTGCCTCCGATCACCATGTTCATCAGCTGGGGCTTGGCCAGCCGTTGGGGCAGGGCGCGGATCTCATCGGCCTGGGTCACGGCCTCGACAAAAAGGATGTCGGCGCCCGCCTCGGCAAAGCGCTGGGCGCGCTCGACGGCGGCCTCGAAGCCCTGGGTGGCGCAGGCATCGGTGCGCGCCATGATCAGCGTGCCCTGGTCGCGGCGCGCGTCCACGGCGGCCTTGATCTTGCCCAGCATTTCCTCGGTGGAAATCACTTCCTTGCCATTGAAATGGCCGCAGCGCTTGGGGCTGATCTGGTCCTCGATCTGGATGCAGTCGGCGCCCGCGCGCTCCAGCGTGCGCACCGCATGGTAGGTGTTGAGCGCGTTGCCGAAGCCGGTGTCGGCATCGACGATCAGCGGCAGATCCACCGCGTCGCGGATGCGGGCCGTGTGGTCGGCGATGTCGGTCAGGCCCATGAAGGCCTGGTCGGGCAGGCCGAACCACATATTGGTCACGCCGGCACCGGTCACATAGATGGCCTCGAAGCCGAGATCGGCCACGACGCGCGCGGACAGTGCGTTGAATGCGCCGGGCACGAGCACGCCGCGGCGCGCTTCGGCCAGGGCCTTGAGTTGTTGCTTGGTGTTCATGGATGGTGGTGTCGGATGGGAAAAAGCGATGCGCGGGCTGGCGCTCAGTCCAGCGTGATGTTGGCGTTCTTGATCACCGGGCCCCACTTGGCGCGCTCGGCCTCGATGAACTTGCCGTAGGCCTGGGGCGTGCCGCCCATGACCATGCCGCCCGTGTTCTCGATCATGGCGCGCACCTCGGCGTCCTTGAGTGCCTCGTTCACGGCCTTGTTCAGGCGCTCGATCACGGCCGGCGGCGTGCTGGCCGGCGCGATCATGCCCAGCCAGTTGTACGACTCGAAGCCCTTGATGCCCGCCTCATCCAGCGTGGGCACGCTTGGCAGCACCTTCAGTCGCTGCTTGCTGGACACGGCCAGCGCCTTGACCTTGTCGCCCTGGATGGCGGGCAGGGCCGCATAGCCCATCTCGAACATGAAGGCCAGGTGGCCGCCCATCAGGTCGGTGGCTGCCAGCGCGCCGCCCTTGTAGGGCACATGGACCATGTCCGTGCGCGTCTGGAAGGCCAGCAGCTCGCCCGACAGGTGGTGGGCGCCGCCCACGCCCGACGATCCATACGTCAGCGTGCCCGGCTTGGCCTTGGCTGCAGCCACCAGCTCGGCCACGGTCTTGAACGGCTGGTTGGGCGCCGTGGTCAGGATCAGCGGCGCCTCTTCGATCAGGATGATGGGCTGCAGGTCGCGTGCGGCGTTGTAGGGCAGCTTTTTCATCAGCATGGGATTGGTCACCAGCGGGCCTGGCGAGCCGAAGCCGAAAGTGTGGCCGTCCGTGGCCTTGGCAATGGCATCCGTGCCCGTCACGCCGCCCGCGCCGCCGCGGTTGTCGATCACGATGGGCTGGCCCAGGCTCTGGCCTATCTTGTCGGCGATCTTGCGGGCCCGCGTATCGGCAAAGCCGCCGGCCGCATAGGGCACGATGAGCTTGATGGGGCGCGAGGGCCAGGCATCTGCGCCCTGGGCCACGGCGGTGGCGGGGGCGGCGAGCAGGGCCGCAGCGGCGGCGGTGGCGCTCAGGGCCAGCCCCAAGCTCAGGCGGAGGGTATTGCGGCGGGTATTCATGGTGTCTTGTCTCGGTTGGGATCCGTGGTTGTGGCGGGAGCGGCTCACTTTTCCTGCATCTTCGCGGCCTTGACGATCTCGCCCAGGCGCTTGCGCTCGGCATCGGTGAATTTCACGAACTCGGCGCGCGTGCCGCCGATGGGTTCGATGCCCAGGCCCTTGAGCTTCTCCACGGTGGCCGGCTCCTTCATGGCCTGGTCCACGGCGGCGGCCAGCTTGTCCAGGATGGCGGCCGGCGTTCCCTTGGGCGCGTGGATGCCGGCCCAGTGCGCGATCTGCAGCTCGGCAAAGCCCTGCTCCACGGCGGTGGACAGTTGCGGATAGGCTGAGATGCGCTGCGTCCAGGTCGTGGCCAGGGCCTTGAACTTGCCCTCATTGAGGATGTGGGGCAGGGCGATGATGCTGGCCTCCGACGTGCCCTCCACCTGGCCGCCCAGCACGGCCGTCGTGCTTTCCGATCCGCTCTTGTAGGGCACGGGCTGCAGCTGTGCGCCGTACTTCACGTTCAGCATCTCGGCCACGAAATGCGGCGTGCTGCCCGTGCCGGCCGTGGCGAAATTGAAGCCCTGGCCCTTCTTCGATGCCTCGACGAAATCTCGCAGGTTCTGGTAGGGCGCGTTCTTGGGAACCACGATCACCGAAGGCGCCAGTCCGATCATGGCCACGGGCACCAGCGCATCGTCCTTGAACGGCATGGTCTTCTTGATCATGCTGTTGGAGATCACGCCGGCCGCGCTCACCAGCAGGGTGTAGCCATCTGGCTGGGCCTTGGCCACGATGTCGGCGCCCACGGTGCCGCCTGCGCCGGGCCGGTTGTCGATGACCACGGGCTGGCCCAGGATTTTGGACGCACCTTCGGCGGCCGAGCGGGCCATCAGGTCGTTGGCGCCGCCTGCAGAGAACGGCACCACCAGGCGGATGGGGCGGGTGGGCCAGGCATCGGCGGCAGGCGCGGCAAACGACACGCCGGCCAGCGGCAGCACGGTGGCAAGCAGGGCGGCCAGGGCGGTGCGGCGGGGCAGGCGGGATGGCTGGTGCATGGGGAGTCTCCTGGAAATACTTGAAATGATTGAAACGCCTGCCTTGTTTGCAAGCTGCATGCCATGGCAATAAAGGGTAAACCCTTGTTTTTGCAAGCCATTGATCTGAATGCATTTTTCAGTTCACAAGAGGATGGGGCGGAACCTGCTGCTGGATTCATGCAGCGTGATGTTGCATGAATGAAATAATCGGTTGCATGAATGAATCAGTCGTGGCCCCTGTCCCTGGAACCCCGTCCGCCCCCCGCGCGGCATGGCCCCGTGTCGTCACCATAGGCCGCCATCGCATCGGCCGCGTGCTGGAGCGCATGTCCCTGGCGGTGGGCGACCAGGTGCGTGTGGAGCATGTCAGCGCGGCCTTTGACGACGCTGTGCAGGCCGTGCGCGCGCTGCAGGCGGTCGAGCCCATAGACGCCCTGGTGGCCGCCGGCGCCAGTGGTGCCTGGGTGCGCGAGCATGTCGACATTCCCGTGGTCATGATCGAGGTGCGCGGCTTCGATCTGCTGCAGGCGCTGGCCAGCGCGCGGGAATTGGCGCAGGCGGGCGGCACGCCGCGCATCGGGCTGGTGTCGTTCGACCATCCCTCGCCGCACCTGGCCCAGTTCGACGCGCTGTTCGGCGCCGGCATTGCCCAGTTCAGCTACCACGGGCCCGAGGATGCCCAGGCCTGCGTGCGTGCGCTGCAGGCCGCAGGCGTGGGTGCCGTGGTCGCGCCAGGGCTGGTTGCCGACCTGGCCGAGCAGGCCGGCATTCCCAGCGTGCTGCTGTACTCCGACGGCGCCGTGCTGCAGGCCCTGCGCGACGCGGTGCTGCTGGCACGCCACCGCCATGCCGAGCGCGCCCGCCACCAGCGGCTGGAAACCGTGCTCGGCCAGTTGCAGGACGGCGTGGTCGCCGTGGACACGCAAGGCTGCATCCAGGCACTGAACCCCACCATGGCGGCCCTGCTGGGAGCGCCCGCCAAGGCGCTGCATGGCCGGCTGCTGGACGAGGTGGCGCCCGCGCTGGCACTGGCGCAGGCGCTGCAGTCGCAGTCCCTGGAGCCCGAAGGCAGTGAAGACGTGGTCCAGCTGGCCATGCGCACCCTGGTGGTACGGCGCGCGTCCATCGTGGAAAACGGCCAGCTCACGGGCGCCTTGCTGGTCTGCCGCGACCCCGCCACCATCCAGCGCGCCGACCGCCACCTGCGCGCCAACCGCAGCCTGCGCGGCGCGGGCGTGCGCTGGCGCATCGAAGACTACGCGGGCGACAGCGAACCCGCCCAGCGCGTGCGCCGCCTGGCGCGCCAGTTCGCGGCCAGCGATGCCACCGTGCTCATCCAGGGCGACAGCGGCACGGGCAAGGAGTTGCTGGCCCAGGGCATGCACCGCGCCAGCCGGCGCGCCGCCCAGCCCTTTCTGGCCGTCAACTGCGCGGCCCTGGGGGAAAGCCTGCTGGAGAGCGAACTCTTCGGCTACGACGAAGGCGCTTTCACCGGCGCGCGGCGCGGCGGCAAGACCGGGCTGATCGAGGCGGCCCATACGGGCACCTTGTTCCTGGACGAGATCGGGGACATGCCGCTGGCCCTGCAGTCCCGCCTGCTGCGCGTGCTGCAGGAGCGCGAAGTGCTGCGCGTGGGCTCCACCACGTCCGTGCCCGTGGACCTGCGCGTCATCGCCGCCACGCATGCCGATCTGGCGGCCCTGGTCGAGCGCGGTGAATTCAGGCGCGACCTGTTCTACCGCCTGGCCGTGCTGCGCCTGGCCATGCCCGGACTGCACGAACGCGGACAGGGCGATGTCCAGGCCCTGGCCCGCACCATGCTTGCGCGACGTTTGCGCACGCAGTCGCTGCAGGCCGAGGCCTCTTCACTGGAGCCCTTGCTGGAAGCCCTGTTGGATTTGGCCACCGCGCACCGCTGGCCCGGCAATGCGCGAGAGCTGGACAACTGGGTGGAGCGCCTGCTGGCCTGCCGCCACGACCTGCGTGACAGCGCTGGCCGCGTGGACATGGGCCGGTTGCGGGAGCTGTTTCCTGAATGCGACGGGGCTGGGCAGGGTACCGTTCAGACCCTGCCCGCACAGCAGCGGCAACTGCAGTTGCGCGAGGCCCGGCGCGATGCCGAGTGCCAGCGCATGCGCGAAGTACTGGAGCAGGTGCAGGGCGACCAGCGCCGCGCCTGCGAGATCCTGGGCATCAGCCGGGCCACGCTGTGGCGCAGGCTGCGCAGTCAGGGGGACGGAGAGTGAAGTGCAGGCCCTGAGCCGTTGCATTGCCTGCGTTCGCGCATCGTGCGCACTGCGTGCGGGGCGGTGGGCTTATGCCGGCTTGAGCTATGAAAGCGGCGGCGCAACGGATCTGGCCAGCCGCTCGGCCAGGAAATCCATCAGCACGCGCAGCTTGAGCGGCAGGTGGCGCGTGGGCGGGTGAAGAATCCACAGCTGGCCGCTGTAGTTGGGCAGAAAGTTCCAGTCCGGCAGCACTTGCACGATGCGCCCGTCCGCCAGGGCCTCGCGTGCCGTGAAGCGGGGCAGGCTGGCGATGCCGATGTGCTGCAGCACGGCGTCCAGCCGCACACCGGTGTGGTTGGCGGCATAGCGCCCGCGCACGGCCACGGTGACGGTCTTGCCATGGCCGCGCAGCTTCCAGTGCGCGTCGCCGGGCTCCTCGCCCAGGTAGATGCAGCTGTGGGCCTTGAGCTCCAGTGGATGCACGGGCGTGCCGTGCCGGGCCAGGTACTGGGGCGAGGCGCACAGCAGATGGTCGATGTCCATCAGGTGGCGACCCATGAGGCCCGGTGGCGGGTGGTTGGTGATGCGTATGGCCAGGTCCACCGGGTCGTCGATCAGGTCCATGTAGCGGTCTTCCAGCCGCATCTGCACGTCGACCGCCGGATACAGGGCCAGGAAGTCGGGCATGTGGGGATGGACCACGGTACGGCCCACGGCCTTGGGCACGCTGATGCGCACCAGGCCGCGCGGCTGCGCGTCCTGCAGCAGGGACGCGGCCATGACGGCCTGTGCGGCGCCCACCATGTCCAGGCAGCGCGCATGCACCTCGCGGCCGGCCTCGCTCAGGCGCAGCTTGCGCGTGGTGCGTTCCAGAAGGCGCAGGCCCAGAGCCCTTTCCAGCCGCGCCACGCCCCGGCTGGTGGCCGATGGCGTGCTGCCCAGCTGGCGTGCGGCCTCGGAGAAGCTGCCCGTGTCCACGACCTTGACGAAGATGGCCATTTCTCCAAACAGGGGCAGGGCTTGATTTGTGCTCATGGCGCAAAGAATATTTGAAAAGCCAAGGGATTATCGCGGCTGAACGCCAGTCCTACACTGCCATCCCATGCCTTTGCACACCTTCACTCCCCTTATCCCGTCCCATGCCCTGAGCCACGCCGGTGGTCCTGAAATCTGGCTCAAGCTGGATGCGCTGCAACCCTGCGGATCATTCAAGCTGCGCGGCATAGGCCATGCCTGCGAGACCCTGGCGCGCCAGGGCAAGAAGCGCTTTGTGGCCTCATCGGGCGGCAATGCCGGCATTGCCGTGGCCTATGCCGGGCGGCAGCTGTCCATACCCGTCACCGTGGTCGTGCCGCAAACCACGACCGAGCATGCGCGGGCACTGATCCGTGCCCAGGGCGCCGAGCTGATCGTGCATGGCGCCGTCTGGGACGAGGCCAATGCCCTGGCCCAGTCCCTGTTGGGCGCCGAAGATGCCTTTGTCCATCCGTTTGACGACCCGCTGCTGTGGGCAGGGCATTCCACCCTGGTCGATGAGCTGGCCGCTGCCGACTTCAAGCCCGACGCCGTGGTGCTGGCCGTGGGCGGCGGCGGCCTGCTGGCCGGCGTGGTGCAGGGCCTGGAGCGCCATGGCTGGACCGATGTGCCCGTGATTGCCGCGGAGACGGCCGGCGCCGACTCCCTGGCGCAGTCGCTAGCCCAGGGCCGCCGCGTGCTGCTGGACCGCATCACCAGCGTTGCCACTTCGCTGGGCGCGCGTCAGGTCTGCCAGCGGGCCTTCGATCTGGCGCAGGTGCACCCCGTGCGCAGCGCCGTGGTGACGGATGCGCAGGCGCTGGACGCCTGCCTGTGCTTCATTGATGACCATCGCCTGCATGTGGAGCCCGCCTGCGGTGCCGCGCTGGCCCTGGCCTACGCAGGCGCACCTGCGCTGCAAGGCTTCAAGCGCGTGCTGGTGGTGGCCTGCGGCGGCACGACGAACACGCTGGAGCAACTGCAGACGTGGCACGCAGCGGCGCTGACCGGCCAGGCGTGAGCACGGCGCAGGCCTGAAGCCGGGCCCTGCGCATTCACGCGGCGTTCAACACTTCGCCAGGCACCCTGATCCAGCCTTCCATCAGGATGCGCGCGCTGCGGCTCATCAAGGCCTTGGTCACCTGCCACTGGCCATTCACCAACCGGGCCTCGGCGCCCACGCGCAGCGTGCCGGAGGGATGGCCGAAGCGAACGGCGCCGCGTTCGCCGCCGCCCGCCGCCAGATTCACCAGCGTGCCCGGCACCGCTGCCGCCGTGCCGATGGCCACCGCCGCCGTGCCCATCATGGCGTGGTGCAGCTTGCCCATGGACAGGGCGCGCACCAGCAGGTCCACATCGCCCGCCTCGATGCGTTTGCCGCTGGAGGCCGTGTAGGGCGCTGGCGGTGCCACAAAGGCGATTTTGGGCGTGTGCTGGCGCCTGGCGGCTTCGGACAGTTCCTGGATCAGGCCCATCTGCAGGGCGCCGTGGGCGCGTATGGCCTCGAAGCGCGCCAGCGCCTCGGCATCGCCGTTGATGGCGTCCTGCAGCTCGCAGCCCGTGTAGCCCAGGTCCTTTGCGTTCAGGAAGATGGTCGGAATGCCCGCATTGATCAGCGTGGCTGCAAAGCTGCCCACGCCAGGCACATCCAGGCGATCCACGAGGTGGCCCGTGGGGAACATGGCGCCTCCGTCCTCTCCCTCATCGGCAGGGTCCAGGAACTCCAACGCCACCTCGGCCGCAGGAAAGGTCACGCCATCGAGCTCGAAGTCGCCCGTCTCCTGCACCTGGCCGTCCGTGATGGGCACATGGGCCACGATGGTCTTGCCGATATTGGCCTGCCAGATGCGGAGGGTGGCCGTGCCGTTGCGTGGAATGCGCGCAGGGGCTATCAATCCCATGTGGATGGCGCAGGGCCCCACGGCGGCCGAGAGATTGCCGCAGTTGCCGCTCCAGTCCACGAAGGGCCGGTCGATGGAGACCTGGCCGAACAGGTAGTCCACGTCATGGCCTTCGCGCGTGCTGGCCGAGAGGATCACGGCCTTGCTGGTGCTCGACGATGCATTGCCCATGCCGTCGATCTGCTTGCCGTAAGGGTCGGGGCTGCCCAGGGCGCGCAGCAGGATGGCGTCGCGCACGGGGCCCGGCTGTTGCGCAGCCTCCGGAAGGTCTTGCAGGCGAAAGAACACGCCCTTGCTGGTGCCGCCGCGCAGGTAGGTGGCGGGAATGCGGATCTGGGGTGTGGTGTTCATCAAGCGTCCTGTGTCTGTGCAAGAAAGTCCTGGGCAAAGCGCTGCAGCACGCCGCCCGCCTCGTAGACCGATACCTCCTCGGCCGTGTCCAGCCGGCAGGTCACGGGCACGCGCAGCGTCTGGCCGTTGCGGCGCTC
The DNA here is from genome assembly GCF_016516495.1 of Delftia sp. S65. NCBI lineage: Bacteria > Pseudomonadati > Pseudomonadota > Betaproteobacteria > Burkholderiales > Comamonadaceae > Delftia > Delftia sp. S65. The sequence continues at coordinate 101,105 of NZ_JACVUR010000018.1, forward strand.
GACCACCAGCGTGAGTTGGGTGCCCGGCGTGCGCTCGCCTTCCACGCCATAGATCTCCGTGCCGTCCAGCCCCAGGATCTTGCGGTCGGTGCCCGGCACGAACTGCAGCGGCAGCACGCCCATGCCGATGAGGTTGGTGCGGTGGATGCGCTCGAAGCCTTCGGCCACCACCGCCTCGACCCCGGCCAGCCGCACTCCCTTGGCCGCCCAGTCGCGCGAGCTGCCCTGGCCGTAGTCGGCACCCGCGATGATGATCAGCGGCTGGCGCCGGTTCAGATAGGTTTCCATGGCCTCCCACATGCGCACCACGCGGCCTTCG